>JBKKDM010000069.1:0-42017 GCA_046707905.1 Candidatus Limnocylindrales bacterium
CTCGATCGGCGAAAGACGTTCGACATCCGCCGGGATGATAGGCCCCGCGTACCGGCCGATCGAAGTCTTCAATGCCCTAGAGGAGGTGGCGGCGCCTTGCTTCCACCTCGAGGTCGGCGCGGAAGGCGGGTGCCGCGATGGCGATCAGCGCCTTCGCGCGCTCCCGGAGCGACCTGCCCCACAGCTCGGCAATGCCGAATTCGGTGACGACGGTCCGCGCATGGGCCCGGGTCGTGACCACCCCCGCGCCCTCCTGGAGAGCCCCGACGATCCGCGACCGCGTTCCATCAACGGCGTCGCGGGCAGGGCGATGATCGCCCGACCATCGGCAGCCAGGGAGGCGCCCCGGATGAAGTCCATCTGCCCACCGACGCCGGAATACATCGCGTGGCCGATGGAGTCGGCGACGATCTGCCCGGTCAGGTCGATCTCGATCGCCGAGTTGATCGCGGTCATCCGATCGAACGTCCGGATCACCGACGTGTCGTTGGTGAAATCGACGGACCGCATCTCGACCATCGGGTTGTCGTCCGCGAAGTCGTAGAGGCGGCGGCTCCCCATCATGAACGCGGCCACGATCTTCCCGCGGTTGCGCTCCTTGCGGCTGCCGTTTATGACACCGGCCTCGACGAGGTCGACGACGGTGTCCGTGAACATCTCGGTATGGACGCCGAGGTCGCGCTTCCCGACGAGCGCCGCGCCCACGGCGGCCGGGATTGCCCCGATTCCCATCTGAATCGTCGCGCCGTCGGGGACGAGGTCCGCGACGAACGCTCCGATCTCCCGCTCGACAGGACCGATGGCCGCGAGGTGATGCTCGTACAGGGGGGCTTCGCACTCGATGGCGAGCTCGATGTCGTCGACATGGATGAAGCTGTCCCCAAGCGTTCTGGGTACGGCCCGGTTGAACTGGGCGATGACGTTCCTGCCGGCTCGGACCGCGGCATGCATCGCCTCCACGCTGGTCCCGAGCGAGCAGAATCCGTGCGCGTCCGGGGGCGTGGCATTCACCAGGACGTGATCGAGCAGCAGCATGCCGCTCTCGAACAGCCTGGGGACATCGGAGAGGAACGCGGGCACGTAGTCGGCGCGGCCCTCGTTCACCGCCGCCCGCGCATTTGGGCCCACGAACAAGGCACGATGTCGAAAGTGCGGTGCCATCTCGGGCGCGAGGTGGGGCCCGGGGCCCTCCGCGTGAAGGTGGACGACGCTGACATCTCGCAGCTCCGGTGCGCGCGCGACGAGAGCGTCGAGGAGGACCGACGGCGTCGCTGCGGCGCCATGGAGATAGAGCTGGTCTCCCGATCGTATGCCGGCGACAGCCTCGGCGGTCGTGACGATGCGCATCAACGGCGAGGGCGCGGACGGGGCTCGGAGAGGCTCAGGTGGACACCGGCGGCGCCAGGAAGCGGAGCCGATCGATGAGCTCGCGAGGCGCGGGCTCGATCTCCATCCCGGCATCCACCAGCCGGTCGGGGCGCTTGTAGAGCGCCACGTACTCGCGCTCGAAGGCGATCCTCGAGGCGTCCGGCCCCATGACGACGAGCCGGTCGCACTCGGCAGCCTCTCGCGCCACGCGAAGGAGGAACGCCGGCTCGGCATCGAGCTGGCGATCGATCTCGGTCACCAACGTTTTCCCGTCGTAAGCGCGCGCGACGAGGGCGTGTGAGCGGTCCAGCCAGACGAGCGCGTCCGGCGCCTTGTTCGTTGCGGTCTGCATGTTCCGTGCCTCCTTGTCGGCCGCAACCGTACGGCGGCGAGCCGTGGTCAGAGCCTGCCGCACGGACCCTTCCATGGGGGCCGCTCGGCCCTCCCGGGGCGTTCCGCGGGGCTCAGTCAGGACTGCGCGGAACGCGGTGCCTGGCGACGTAGGCGGCGGCCTGGGCACGCCGCTCGAGGTTCAGCTTGGAGAGGATCGAGCTCACGTAGTTCTTGACGGTCTTGTCCGAGAGGAAAATCTCCGCTGCGATCTCCTTGTTGGTCTTGCCCTCAGCGACCAGTGCGAGGATCTTCTGCTCCTGCGACGTCAGCTGGGCCAGCTCGTCCATCGGGCCGCCGGTCGCGATCCGGCGCACCCGCTCGAGGACCTTCTCCGTGACGGCGGGATCCAGCAGCGACTCGCCCCGGCCCACAGCCTCAAGGCCGGCAACGAGGTCCCGGGCCCGGATCTGCTTGAGGAGGTAGCCGGCCGCTCCGGCGACGATGGCGGACAGAACCGCCTCCTCATCGGGATAGGAGGTCAGCATCACGACCCGGGTCCCGGGGAGGTCCGCCCGGATCTCGCGGCAGGCCTCGATCCCCGACCCGTCCGGCAGGCGAACGTCCATGATGACCACGTCCGGCTCGAACTTGCGGGCCTGCTCGACCGCCTCCGCGACGGAGCCCGCCTCGGCGACGACCTCGAAGCCTTCGCGCCGGTCGAGGAGCGCGACGAGGCCCTGCCGGACGACCTCGTGGTCGTCGACGATGAGGAGACGAAGCCGGGTCGGCGGTGCGGCAGGATCTGGCGTCAAGCTCGGCTCTCCGGGTCGCGGAATGGGACGCGCACGATGATACGAGTGCCCGAATCGCCGCCGCTCTCGATTTTCAGGTCGCCGCCCAGGGCGGCCGCGCGGTCTCGCAGGTTCGCGAGGCCGATATGGCCGCTGCCGTGGCGCACGCTCGGATCGAACCCCGCACCGTCGTCCTCGACGAGGAGTGCCGCGCCTCCGCGGTCCGCCGACAGTCGCACCAGCGCGTTGGTCGCGCCGCTGTGCCGGGCGACATTCGACAGGGCCTCGCGGGCGATCTGGACGATCTCGTGGATACCCTCGGGCGGCAGGCGATGCTCGACCACCGTGGCGCCGCTGAGGTCGGATTCCAGGGCGATCGTCGAGCCCCCGAGCAGCTCACGGGCCATCGAGTCGAGGGCCTCGGCGAGCCCGATTCCGGTTCCCGGGCCGAGGCCGACGATGAATGTCCGGATGTCCGCGATGGTCGTGTGAAGTCGGTCAATCGCCCGGTCGACGCGGTCGGAAGCAGCTCCCGGATCCGTCTTGATCCCCTCGACGGCGTCCTCGAGCGACAGGCTCACGGCGTAGATGCTCTGGATGATGCCGTCATGGAGGTCACGGCTGATCCGCAGCCGCTCGCCGACGACGGCGAGGTCCTGGACCTCCTGGTGGAGCCGCGCGTTCTGGATGGCGATCCCGGCGTGTCCGGCGAACATCTCGACCAGCTCCTGGTCGTCGGCGCCGAACTCCCCCGCGCCTTCCTTCTCGGTCAGGTAGAAGTTCCCGACGATCCTCCGGCCAGCTCGGATCGGCACGCCGAGGAGCGACCCCATCGGCGGGTGGTGGGCCGGGAAGCCGACGGACTCGAGGTGCTTCGAAATGTCCGGGATCCGGAGCGTCGCACCGTCGCGGATGATCGTGCCGAGGAGGCCGTGGCCCTGCGGCAAGGGCCCGATTCTGGTTCGGAGATCCTCGGACATGCCGCTGGTGATGAACAGTTCGATTCGCCCGTTCGAATCGAATGTCCCGAGGGCTGCGTAGTGGGCGCCGACCAGGTCGCGGACTGAGTCCACGATCAGCTGCAGGACTCGGTCCGCCTCCAGCTCGCCGGCGATGGCACGCGTGGCACGGTCAAGGGCATGGAGGGCTCGATCTGATCGCAGGGCCTCGACGTTCACCGGCGGTGAGCCTACCAGCGGGTCAGGGCCCATCAGCGGGCCCGATGGCCCCTCGGATTCAGGCCGGAGGTCACTTTGTCTCGCCGGAATGTGCCGCGACCATTCCCATATGCCTGAACGACAGCCCGCCATGCCCGTCGATACGGACTTCAGCCGCCGCCGTTTCCTGCGGGGCGCCGTCCTCGCCGGTGGCGGCCTCGCCGCCGCCGGTCTGGCTGCCTGCACGCCGACGGGGATCGGTGCGCCGGCGTGGACCTACGGGCCGCCGCCACCGACAGCGATGCCAGAAGCCGGCTCGAGCAACGCCCCGGGATCACCGGTCGCGGGCATGAGCCACGGGCCGGACGCGACGAGTCCGGTTCCGACGCCGGGGATGGCCGACCATGACGCCGCCGCGCTCGCGGTCGTGAAGCGCTTTCTCGATGGGGAGAGCGCCGCGCTGGAGGGCCAGGGCAACCAGCCGATCGAGCCCCGGCTTGACGGTGATACGAAGGTCTATGAGCTGACCATCGACCCCATCAAGCACCGGATCGACGCGCAGAAGGACCCGATCGACGCCCTCGGCTTCAACGGCACCTGGCCTGGCCCGCGGATCGACATCGTCGAAGGCGACCGGATCCGGGCGGTCTTCACGAACAACCTGGACGAGTCGACGGGCATCCACTTCCATGGCCAGCGGCTCCCGAACGCGATGGATGGTGTCCCGCACATCACGCAGGATCCGATCGAGCCCGGTGAGTCGTTCGCCTACGAGTTCACGGCTCGGACGACCGGCTCGCACATGTACCACTCACACCACAACGCGACCGACCAGGTCGGACGGGGGCTCCTCGGCGCGTTCATCGTCCATCCACGAGCGGAGGCCGACCGGGTCGAGCGCAAGTACGGCGTGAACCAGGACATCGTCTGGATCTCAAACGACTCGCTCGGTGGGTTCACGATCAATGGCAGGGGATTCCCGGCCACGGCGCCGATCGTCGCGAACCTCGGCGACAGGATCCTCATCCGCTTCATGAACGAGGGCGTGATGATGCATCCCTGGCACCTCCACGGGATGCCGATGCGGGTGGTTGCGCGCGACGGCTACGAGCTCGGCCCTGCTGCGTTCACCTGCGACACGCTCGGGGTCAACCCCGGTGAGCGATGGGATGTCGTCGTGGACTGCGATGAACCGGGCGCCTGGGCATTCCACTGCCACATCCTCCCTCACGCCGAGGGTCGCGACGGGATGTTCGGGATGGTCACGGCGCTCGTCGTCCAGGATCCGACCTCGGCCCGGGCAGCCAGCCCGGCCAGTGGGCCGGTCCTGGCCGCGGCCGCTGCCGCTGGTTCGACGGCACTCATCTGCCGGATTCTGTGATCGCACTACGAGGCCTCGGCGCCGTCGCAACGGTCGCACGATCGGCGCGCCTTGACGACGCGGCTTCGCGCCGGATCCGCCGGATCCTGCTGGCAACCGACCTCTCGTCGGCCTCGGAAGGTGCCGAGGACCAGGCCATCTTCCTTGCGCGCGACCTGGGCGCCACCCTCCTCGCGGTGAGCGTCATCGACGGCGCCCAGAAGCACGCGCCGGAGCGCCTAGCTCAGCGCATGGACCAGCGCCGCGCCGCCCGCGAGACGGCGGCGCAGTCCCTCGTGGTGCGTGGCCAAGGCGCCGGCGTGAAGGTCTCGTTCCTCGTCTGGCAAGGTGACCCAGGTCCCGCCATCGTCGAGGCCGCGATGGCCGAAGCGGTCGATCTCGTCATCGTCGGGAGCCGCGGCCGCACGCGTGTCGAGCGCGCAGTCCTCGGCAGCGTCTCCGATCACATCGTCCGGCACGTCCCGTGCCCGGTCCTGATCGTCCGCGGCTGACCACGAACCCGCCGGGCGCTGCGTTTCGAACCCCGTGGTTCGCGCGGCCCGGGTCGCATGGCCCTCCACGACCGTGCCAGACCGCCTGCCGATCGGTCCGTTCGGCAATGACCAGCAGGACCCTCGAACGACGAACCTGAACTCGACGGAAAGAACCGCCAGATCAAGGGAGAAAGGGAGACTTCGATGTACGGACGAATGAAGATCCTGGGCGTTGTGCTCGCAGTGATGGGGATTGGCTTCATCGCCGGCGGGGCATATGCCTTCGTGAAGACCCAGGAGGGCGTGACCTCCCTCGCGGCGCTCAGCGCCGCCCAGAACGTGACGCTCAGCTACAACGAGCAGGGCCAGCTCCTCGACCGCGGCGAGACCGCTGGCGCCGTGTCGATCATGGCGCTCCTGCGCGACGACTGGAAGTACCCGGTCAACGCCGCCGAGCTCGACCCGAATGACCCGGTCGTGAACACGGCGAGCGAGTACATGTACCAGATGGCCGTCGTGAGCTATCACACCCTCAATGGCGTCCAGACGGTCGTCCTCCCTGAGGACGTCACTGCCGCCGACGGCACGGTCTACAAGGCTGGGACCTACGAGTTCCCGGTCGCGGGCCGCTACTGGAGCGCGTTCGACCGCTCCAACCCGATCGAGGCCAAGGCACGAGAGCAGGCCTGGACCGGCACGGCCCACGGGCTCATCGCGAGCCTCGGCGTCGGGACGGCCACCGCCACCGCCCTCCAGCTCGGGCTTGGGATCGCGGGCCTGTTCGCAGGGATCGGGTTCTTCGCCCTGATCGCGGGCTTCGGCCTGGTCTGGGTCTCCCGGGCCCTGACGGTCGAAGAGCGCGAGCGCAAGGTCGTGTTCCAGCGGCAGGCAGTCCCTGCCTGACAACTGCCGGGAGGCGGTCCCTCCCACCGCCTCCAGCACCAGCCGAGACCCCGCCCGCCCAAGGGGCCGGGTCTTCGTTGTCGAGGTGGACTCAACGGCGGCCTACCGGGTGTAGGCGCCTCCGGGGTCGAGCTCCTCGCGGATCAGTCGCAGCTCGTCGCCGGTCGGGGCCGGCGTCTCCGAGACATTCGGCGCGATCTTCGGCTCCCAGCCAACCGTCGCCCGGACCTCGTCCAGGGTCGCACCCGGGTGGAGCAAGTCGAGGCGCATCTCGCCGTCGTCGCCGAAGTGCCAGATGCCGAGGTCCGTGACGACCACGGACGGCCCCCGGCCGAGCCAGCCCTGCTCACGCCGGATCCGGTCCGACTGCTCCGCGCCGCCGAGGTTGCCGGCGGACGTCCGGAAGTCGATCGAGTCGACGAACGACCGCTTCGACTGCCGCATGATCACGAAGACTTGGCGGGCATTGATTGCGATCTCGCAGGCGCCGCCGGAGCCGGGCAAGCGCGTCCCGGGCTCGTCGTACGGCCCGATGACCGTCGTGTTGATGTTTCCGAACCGGTCGATCTGGGCAGCCCCGAGGAACCCGACGTCGATCAGCCCACCCTGGAGGTAGAAGCTGAACAGCTCGAACATGCTCGTCACCGCGGTCGCCCCCGTGACGATCGTGGGGTCGCCGATCGAGAGCGGCAGGCGGGACGGCCTGGCCCCGAACACTCCGGCCTCGTAGACGAGCTCCAGCTCCGGCGCCACGGTCCGCTGGGCCAGGTTGACGGCGATATTCGGCAGCCCGACCCCGACGAAGCAGACGCCCTGGCCGGCCAGCTCCCGCGCCGCGGCCACGATCATCATCTCGTTCTTCGAGAACGCCTCGGGGCCGCTCCTTCTGGGTGGGTAGAGGGTCATTTCGTGTCCCTGGAACACCCGACGTTCCATCCGTCGGAGCAGCTCTGCCAGATGGACCGTGCGCGGCCCATCCTTCGTCCGATGGAACGCCGGGGGATCCACCCGAAGGAGGAGGCAGGGTCCCTCCGTTCTATGGAACGCCCGGCGTTCCGGGAGCGGGCGCCGAAGTTTGCGGAACCGAGCCTCATTCGTAGCGCCCGTAGTCGACGGAGCCGGAAGGTGCCAACCCGGGTTTGAGCGACGCCATCCGCTCGGCGCCGAGCTTGTCCACGTAGGCCGCGCGGCCGTCGAGGTCGTAGACCCATTCGCGGAGCCAGGCCTGGAGCGCATCCTCGTCCTTGGTGATGGCGTCCCACTCGAGGTAGAAGCGGTTGTCGCGGTCGTACGCGCCCTGGACGTACGACGGGTGCGCGCCGTACGGCTCGACCACGACCGCGTCGACGATCAGGCCTGGGATGATCGTGCGGTTCGGGTCCGCGCGAACCACGTCCTCCGAGACGAGCTCCTCCACGACCACGATGACCCGGTCGGCCGCAAAGGCCGCCTCCTTCTGGCAGCCCAGGAGGCCCCAGACCTGGGTGTTGCCGGCCGCATCCGCGCGCTGGGCGTGGACGATCGAGACGTCCGGCTTGAGCGGCGGCACCGCGTACACCTTGCCGTCGCCGTAGGGCGAATCGATCTCGCGAATGAGCGGATTGGCCTTGGGCAGGTCGGTCTCGAAATAGCTCCGAAGGGGATAGAACGGGAGGTTCGCGGCGCCCGCCGTGTACCGCCCGACCATCCCGAAGTGGCTGTACTCCTCGAGCTCGAGGCGGGGCAGCTTTCCGGCGCCCGCCCCCGTGGCGAGCTCCGCCGGTGGCGCGCTCGTCGCAGCCTCCGTGCGGCGCCGGATCGCCCCGAGGCCACCCACCCCCGGGTTCCCGAGCCACGAGAAGATCAGCTTCCGGGCCACGCCGGCGGCGATCATCTGGTCGTAGATGAGGTCGGGGGTGAGCCGGGCGAGGGTCAGGTCCCGCCGGCGCTGGCGGATGATCTCGTGGCCCGCGGCGAACCCGATGAGGTGCGTGAAGCCCTCGATCGCGACGGTGTCGCCATCTCGGACGAGCTCCGCGATGGCGTCGTGCATCGAGGTGACCTTCGAGGTTCCGGAAGCGCTCATCGCGCGGAGTATCCGCGAGAGGTCAGCCGTCGACCTCGCCGTCGTGCATAGCCCCGGCCGCGGCGGCCTGCTGGGCAACTCCTGACAGGTTCCCCGCGGCTTCGGCGACCGCCTCGCCGAAGATCCGGACCGCCGTGTCGACATCGGACGCGGAGGCGACGAGGGGTGGGCACAGCCGGACGGTCTGCTTGCCGCACTCGAGGACCAGCAGGCCCCGCTGGAAGCTCTCCCACTGGACGGCCTCGGCCAGCTCCGGAGAGGCGAACTCGACGCCGATCATCAGGCCCTTCCCGCGAACGTCGAGGACGGTCCCCTCGTTGCGGCCCTGGACGTCGCGAAGGCCGGCCATCGCCTGCTCGCCGCGGGCCGCGGCATTGTCGATGAGCCCGCCCTGGAGCAGCTCGATGGTCGCGAGCGCGGCGGCACACGCCACCGGGTTGCCACCGTAGGTCGAGCCGTGGGCGCCGATACCCCACGACTCCATGACGTGCGCCGGCGCGACCATCGCCCCGAGCGGCATGCCCGAAGCGATGCCCTTGGCGACGAGCAGGATGTCGGGCTCCACGTTCCAGTGCTCGATCGCCCACATCTTCCCGGTCCGGCCGGCGCCGGACTGGATCTCGTCGGCGACGAGCAGGATCCCGTGTTTCGTGCAGAGCTCCCGGAGCCCCTCGAGGAACCCGTCCTCGGGGACGAGGTAGCCGCCTTCGCCCTGGATCGGCTCGATCACCACTGCCGCGACCTCGTCGGCCGGGATCAGGTTGTTGAACAGGACGTCGTCGAACCAGTTGAGGTCGCTGACCTTGCCGAACGGCGCGTGGTAGACGCCGGGCAGGAGCGGGTTGAAGCGGGCGTGATACTTGGCCTTCGAGGCAGTCAAGCTCACCGAGCCGTAGGTCCGGCCATGGAAGCCGCCCAGGAACCCGACGATGTACGGCCGGCCCGTGTAGTGGCGGGCCAGCTTCATGGAGGCTTCGACGACCTCGGTCCCGGAGTTGCCGAGGTAGGTCCGAAGCTTGCCCTGCATCGGCGCGATGTCCGCGATCGCCTTCGCGGTCTCGGCATAGATCGGGACGTAGAAGTCCGAGGCGGAGTAGTGGACAAGCTCGGAGGCCTGTTCCTTGATCGCGCCGATGACGCGTGGATGGCCGTGGCCCGTGGAGTTGACCGCGATGCCGGCGGCGAAGTCGAGGAACAGGTTGCCGTCGGCGTCCTCGATCGCCATGCCCTGGCCCCGAATCGGCACGATCGGGTAGGCGCGGGGCAGGCTCGGCGAGGTCCAGGTCTCGTCGAACGCGACCTTCTCGCGGGCCTTCGGCCCCGGGATCTCCGTGATCAGGTCCGGCAGGGGCCGCCCGCTGATCGGAAGGGCGGCGCGCTCGGCAGCGGAGGCGCGGTCAGTCGAGGACAGGGTCTGGGCCACCGGGACACCTCGGTCGAGCACGGCCGGCGCGCGGCCGATGCATAGGATGTATGCAGACTGGATACCGTCGGCGAGTCTAGCACGGGCATTTCGTCGCTCTGGGATGCCCTTGCAACAGCGGTTGCGGGTTCGCTGGCGCTCCGAACGAGCCCCTCGGGCGACGCTGCGGACATGACAACTCGAGGCAGCCGCCGCCTCGGCGGCAATCGACAAGCGCCACTCGATCACCTGCCCCCGGGCGGGGAGAATCCATCCGCCCCGACCGGCGACCCGACCGATTCGGCGGGCGGCTCAGGTCCCCCGCCGACCGACCCTCCGACGACCGCAGCCCCCGCCGCTCCGGCCGAGACGACCGGCGTCGGCATCGAGGGCGAAGCGCTTCGCGGCAAGGCCACCCGATCACCGGCCGAGACGGCGACGCGGCCTCACCTGGAGGGCTCCGAACAGGGCCCGATGTAGCCCGCCGCCGGGTCAGGGTCGCCCGCGTCAGGCAACCGGGACGCGCGGCGCCTCCGCAGCAGTCCTCGGTCGACGGCGCTGGAGGAGCACCGTTGCCCAGCCGAGTGCCGCCAAGGCTGCCAGTCCCGTGATCGCCACCGCGACAACGACGCCGCCCGTGTCGTCCGTTGTGGAGGGAGACGCGACCGGGGCGGCCCCGGCGGCCGCGTTCGGATCGCCGACGATGACCGCGCCCGACATCCCGCGGTGGAGCGCGCAGCTGAACGCATAGACGCCGGGCTGGTCGAACGTGACGGTCACGGCCTTCCCGGGTGCGATCAGCTGGTCGCGATCACCCCACGCGGCATTCGCACCCGTGAGCAGATGGGCCTCGCCGGACGGGTTCTTGAACGTTACGGTCCAGCCCGGCTCGACCTGGGCATTCGTCGGCACGAACGCGCATGGATCCATGCGAACCAGGGTCGTCGTCGCCGTGGTGGTCGGCGGGATCGAGTAGCCGTGATAGCAGGGATCGCCGGCCAGGGCCGCCGGCGCGGCCGCGAGTCCCGCGACCGTGATGAGCGAAGCGGCTGCGAAGGTGCGAATCGAACGAGTCATCGGACCCTCCGGGTGCGGGCTCTGTCGCCATACCTACGCCCCAACGCGCCGGATCCTTGCCTGACCTAGCCCCCGAAGTCCGGATCCATCCCGAGGACCTCGAACGACTCGACCACGAGCTGCTCGCGGCAATACAGGATCGCCGTGGCCTTCGGGACGGGCGCCTGGTCCTGGATCTGGATGGAGCAGCCGGCGGACGCCGGGTCGTCGACGTGGACCGTGACCCGGACGATCGAGCCCTGCGCCGGGTTGTCGGGTCCGTCGGGTGGGAACCGGAGGATCACGGACCCGATGTCGGGTGATTCGCCGCCCGAGAGGAACTCGAGCGATTGCGGGTAGTTGAGCCAGATCGGCTCGAAGTCGCCCATCAGCTCTGCGCCGCACGAGGGACAGCCGTAGGTGCCCTCGAGCACGATCGGGCCGCCGCCGAAGCAGGCGAGGCGCTCGGCGGAGAGCATTGCCTGGACGTTCTCGAGGTTGACGGTCACCGGGCAGCGCGGGGGCAGCTGCGTGACGTACGACGTCGAGCCGTTGTCGGTCGCGATCCACCCGATCTCGACCTCCGTGCCGATCAGGATCGGTCGCTCAGGGAGGGCCGGCAGGTTGCCGTCGTCGGTCGCGTTCTGGAGCTTCATGACCGGGTACCACGTGTAGCCGTTCTTCTTCACCGGCCCAGCCCCGAACCAGACGTTGTCGTACGGCGAGACGATCAGGATCTGCCCCCGTTCCAGGATCTCGACCCGGGCGGCGCCCGTCGACGGGTTCTTGCGCATGTTCAGCTCCGCGATGCGTACCTCGATCGCCGAGCCGGGCGGAAGGATGCTGAGCGTCCCGATGGGGGCGGTCGGCGTGGGACCCACCGATGGCGCGACGGACGGCGGGACGCTCGGAACCTCCACGGTCGGCGCGAGGGAGCCGGACGCGCCGGCGGTGGCGGCCGGTGTCGAGGGCGCTGTCGGATCCCCTGACCCCGCGTTCGAGACGATCTCCGGCGAGCACGCCGCGATCGCCACGACCAGGAGCCCGGCGACGATGGTTCGCATCATTTCTGACTTTCCCCCGCAGCGAGCGCTCAGTCGACGACGGTGTGGCTCTGCTCCCGCAGGAACTGGGCGACGTAGTACATCGAGAGCCCGGCCTTGCCGGTCGATCCGGAGCCCTTCCAGCCACCGAAGGCCTGGACCCCGGGCCACGCGCCGGTCGTGGCGCCCGCCCGGCGATTGACGTACAGGACGCCGGCGTGGACCTCGTCGAGGAACCGCTCGACCTCCGCCGGATCCTCGCTGTACACGCCGGCTGTGAGCCCGTAGATCGTGTCATTCGCGAGCGTCAGGGCCTCGTCGAGCGAGTCGACGGCCTGGATCGAGGTGAACGGCGCGAACAGCTCGTCCTTGAAGACCCGATGATCCGCGCCGAGGCCGCCGACGACCGTCGGCTCGACGTAGAACCCGCGCTCAAGGGCGCCGTCCGAGAGGTGCTCGCCGCCGATGTAGACCGTGCCGTCCCGTCGGGCCTCGGCGACCGCCTGCTGGTGCCGATCGACCGCCTTCTGGTCGATGATCGGCCCGAGCCAGTTCTCGCGCTTGATCGGGTCGCCGATCGTGAGCTTCTCAGTCTTCTCGACGAGCATCCGAACGAGGTCGTCGTGGACGCTCTTCTCGACGTAGACCCGGGAGTTCGCGGAGCACTTCTGGCCGCCGAACCCGAAGGCGCTGCGCATGATCCCCTCGGCCGCCTCCTCGAGGTCCGCCTTGCGGCTGACGATCGCGGGGTTCTTGCCGCCCATCTCGACGATCGTCGGGCGCGGCCAGGTGGACGAGAAGGTCCGGTACAGCTTCATGCCGACGTCGTAGGACCCGGTGAAGACGATGCCGTCGATCCCGGGGTTCGACTGGAGCTCGTCGCCGACGGTGTCGCCGGGGCCCATCACGAAGTTCACCACGCCGGCCGGGAGGCCCGCGTCCTCCAGCGCGTGGATGAGGTTCACGCCGGAGAGCGGCGCCGCCGAGGCGGGCTTGTAAACGACGGTGTTGCCGGCCAGGAGCGCGGCACCAACAGGTCCGGCGGCGAGGGCCATCGGGAAGTTGAAGGGGCTGATGACGGCGAACACGCCGTGGGGCCGGAGGATGGAGCGGGTGTGGACCGCGGCGTCCCCGAGGTTGTCGAGCGGGTGGTCGTAGAAGTCGTTGTCCTCGGCCGTCTGGGCGTAATAGCGGATCAGGTCCGCCGCCTCCTCGACCTCACCGAGGGCCTCCAGCCGGTTCTTGCCGACCTCGAAGGCCATGTCGGCGCCGTAGCGCATCTGGCGCTCCGAGATGAACTCGGCGGCGCGGCGGAGCATCGCGACCCGCTCCGCCCACGGCGTGTGCCGCCACGCGGGTGCGGCACGGCGGGCGGCCTCGATGGCTCGCTTCGCGTCCTCGCGGTCGGCCTTGGCGAAGGTCCCGACGAGGATGTCCCGGTCGATCGGGGAGCGCACCTCGAAGGTGCCCGCGGCGCCGTCGACCCAGCGCCCATCGATGTAGTTCTGGTGCTGCCCGCCCAGCCCGGCCCGGGCCTCCACGACGCCCTGCTCGTACAGGGCGTGGAGCTCCTCGTTGTCGTTCCGGAGGGTGGCGTAGGTGATCTTGATGCGCGGGCGGGATTCGGTCGTCATCGGGTCTCCAGGTGCTCGGAAAGCTCGACGGGGAGTGGCGCACGGCGCCCGATGGGCAAGTCCCGCCAGTTTACCGCCGAGCTACCCGATCACGAACCAGGCGACCGGGGTCGCGGTCGCGAGCGCCTTGCTCAGGTAGATCCGCAGCTTCCCGGCCGACGGGTGGTTCGGACGGGCGCCCATCACGTACACGCCGGAACGGAGGTACTGCAACGTCGCAAACGCGATCGCGCTCGTCGTGAGGCCGCCCGGAACCGTGACGTCGATGAAGGTCACGCCGATCGGCACGGTCACCTTGCCGGAGCGGCTGAACGTCGCCCGGCCCGAGACCGCCAGGGCGACACCCGTGGTCGCCACCGCGCGAACGCCGACGCCCGTGGTCGCCTCGCCGGCGACGCCGTTGCCCGCGCCGGCGACGCCCCGAACGCCCTTGCCCGTCGTGGCCTGCCCGTGCACGCCCGTGCCGCCGGTCGTGTCGCCACGGATCGCCTGCCCCGTGGTCGCAATGCCCTGGACGCCCTGGCCGGTCGTCGCTTCGCCGCGCACGCCCTGCCCGGCCAGCGAGAAACCACTCACGCCACGAGAGGCCGTGTCCTGGGTCGCCTCGCCGTAGACGCCGGTCTTTGCGGGACCTGCGGGCGCGCTGCCGCCGCCGCTGTAGCCCACGACCCCGGAGCGCCCGCCGGGCGACTCGCCGACGACGCCGTCGACCTGGCCGCGACCCTTGATGCCGTGGTTCGCCGAGCTCGTCGCGCGAAGGGCCAGCCCGCTGGCCGAATCCGCCGCGATCGCAACCCCAGTGCCGGTCGCCGAGCCGTAGATGCCGGTCAGGGCCGGTGAGTTCGGCACGGGCCCGGCGTTGGCGTGGCCGTGCATGGCCGTCCCCGGCCCACCCTCCGCGACGATCGCCGCCTTGGTCGCGGAGTTGTTCGCGGCGTAGACGCCGATCCCGGTGTCGCTCGCGCCGTACACGCCGTGTCCGGCGCCGCTGACGCCATACAGGCCCGTGCTCGCCTCGATCGGGGGCGGAATGTCGACGACCGCCACCCCGCTGGCGCCGATGGCGCCGACATTGTCCTCGCTCACGACACGCAGCACCGGAGCGTCCGCGGTGCCGGCGATCTGGGTGGTGCCCGCGGCGGTGTTGTTGGCGTCGAGGACGACGTCGCCGTCCTCTCCGGCGAGGGTCGTCGCGGGCCTCGCGACGGCCGCCGCGGTGGCGATCGCGCCTCCCAACGCTCCGAAGAGCAGCGCGCGTCGCGAGCGCGGCGTGGTCGTGTCGATGGCCATCGGACGGAGCCTCCCAACCCTTGCGTCGAGCGCGGCGAGCCCGACCTGCCTCGCAGTATTCGGGGGATCAGGGTGGCGTCAAGGCCGATGCTGACGGATCGAGGGCGTCAGGCGAGATTCGCGACGACCTCCCGGAGGCCTGGCGCGATCTCACCACGAGGCACACCGGCCGCGGCTGCCTCCTCGCCAGTCGTCTTCCCCGTCAGCACGAGGATCGCGCGAAGACCGACCCGCCGCGCGGCCGCGAGGTCGGCCCTGGGATCGTCGCCGATCATCACGACATCGGCGGCACGGAGGCGAGGGCCGCCACGCCGCGCGGCCTCCGCCCGAAGCTCGGCCAGGGCCTGGCGGAAGACCACCGGCGACGGCTTGCCGCAGATCAGCGCCTTCCGCCCGAGCGCGAACTCCAGCCCGGCGACGACGGCGCCGGCATCGAGCGTGAAGCCCTTCGGCGTCATCCACCACGGGTTGCGATGCATCGCCACGAACTCGGCACCCGCGCGGAGCTGCCGAAACGCGATGTCGACGTTCCGGAACGACAGGTCGTCGCCGGCATCACCGATCACGACGGCCGCGACTGGCTCTGATCGCGCGTCCGCCTCGTCGGGCGACAAGATCTCCTGGCGGGCCCACTCCCTGCGCGCGTCCGGCGCCGCCAGCACGAGGAGCGGCCTCCCGGCGTGTTCGCGGGCCGTGTGGGCCGCCGCCGCGGAGGCCGCCGTGATGATCTCGGCGCCGTCGACGTGTTGTCCGGTCGCCTTGCCGAACGCCGACGCGAGGCTGGAGCGGTGGGCCGACGAGAAGTTCGTCACGACGCGGTACGGGATCTGTCGCCGCCGGAGCTCGACGAGCGCCTCGGGCGAGCCCTCGATGGGCGCGCCCATGAACATCAGCACGCCGTCGGCGTCGAGGATGAAGGCGCGAACGCCATCGAGCGCCGTGCGGAGGTCTGCCGAGGGGGTTCGGGGCACGGCCCGATGGTAGGCTCGGCCTCCGGCCGGAGCGCCTCCGTGGCGGTGCCGGCGAGGGAGGATGCCGATGGGCCTGCTCGACGGCAGGAAGGCGCTGATCTTCGGGGTCGCGAACGACCACTCGATCGCCTGGGGCATCGCGAAGGCGCTCCACGAGCAGGGCGCGACGCTCGGCTTCTCGTCGGTCGAGAGCCTCATCGAGAAACGCGTTCGGCCGCTCGCGACGTCGATCGGGTCGACCTTCGTCGAGCCGTGCGATGTCCAATCGGACGAGGACATCCGCCGGGTCATGGCGAGGTGGGCGGCCGAGCAGGGCCAGATCGACGTGCTCGTCCACGCCCTCGCCTTCGCCAAGCGCGAGGACCTCGACGGCACCTTCGTCGACACGTCGCGCGACGGCTTCGCGCTCGCGATGGACGTGTCGGCGTATTCGCTCGTCGGCCTGGTCCGCGAGGCCCGGTCGCTCCTCCGGCCCGGCTCTTCCGTGCTGACGCTGAGCTACTACGGCGCGGAGAAGGTCGTCTCGCACTACAACGTGATGGGCGTCGCCAAGGCGGCCCTCGAGGCGTCCGTCCGCTACCTCGCCGCCGACCTCGGCCCTGAGGGCGTGCGGGTCAACGCGATCTCTGCGGGGCCAGTCCGAACGCTCGCCGCGGCCGGCATCACCGGCTTCAAGAAGCTCTACGGCTCGTTCGCGGACGTCGCTCCGCTCCGGTCGAATATCACGATCGAGGACGTCGGCAAGACGGCCGTCTGGCTCGCCTCCGACCTTTCGAGCGCGGTCACCGGCGCGGTCATCTACGTCGACGGCGGCTTCAATGTCATGGGCGTCCCGCTCGCCGAGAGCTAGGCCGTGACGACCTTGTCGCGGCCGGCGGCCTTGGCCATGGCGAGGGCGACGTCGGCGCGTTCCAGGAGGACCGAGCTCTCGACCTCCCAGGCCTCGAGCGTCGCACAGCCGGCGGAGACCGTCGTGGTCAGGTCCGTACCCGTGCCCGTGTCGACCGTGTGCTTCGCGAACTCGGTTCGAATCGTCTCCGCGATCGTGGCCGCGTCTTCCCTGCTGGCGTTGTCGAGGATGACCACGAACTCCTCGCCGCCGTAGCGCGCGACGAGGTCCGACGCCCGGGCCCTGGCGCGCAGCGTGTCCGCGAAGAGTCGCAGCACCTTGTCGCCGACCTGGTGGCCGTACTGCTTGTTGACGCGCCCGAAGTGGTCCAGGTCGAACAGGATCACGGAACGCATCCGGCGCTTCTCGGCCGGGATTCGTCGTCGGAGCGCGTCCTCGCGCTCGACCGCGGCATCGAAGTGGCGGCGGTTGTGGATCCCCGTCAGCGGGTCTGTGATGGCCGCGTTGCGGGTCTTCTGGTGGAGGCGCGCGTTCGCCAGCGCAAACCCGACCCGACCGGCCAGCAGTGCCGCGATCTCCCGCTCCTGCGCGGTGAACGGCTGCTGCAGGTCGCCTCGAATCCAGGTCACGGCGCCGACGACCGAGTCCCCGACGACCATCGGCGCCGACATCGCGGCGACGGTGTCCGGCAGGTCGACGTTGCTCACGGCCTTGGGGAACTCGGAACGCTTCATCTGGTCGGCCACGACGACCGCCCGGGTCACGATCGCGCGACCGCTGACACCCTCGCCCGGCTGAATCGCGCCGCCGATGATCGACCGGTCGCCGCCGGCGACGGAGACGATCACGAACTTCTCGTTCATCTCGTCGCGATTGATCAGCACCACCGCGCTTGCCGGGATGACCACGTTGGCGCCGAGCGCAGCCTCGTCGTCCATCGTCTCGGGGTCGAGGCTCGCGCCGAGAACGGTCGCGAACGTCGTTAGGCGGTCGAGGAGGGCCGCTCGCTCGGTGAGCTTTTGGCGTTCGCGTCCGAGGGCCAGCGAGGCCGACAGTCGGTCGGCGACGATCTGCATCGTCGCGAAGTCGTCCTCGTCGAGGCGGTGGTCACCGCTCGTCTCGACATTCAGGACCCCGAGGAGCTCGCCGCCGTTCTCGAGCGGGATGCTGATCTCGCTGACGACGTTGGGATCGGCCGAGAGGAACTCGGGGTCACTCCGGGCGTCGGGAAGGAACACCGCCTCCCGGGTCCGTACCACGCGCCCGAGGATTCCCCGATCGGGGGTGAGGGTCTGGATCGGGTAACGGTAGTTGCGCTGCGCGCCGAGCTGCAGGACCGCGCCATCCCACGTGTAGACGGACGGGTACTGGTAGCCAAAGGTCGTCTCGAGGAGACCCATCACGCCGTCGAGGGTTGCTGCCGTCGGTCCTTCGCGCGCGAGCAGGCTGCCGACCGACTCGACTGCCGCGAGCTCTCGAGCGCGGCGTCGAGCGCGCATATTCGCAATGCGCAACCGCGTGCCGGACCGTTCCAGGCTGGCGACGACCCGGCGGCTGCCGATGGCCACCACGACGGCGGCCATCGCGACCGCGATGACCTCCTGGCGGGCGAAGGTCTCGAGGTTGGGGAGGGCCAGCGGCGCGAGGATCAGGCCCATGCCGGCCACCGCGATGAGCGTTGGTCCGCGGCCTCCAGTGGCAGCGGCGAGGGCGACGATGGGAACCGCGAGCGCGCTCAGCGGCCACGTGCCGGTGACGTCGCCCCAGAGATTCGCGCTGCCGATGAAGGCGAGGGCCATGGCCAGCCGGGCGGTCGGCAGCCATTTCGGCGTGGAGCGCAACGTGGCCAGCCAGAGCTGCGACGCCACGAACACGATCGGGCTGAGCAGCCCGATCGAGGTCGTGCCACGCCCGGCAGCCTCCATGACCAGCACCGGGATCGCGATCGCGATGGCCAGGAGGAGGTACGTGTCGTTCTTGACGCGGAAGCCCAGGCGCGCCGACGTGGTCGAGCGCACGACGGTCCGCTCGGCCTCGTCTTCCCGCGACAGGAAAGAGCTGATCGGCCCGTTCGTAGTCGGGGCCACGGGAGGGCGGGTCGCGGGCGCGTCGGGTTCGAACGTCGTGCTTGTGCGGTCCACGGGCTCTCGCTGCGCAGGCTGCGTGGCCCGACCATCGGCTGGGCAGTCCGGATGCTCGGCGCCGGTGCCTCCTGCCACCATCCCCCGTCCGTACCAGCCGGTCAGCCGCGGATTTGGAAGATCTCGCCTTGCTCGTTCGCGAAGATCAGTTGGAAGCCGGCGGCCGCGATCGAGGCCCGGAGGGACTCCGGGACGCCTTCCGGCATGCCCCGTGGCTCCAGGACGACGTACCCGAACGGGCGCTGTCCGGAGAGGCGCGCTTCGAGGTCGGCCTGGAGCTCGACGGGATTCGCGCTGCCGTAGAGGCGGCCCCCGACGGTCTGGTGGGTGACCTCGGGGGCAAGGCTGAGCGACGTCTCGAAGATCCCGTCGAACACGCCCAGCGGCGTCGACTCCCACTGCTGGAACGTCCGCGCGACGTGCAGCACCTCGGTGTCATGGCGGAGACGGCCGGCCTGGATCTCGGCGCGAAGCGCGTCGAGGATTGCCTGACGGGGTTCGTCGACGACGGTCCTCGAGTCCGGAAATCCGACCCAGAAGCCGCTGCCGGCGAAGCGGAGGTCGATCGCGAAGGTCTCGGACCAGCGGTGTTCGCCGAGGTGATACGCGTCGATGGGCTTCGGGCGCAGCGGCAGTGCGGCGAGCACGACGAACGCAGCGAGCGCGCCGGCCCGGGCGAGCAGCGGGATTCGGCCGGTGGCCCAGAGGTGCGCCAGCGCGGCCGCCGCGCCCGCCGCGGCGACCATCGACAGCCAGTAGTACACGGTCTTCGGGACCTCGAAGCGCAGGGCATCGCCGAGGAAGCCGAGATCGCCGGGCAAGACGGACACGAGGGCGACAGCGCCGATCCCAACCCCGAGACCGGCCAGGACCAGCACGGAGCGCGCGCCCCGGCTGCCAAGCACGATCCCGAAGGCTGTCACCACGAGCAGCAGCCCGCTGGACTCGAGGATCAGCTTCCACTCTTGCTCCCACGCAACGGGAAGGCGGGCGGTCTCGAAGGGGTTCGCGAGGAAGGCGACCAGGACGCCGGCGACAGCCAGTGCGAGAACGATCCAGCGGACGAGCCCTGCGAGCCGGACGAGGGCCCAGGCGAGGCGCACGCTTCGGTTGACGGCCATCCCGGTCGCGATGCCGGTGAGGATCGCGATCGGCAGCCAGGCACCGAGGGCCAGCGTCGGGAGCGAGAGGCCGGCCATCGTGGCGGCCTGGGGGACGGCGATCAGCCCGGCGGTGAGTGTCGCGACGAAGGCGGCCGGCGCCAGCTCGATCGGTCGGACGAGGGCGGCGATCGCGACCGTGGCGATCGCAAAGAAGCCGATGACCGGGTGGACGAGCGCCGCGGCGCCCAGCGCAAGGCCGATCACGCTCCCCCGCCCGATCCGCCAGGGATCATCGGCATCGGCGGCGCGCTCGCCGGAGTTGATCTCGTTCGGCCCGCGGCGGAGAAGGTCCGCGGCCACGGCAAGCCCAAGGAGCACCAGCGGGACGACGACGACGGTTCCGCGGGCGTCGGCGAGGCGGGCGAAGGGCTGGCTCAGCGCGAAGGCCAGCATGGCCCAGGTGCCGATCGGGGTCCTTCCTTCGCGAAGAGCGTTCGCGAGGCGGTGGGCACCCGCGGCGACGAGGATCGTCTGCGGCAGGATGAACGCGGCGATCGCGAGGCCGCCGGGGAGATTCGTCATCGTGGCCAGGGCGCCGAGGAGCCCGTCATACCCGAGGACCGTCCGCGACGGCCCGATGATCGGCGACTGGGTCGCGTCGAGCGGTGAGAACCAGCCGAAGGTTCGAAGGTGCTCAACGGGCCCGACGTAGTTCGGGAGGACATCGACGAACGGCACGACCGGGCTCGCGAGCTGGAGCACGACCGGCCCCACCCAGACAACGGCGACGAGGGCCGCGAGGGTGATCGAGCCGATGCCGCCGATCGCATCACGCCAGCCTCCGGCATGCAGGAGCGGCCGGGTCCACTTGCCGGCTCGCGGCAGCCACAGCACGGCCATGAGCGCGACGTCGATGGCGAGCAGCAGGGGCTGGAGGAACAGGCCAAACGCTCCGAGGGTGCCGAGCAGCAGCGCGTCCTTGAGCACCGCGGCGACCATCGCCGCGAGGAGCGCCTCGGCGTACGAATCGAACGGCCGTCGCCGCAGGGCCCGCGCCAGGACGAGGCCCGCGCCGAGCTCGAGCGCGCTGGCAGCGAGGATCAGCAGCGCGGCGGGCAGAGTGATCGCGAGCTGCGAGAGGACGCCCTCGAGGGCCGCCGCCGGGTCGAAGCCGAGCTGCTCGGACCCTTGCAGCCAGGTCAGCCCGAGAAGGAACGCGCAGAGCCCGGCGACCCCGACCAGGTCGACGGCGATCGCATCACGACCCCGCAGCTCGCGTCCCAGCACCGCGCGGATGGTACGGGAGGGTTTGGAGCGGGAGACGGGGATCGAACCCGCGACATCAACCTTGGAAGGGTCGTGCTCTGCCAGCTGAGCTACTCCCGCGCGCTCAGACCATAGCGCAGCGCGCTCGAGGGCAGCACAAAGTCAGGCTCGCAGGACGCCTCCGACACGGCATCATGCAAGGCGTGACCCGATCGCGGGGCGTTTCGATCTGGCTCGCCCTGGTCCTGACGTTGACCGTGGGGCCTGCGATCAACCTCGCCAGCGCCGCGGTCACCGAGAATCTTCCCGACCTCGCGGTGGTCGCGCCGTACGAGTTCAAGATCATCGTCCGCAGCGACGGCCAGAAGCGGCTCCGCTTCACGACGATCATCGCCAACATCGGCCAGGGGCCATTCCGCCTCTACGGCTACGACGAGGACGGGACCGCGAAGGTCGGCGACAGCCTTCTCGTCCGACAGCGGATCATGCAGACCGACGGCACATGGGTCGAGCGGGACACGCCGGCAACGATGTTCTGGGGCGGCGACGGCCACAACCATTTCCACGTTCAAGGCCTGACGGTCGCAAAGATCCAGACGCCGGACGGCAACACCACCCTGAAGACAATGAAGAAGATCGGGTTCTGCTTCCTCGACAGCTACCGGTACGGGTCGACCGCCGGGACGACGTTCGACCCCGACCACTATGTCTGCCAGCCCGCGCCGAACGGTCGCGTCCCCATGGGCATCTCCGTTCGCTGGGCGGACGTCTACCGCCAGACGATCGCCCACCAGTGGGTCGACATCACCGGGCTTCCGAACGGCGAGTACAAGATCAAGGTCATCGCCGATCCGCCGTGGGAGACGGGGGGCGTCTTCCGCGAATCGAACGAGAGCAACAACCGCGGCTGGACCAAGATCCGAATCACGGGGACGAGCGTCACGATCCTCTCGAGGAGCGCTCGACCCTAGTCGCCGGGGCCCGCCGAGAGCCGCCGCGGGTCCGCCGCCGGCCGGGAACCAAACCGGCGAGGGGCCTCCCCGTCACGTCGGAGTACGATGCCCGCCCGATGATCGTGGAGTCGCCCGCCCGCTCCTGTCCCCGCTGCGACGCGAGCGTCGCGTCCGACGCGAAGTTCTGCGCGAACTGCGGACAGTCGCTCGCCGACATCTCGCCCGTGGATGCCACGACCCACGCCCGGCTGACCTCGACGGCGCCCGCGCCGCTGATCACGAAGATGCGCGCCGCGCGCCTCACCGGCGAGCGCAAGCCCGTCACCGCGCTCTTCGCCGACGTCGTGAACTCCACGTCCCTCGCGGAGCAGATGGACCCCGAGGACTGGACGGCGATGATCAATGAGGCCTTCGACCTCATGTCTCGAGCAGTTTTCCGATACGAGGGCACGATCGCCCAGCTCCAGGGCGACGCCTTGCTGGCGTTCTTCGGCGCTCCGGTCGCGCACGAGGACGATCCCGAGCGGGCGATCCTGGCCGCGCTCGACATGATCAAGGCGACCGAGGAGTACGCCTCGCAGCTCAAGGGCAGCCACGGCATCGACTTCCGGATCCGCGCCGGCATCAACTCCGGGCCGGTCATGGTCGGTAACGTCGGGTCGGACTTGCGCTACGAGTACACGGCGCTCGGCGACGCGGTGAATGTGGCGGCGCGGATGCAGACCGCGGCCCAGCCCGGGCAGATCCTCATCACCGAGATGAACCGGCGCCTGACCGGCGACGCCTTCGATCTCGAGGACCTCGGTGGCATCGAGGTCAAAGGCAAGAGCGAGCCCGTGCACGCGTTCCGGGTGCTCGGGCGGAAAGCCGCGCCGGCCCGGCGGCGAGGTCTGGAGTCGGTCGGGCTCGACAGCCCCATGGTCGGGCGAGACGAGCCACTCCAGCGCCTGGCCTCGCTCCTGGATGTCGTCCGCGAGGGTCACGGGCGCGTCGCATTCGTCGTCGGCGAGCCTGGGATCGGCAAGAGCCGGCTCCTTGCCGAGCTGCGAGAGGTCGCGCTGGCGCGGAAGACCGACGACGTCACCGGCATCGCCGCGCAGAGAGCACCCACGACCTGGATCGAGGGGCGGTGCGTCTCCTACGGGCGCGGGCTGCCGTACCACCTGCTCATCGACCTGGTGCGCTCCATCCTCGGCCTCACGTTTGCGGATTCCGGGGGCGATGCCCGCGCCACCCTCGAGTCCCGGCTCCGCGAGCTGCTCGGCGGATCGAGCGGCGAGGTCGCGGACACGGCGCCTTACCTCGCGCACCTCCTGGGCCTTCCGCTCGCGACGGACGAAGCGGCTCGGACGGAGATCCAGCCCGAGGTCCTCCAGGGCCGCTATGTCGCGGCGACCATCCGGCTCCTCCGCGGGCTCGCCGCGGACCGGCCGGTCATCCTCGTGTGCGAAGACCTCCACTGGGCCGACCCAGCGTCGATCGAGGTCGCCCGGCTCGTCATTCCGCTGGTGACCGAGCTGCCGATCCTGTTCCTCGCTGCGATGCGCGCGGAGACCGACTCGCCCGGTTGGGCGCTGAAGGACCAGGCGCGCGAGCTGTTCGGCGATCGGCTGACGGAGATCACCCTCGAGCCGCTCGGAGAACGCGACAGTCGAACCCTCGTCGCGAACCTGCTCGAGGTCGAGTCACTGCCCGAGCCCGTCCGGACATCGATCCTGACCCGCGCCGAGGGCAACCCGTTCTTCGTCGAGGAGGTCGTCCGGATGCTCAT
Organism: Candidatus Limnocylindrales bacterium; assembly: GCA_046707905.1. Taxonomy (GTDB): domain Bacteria; phylum Chloroflexota; class Limnocylindria; order Limnocylindrales; family CSP1-4; genus UBA5189. The sequence continues at coordinate 23,952 of JBKKDM010000069.1, forward strand.
CGAGCGCGGGGTGATCGTGGCGCGCGGGCCTCGCTGGGTCGCCACCGATGAGGTGACATCCGTCGAGATCCCGGAGAACCTGCATGGCCTCCTTCTCGCGCGGATCGACCAGCTCCCGGAGGAGGCCAAGCGCAGCCTCCGAATCGCCGCTGTCATCGGGCGGCAGTTTCCGGTGCGCGTCCTCGAGCGCGTGGCCGGAGGAACGTTCGAGCGATGACCAGCGACATCCAGCTCGAGACCCTCGAGTCGAAGGGCCTGATCAAGCTCGCGACGGTGCGCCCGGAGCTCGAGTACCTGTTCCGGCATGCGCTCGTGCAGGATGCGGCGTACGGCTCGCTCCTGAAGCAGGAACGGCGGGCGCTGCACGGCCAGGTGGGCGAGGCATTGGAAGCGCTGTACCCGGAGCGGATCGCCGAGCTCGCGCCGGTGCTCGCCATGCATTTCGAACACGCGGACCAGCCCGAGAAGGCGATCGACTACTACTTCGCCGGCGCGCAGGACGCCCTGCGGCAGCACGCCATCCAGGAGGCATTCGGGGCGTTCGACCGGGCCGCGGCGTTGTCGGCGGAGCTAGGCGCAGACGATGCTCGAACGGGCGCCGCGCCCGACCCGGTGGAGCTGGACCGGCGGCGCCGGCGCCGCGTCCAGATCGAGATCGGTCGAGCCGAGGCGGGGTACAGCTTCCTCTCTCCCGAGGAGACGTCGTCGTCACTCGAAGCCGTGGCCGCGGAGGCCGAGGCTGTCGGCGACATTCCGCTCATCGTGCGACTCCACACGCTCATCGCGATGGGCAAGCTGTTGGATGGTGCTTCGCCGGACGCTCCCGAGGTCAAGCGGTCACTCGACCGGATGACCGCGATCGGCGAAGAGATCGGCGACCCTTCGATCGCCGCGATGCCGATGGCGGTCGTCGGGCTCGGCCAGGTCTTCGCCGGGTCGCCCCGCGATGGCGTCGCCGCGCTCGAGCAGGCGCTGCCCCTTCTCGATGATCACTGGGAGTCGATCGGCGCGGCCTTCGCCCGAGGTGCGCTGGCGATCGGTTTGGCGGTCCTGGGCGAGTTCGAGAAAGCCGAGGCGGCATCGAAGGTCGCCACCGAGATCGCAGCCAAAGGTGACCTCATCGCCCAGCTCGACGCCGACATGGCAGCCGGGTTCGTTCACTCACTCAAGGGCGAGCTCGATGCGGCCTCGCCGCTGGCGCGCAAGTGCATGGAGCGGTCCGAGCAGACCGGCGCGTCGGCGTGCATGGTGGTGAGCTCCTGGATTCTCGGCGACGTGCTGCAGCGGCAGGGCCGGTTCGAGGAGGCCCGGGAAGTCCTGCAGCGGGGGTCGGACATCTCCCTCGTCGTCGACCGGCGCGTCTGGCGCCCAACGCTCCTGGCCTGGCTCGGCTCGGCTCGGGTACAGCTCGGCGGAGCGGACGATGCGGACTGGGCGGGCGCCCTGGAGATGGCTCGCTCGATCGGGAATCGAGCCGGCGAGGCGCAGATCCTCTGGAAGCAGGGCGAGGCCGCGGCCGCGCGGGGCGACGTGGACCAGGCCCAGGCCAATCTGAGTGCGGCCGCAACGCTGTTCGAGGAGCTTGGGGCTCGGCCGTATCTGGCGCGCACGCTGCGGAACTGGGGCGAGACGCTCCTCGGCGCAGGCCAGCGAGACGAGGCCGAGCCAGTGCTGCGCCGCGCGGTCGCGCTGTTCGACGAGATGGGGCTCGAGCGCGAGGCGTCCGTCACCAGGACGGCGCTGTCCCTCGGCGGCACGAAGCTCGCGTTCGACTAGGCAACCGCGGCGGAATCGAAGCGCCGGCGCGGGGACCGCGCCGGCCTATCCGACGCCTCTTGGGGCTAGGTGCCGTCGGCGGTGTCTCCCTCGCCGGCATTGAAGTCACCATTGATGTCGATCCCGGAGCCGCCGCTGAACGCGTCGGCCTGGGTGCCGCCAAGCAGGCTGTCGCTGCCCTGCCCACCCCGGAGGACGTCAGCGCCGGCGCCGCCTGACAGCGCGTCAATGGCCTTGTCGCCCTCGAGGGTGTCAGGCCCGTCGCCGCCGTCGAGGGTATCCGTGCCGCTGCCGCCGCAGAGGACGTCGGCGCCGCCGAGGCCGGACAACGAGTCCATGCCCTGGGCGCCCACGAGCAGGTCGTTGCCAGCCGTGCCGGTAAGCGACTCACTGGCGTCGGTGCCGACCTTGACGTTGATCTCGAAGCTCAGGATGTGCACGCCGTCGCTGAGCTCGAACGTCAGCGTGCCGGAGCCGCTCCGGCCGTTCGCGGCCGTGATCGAGATCGTCTGCTGATCCGTGCCACTGATCACGACATTCGCGTTCGGCACGAGGGCGGGGTTGGTGTTGCCGGTCCGCGTGACCGTGAGGTCATCGCCGTCCGTCTGCAGGTCGTCGACGTTGACGAGGAACGAGCCGCCGTTGCCGGTCGTGGAGCACATGCCGCCGGCGACGAATGCGAAGGTTGGCGGGGCGTTGAGCTCCAGCCCGACACGCACCGGATCGTGGTCCGAGGTCCGGTACTGGTTCTCTTCCCAGAGGGCTTCCTGGCCGGCGGGCTTGAACGAGGTGTCGTAGTCGATGACATCAGGCTCGTCGGAGTTGATGTGCCACTCGGCGGCATCGGTGACCTGGCCGAACAGCGTCGCGTTGGCCAGCGAGTGATCGAGGTAGCCCGCCTGGCCATCGAACGTGTAGGAGTAGGCGTAGGCGCCGTTGAAGTGCTCGATGAGGTTCGTCCACTCGTCGCCGGAGTTGGCGAGGTCGTCGGCGCCCTGCTTGATCTCGTCGATCGCATCTTCCTTGGCGTACGAGTTGAGGTCGCCCGCGATCATGAAGTCAGGATCGCCGCTGCCGGTCGGGTCGGTGGCGAGCCAGTCGACGAGCGCCTCCGCGGCGGCCCGTCGGGTCTGGCTGCAGTTGCCCTGCCCGTCACCGAGATCGGGGTCGCCGATGTCGGCGCAGCCCGAACCCTTTGACTTGAGGTGATTCACGACGACGGTGAAGCGCTCGCCGGTGCCGATCTCTTCGAACGTCTGGGCCAAGGCCGGCCGGCTCCGGGTGTCAATGAATCGAGGATCGATCGCGGTCGTCAGGACCTTGAAGTCGCCGACGGGCGTGACCGTGCCGGGCTTGTAGATCAGCCCGACGCGGATCGCATCGGTCCCGATGATCCCGGTGTCGATCGCCGCATACGTGCCCTCGCCGAGGAGCTCATTGAGACCGGCAACGATGCCGTTCTCGGCCGTGAGGGCGTCCGCCGGGCCGTTCTCGAGCTCGTTGAGCCCGAGCACGTCGGCGTCGATCCCGATGAGCGCCTGGAGGAGCTTGTCGCGCTGGCGATCGAACTCCAGGGGCTGGTCGGAATCCCAGCCGCGGCACTCGAGGTTGCCGTTGCCGCCACAGACGTTGTCGCCCGGGAGCGGGGGCTGGCCCGAGGGCGCGTTCGGGACGATGTCAGCAGTGATGAAGAAGTTGAGGGTGTTCATCGCCGCGACGGTCAGGCGTCCGCCGACGTCGTCGGGAGTGGCCGGCCGCGGGTTCACGACCGTGTAGTCGGCGCCTGCCGTTGGCAGGATCCGGTAGACGTTGAAATCAAAGCCCATGACGCCGGTGGTGTTCGCGACCGTGTCGCCACCCCGGAACAGGTTGGCAAGGGTGAACGGCGCGCCATTCGGGTGCCGGAGGACCGCCGGATTCGATGCCGACTGGACGTCGTCCAACGTGATTCGGCTGAGGAGGTTGGCGAGGATTCGCGCGTTCGCAGCGGCGCCGGGCTCGTCGATCGCCGTGCCATTGAACGGCCGCGTCTCGCCCGCCCGCGGGAGGGCCAGCACGATCTCGCCGAACTGGTCGTAGTTGAAGTACTCGGCGATCACGAGCCTCTGCGGGAGCTTGACGCTCATGCCCTCATACCGCTCGAGGAACGTTGTATTCGCAGCCGGGAGGGTCACATCAGTGGACGCGACGCTGCCGGTGCCGCAGTTGAGGACGCCTGAAGCGGGAACGGCGGTCGTCTGGCTCGCTGCGCCGGTAATGCTCGTGAGCCCGAAGCCCGTTTGGTTGTTCGGGAAGCGCTCGCGCGCGGTGCCCGTGACGCGGACGAGATCGCCGGCGCTCGCGAGGTTCTGGTTGCCCGTGAGGACGAAGATGCCGTCAGACGTGGCTGCGTTCTCGTCCCCGTTCGGGTCCTGGATGTAGAACCCGGAGCCGGCGGCGGTGCCTTCGAAATCACCGACGACGATGCCCTCGGTGGTCACCGTGCCGGTGATCGCCGCGATGTTGCCGGACCCCTGAATCTGGTAGATCCGGGTGAACGCGTCGTCGCATGGATTGGTCGCGACGTCGTCGTTGACGAGCGTGCCGATGCCCTGACTGTCGCCAATCGAGGCACCCCTCACGTTGGTGAGGTTGACGAAAAACTGCTCGTCTGGCTCCGGCGTCGTGTCGCCGTTGACCGTGACGGAGAACGTGTAGGAGGTCAGCCCTTCGGCGATCGACTGACCGGCGAGGGACTGTGCGACGTAGTCGTTGTTGGCGACCGTCGCGCTGTCGTCTGCCGTGGCGATGTCGAAGGTCACGCCGCCGACTGGGGCGGCAGCGTTCAGGGAGGCAGTGAAGTCATACATCTCCGAACCGGTCGGTTCGGTCCTGGAGACGTCGTTGATCGAGACCGTGAGCGCGGTGCCGTTGTTCCGAGGGTTCGGCGCCCCGTTCGCGAAGTCGGCGGCGTTGTCGTCCGTGTCCGTCGCGCCGTCGGCCGCCCGGAGCGCAGCGAGGTTGTTCGCCAGGGAGGGCGAGGTTGGGCCCGTGCCTTCGAAGCAGTTCGCGGTCGACCCGAAGCCGACGAAGTCGACCGATGTCGCCGTCGGGCACAACGTCCCAGTGGTGATCGTCGTCTGGTTGCTGACAAGGGCGACCTTGCCGTTGGATGCGGACATCGGGATGGTGCCGGTCGCGTCAGGAGTCGGGAGGGGCACGCCGCAAGGAGTCACCCCGCCGTCGCAGCCCGAACCCGTCGCCTCCTTGATCAGGTAGTGCGCACCCGAAGGAATGAAACCGGAAAGGTTGGTCCTCTGCCACGTGGACCCGGTCGCCGAGGCGTACTGGACGCTCCACGTCGAAACGTCGACCGTCGCGTCGCCGCGGTTGTACAGCTCGATGAAGTCGCTCTGGTACGGCGCGGGCGTCGTGCCGCCATTGCCGCCCCCGCCGAAGACCTGGCTGATGACGATATTCGGGCTGACCGCAGCTGCCGTTTTCGGCGTCGCCGTAATCCATGCGGTGGCCATGAATGCCGCCAGGACGACGACGAGAAAGCGCGTAGCAGCATGCTGCAATGGACCGACCCTCCTCGAGGGTCCTGCTGGACCCCCCAATGCCCAAGTACGACCTGTCAAGCGCGGATGACCCCTTCGGTCAGTCTCGCGGCGACCGATGCCGAACCGACACTCACCCGGAGGTACCAGTAGGTCCTCTTCGAGCGATCTGCCGGCGGGTCGGGCGGGGCGCTGGGAGCTGCTCAGGACTGTGCCGATCCACACCCTGCATGATGATTCGCCACGCTACGGAGGCCTTGCAAACGGTGCGGCAGCGCGCCGTTTCCTTTTGGCCAAGCGGCCTAGAACTCGCAGCCACGAGGTGGTCCGGTCGGCGAGCGACGGTCGGCGGTTGGCGGTCCCGGACGCACCACTCGTCTGGGCGATCACCGCGTTGCCGACTCGATGGTCTCCAGTCGGGGGCGGCGCGCTCCCGGAAGCGCTAGCCCTTGCGCTCGAGGATGGGCTTCGCGACGTCCGGGCGATCGACGACGAAGGCGAACATCGCCCGATCGCCCCATCGACCGAGGAACAGGTGCCCGTGGATGTTCACGCCCGCGTCGGCCAGCTCGCGTGCGAGTCGAGCCATCCCGCCCGGCTTGTCGTCGACCTCGGCGATGATCGACTCGCCCTCGACGTACGTGTAGCCACCCTCTTCGAGCACAGCCTTCGTCGTGTCGTCGTCGGCGGTCGTCATGATCACGTGCCCGCTGTCGCCGATGCTGCCGCCACCGATCGCGCGGAGATCGACGCCGCGCGCCGCGAGGATCTCGGCGAGGATCGCCATCGCCCCGGGCTCGTTCTTCAGCTGGACGACGAACTGGTTGGCCATGCCTCGCATCGTAGCCCGCCAGGCTATCGTGCGGCGATGCTTCTGAGTGCCACGGCGGCAGACCTCCCGCCGGCCGTCGCGGCCGCGTTGGCCGCGCCACCACCCGGCGAGACGACCGAGCTCGAGGTCGGCGGGACGACCTGGCCGACGACCTCCTGGGGCGACCCCTCCGACCGGCCGCTCCTGCTCGTCCATGGCGTCACGTCGAACGCCGGGATCTGGTGGCGGGTCGGGCCGGCGCTTGCGGCCGCGGGCCGGCGGGTGATCGCGGTCGACATGCCCGGGCACGGACGAACCGCCAGGACGCCACGGTCGCACCTGTTCGCTGATACGGCCGCCGAGCTCGTCGCGTTCGTTCGGGCGGCCGGGCTCGACGGGCCGGATCTCGCCGTCGTCGGCCATTCCTGGGGCGGGATGGTCACGGCCCATGTGCCCGCAGCCGGGCTCCGACCTCGCACGTTGGTGCTTCTCGATCCCCCGGTCCTGACGCTCGGCCGACTCAAGGCCCTCACCGAGGAGCCGACCGAGCGTGACTACGCGACGCTCGAGGAAGCGACGACCGCGGTTCGCGCGTCGAACCCCGAGTGGTCCGACGGGGACGTCCGGGCGAAGGCCCAGGCGCTGATCGAGTTCACGCCGCAGCTGGTGCTCGACGTGCTCCTGAAGAACGGCGACTGGGACGGCGGGATGGCGGCGCTCCGCGACCCTGGCGCGGCCGGCGTCGACGCCTGGCTGATCCGTGGCGAGTGGTCGTCGGGCGGGTTCATCCCGGACTTCAAGCTGCCCGAGATCGAGCGGCAGCTGGAGGCCGACCACGTCGTGACGATCGAGGGTGCCCCGCACTCACCGCAGCGGATGTTCCCGGAAGCGACGCTCGTCGCGATCCTTCGGGCGATCGGCTAGTCCCCGAAGACGAACCAGCAGAGCTCGTTGCGGAGCCGCTGGTCGTCGAGGACGAGGTCCCGAATCTCCGGCGGGAGCTGATCGCGCTGCCAGTCGCGCTCGCGGCGGCCGGCGGTCTCGCGCTGGTCCGGGGCCGCGGCCGCTTGGACCGCTCGGATTGCGTAGGCGGCAGCCCCGAGCTCGTGCGCCGCAACATGCCCGACCGCGGCCGCCTGGCCGGCGGCGTACGCAGCGTGTCGGGCCGCTCCGCGCAGGACTCTCGCCGCCGCGTTGGCGTGGCCGCCCGCCGTTCGGGCATCCCACCACGAGACCTCGCCGCGTGCCCACGCCCGGCCCTGCTCGATCGCGCGCCGCGGCCGGTCGTCGTCGCGCCGTGCCCCCTCGAAAAGAGGGAGGACGTGGTCCGCGCAGTCGGCGGCCCAGAGCGCGAGGCGGTGATGGTCGTCGTCGGAGAGGCTGCCACCACGACGAACGGTGATGAACCGCGGATCCCGGATCTTGGGAAGGATCACAGTCGTGCGAGCGCCAGGGCGAGCAGCTCCTCCACTCTGTCGGTCATTCCCCGGACATCGACCGGAGCGCGGCCGGCGACCTGCACCGGGATGAAATCGCGCCAGGTCTCGTTGTAGGCGGTCAGCTGGTGGATGTCCCACCACGGTTCGACGCGGCGGCCGGCCTCGGCCTCGTAGGCGTGTCGAAAGCGCTCCGCGATCTCGGCGGAGTAGAGGACCGCGAGGTTGAGCCGGCAGTGCCCGACGTCGACATCGGGTGGCGCGAGCCGCGACGAGCTCCAGTCGACGAGCGCGCTGAGGCGGCCGCGCGACCAGAGGATGTTGAAGTGCTGATAGTCGCCATGGACGAAGACGGCCTTCCCGGGCGGCCGGTCAGTCTCCAGCACCCGCTTCGCGGCCATCCAGACGTCGGGGCGGCGCGCGGAGGCCGGCACGGCGATGGCATCGAGGTCTCGCAGCTCGCGCGTGGAGATTCCTTCCGCGGACTCGTGGAAGCGCGGCAGGAGCGTGGCGAGCTGGCGGATCCAGGCGTCGTGGTCTGCGGGGGTCAGCGAGACGCGCCCGGGCGCTCGCGTCATGAGCAGCGACGGGATGCCGTCGGTCTCGGACCCGTCCGGTGACGCGCCGAGCAGGCGAGGCGCCGGGACGCTCATTGCCTCGACGGCGGTCAACGCCGCGGCTTCGTTCGCGACCATCGCCCGGGTATCACCCCAATCGGGATCGGTGTAGCGCTTCAGAACGACCTGCGTGGTCGCGCCGCCGGCTAGGCGGAGCGACAGGCGATGGACCGAGGACGTGATCCCGCCGAGCATCCGACGACCGCCCGTCACCTTCGCGCCCGACCCGACGGCGCGCTCCACCCAGGCGAGCTGCTCCGTCGTGGGAAACCGACGCACGCCGCTGCTGGTGTTCGTCAAGGTGCTGCCGTGATTGATCCCGATCTCGGCCACACCGTCCGGATGCGGCGTGAACGGTGGATCGATCGGCGTCGACCCGAACGCGGCGGGCGCTCGATACGCGGCAATCTCGTCGACCAGGCGGAAGCCGGCGGCGAGATACGTGGCCTTGGCGGCTTCGTTGGCGCCGCCGGTCATGACGCGCGCCCGCCGGATTCCCGCCGCGGCGAGCCGGGCCAGCCCCTCGTGGAGAACCGCGCGGGCGAGGCCTCGGCGTTGGAAGGCTGGGTGGGTGCCGACCGGTTCGAACTGGCCGAGTGAGAGCGCGTCGTCCTGCCAGTAGATGGCGAACGACGCGATGGTGCCGTCCGGCGCGACGACAACGATGTCGCGCTCGGGCGCGTAGCCGGGCGACCGCATGAAGCGCAGGTAGCGCGCGCGATGTGCCTCGGGATCGAGGGTCGAGGCGAAGGCGAGCCGCGCCGCGTCGGCTCGCGCCTCATGCTCCTCCTCGCCCCGGATCGGGCGGATCTCGAAGCCGTCGACTTTGATCGGGGTAACCCCGGCGGTGGCTCGCTCGAACAGCGGGGCCGGTGGGTGCTCGAGCTCGAACCCGGCCGCCAGGAGTGCGTTCACTCGAGCCTGATCCGCCATGGATACGTGGGTCACCGAGAACCGGACGCCCGGGAGCCGCGTCCGACCGAGCTCGATCACGTCCTCGGGCGAGAGACCGAACGCGGCTACCTCGCCGTGATTGGTCGCGATCTCGGCCACCGCGTCCGGCCCGATGAGCGTCTCGAGCTGATCGCGCGGATCGGCGTGAAACGTCCACCAGTCCCATTCGCCCGGGTGCGGCCCGTAGGGCACCGGCCCCCGCGACAACAGCGTCCGAAGGACCTGGAGCGCCTCGTCCCGGTGCGAAGCCGGATCGCAAACCCGCACGCGAGCTCAGTGAGGTGATGTCACGCGCCGGAGGTCGATGGCGCGGCGGTAGGCGTCGAGGTAGGCGGGAGCCGAGGATGAGCGCCAGTCGAAGTCGACGGACATTCCGCGGTCGAGGAACGCCTCCCATGCGGCACCGGCGGCGGTGCGGTGCCGGTCGAAGCTGAGGCAGGCATCGACAAGCGCCTTCGGATCCTCGCCCACGAAGACGAAGCCGGTGCCGGCGCCTGGATTCGCATCCTCGTCGACCACCGTGTCGCGGAGGCCGCCGGTCGCGCGAACGATCGGAGGCGTGCCGTAGCGGAGCCCGATCATCTGGCCCGTGCCGCAGGGCTCGAAGCGCGACGGCATCAGGAACCCATCCGAGCCGGCATACATCCGTCGGGCGAGGTCGCGATCGAAGCGGTCGACCAGGGCGATCCGCCCGCGGCCCGCCTCGGAGTCGGCGACCGAGCGAAGCGCGGCGACAACATCGGGCGCCCCCGTGCCGAGCACGGCGAGTTGGAACCCGCGCTCGAGGAGCGCGGGGGTTGCGTCGGCCAGGAGGTCGAAGCCCTTCTGGCGATCGAGGCGGCCGATCATCGCAAGCACCGGTCGGTCGTCCGACGGATCGAGACCAAGCTCGTCCAGGAGCGCGCGGCGGCACTCGGCTTTGCCGCTGCGGTCCTCGCGCGAGTAGGTGGCCGGGAGGGCCGCATCGGTGGCCGGGTCCCAGAGATCGGTGTCGAGGCCGTTCAGGATCCCGAAGAACCGATCGCCCTTGGCGCGGAGGTCGGCGTCGAGGCCCATTCCGAACGCCGGCGTCAGCGCCTCCGCGGCGAAGCCGGGGCTCACGGTGTTCACCAGCTCGGCGCGATCGATGCCGGCGCGGAGAAGGTCGATCCCGTCACCAACGCCGAGCGACGCAATCCCAGAAGCGCCCAGACCAAGCTCCGCGACCTGCGGCAGCGGCGTCCAGCCGTGGTAGGCGAGGTTGTGGACCGAGAGGAACAGGGCCGCCCCGCCAATCGCCGGGTCGTCGCGGTAGACCGTGTCCCGGAGGAGCGCGACTGGCCCGGCGTGCCAGTCGTGGATGTGGATGACGTCGGGCGGGGCGCCGGTCGAGCCACCGGCGCGGAGGTGCTCCAACGCGGCGCGGCACAGGAGCGCGAAGCGCCAGGCGTTGTCCGGGTGATCGCCACCACCCGGCGGCCCGTACATCCCGTCGCGATCGAAGGCGCCCGGGTGGTCGACCACGTGCAGCCGGTAGCCGTGTGTCTCGGCGACGAGCAGCCGGAGGTCAGTCGAGCCGGACGGCGACAGCGGGTCGGGGATGCGAAGCGGGACTGCGGTGGCGCCCTGCGGAACCGGCAGGCCGCGGTAGTTCGGGATGTAGACGTCGACGAGGTCCGCGAGCCCATCGGGCACACCGAGCGCGCACTGTCCGAGCGCCCGCGCAAGCGCGTCCACCACATCCGCGAGGCCGCCGGTCTTGGCCCACGGCTCGCACTCGGCGGCGATGAACGCGACCCGCATCGGCTTCGGCGTGGGCATCGACCGAGGATACGGCCCTGTCGGCGGGATCGATTGATGCCTCACAGGCATGTAGAAGCGCCCAAGTGGCTCGGAATCGCGAGTTCGCCGGTCGATCGATGTCCCATGGAAATTGAATGACTGACGAAGCGCATCAGATCGCGGCTTTCGGCATCGATCGATGCCCCACAGGCATGTGCGTGGCCGCCCGTCAGTCCGAGCCCGGCCGTGACTGACAGTCACGAAATCTCCACGAAGCGCCAGGAGATGTCGCCGTTTCACGGCCCAGCAGTCGCTTTCGTGTCTAGCAGACACGATACAGGCCCTCGAAGGGCCAAATTCGACCCTTCGACGCGTCAATCGTGTCTGTGGGACACGAAATTGACCCCAGCGGCCGTGGTGGAGGGCCCAAGAAGCCGATTCGTGCGCATTCGTGTCTGTCAGTCACGAACGCACCAACAAGCCGCGGCTGCGTTGCTAAACCGGTTTACACGATGCCGTGGCGGCCGATATGCTCCCGCGGATGGAGCCCACCGTTCGCATTCCCTCGGCCGCGCCGGGCCATGTCCGCGTCCCGCCTGAGCTCGAAGGATTGCGGCGTCTCGCCTACAACCTCTACTGGACCTGGCACCCCAAGGCCAAGGGCCTGTTCGCGCGCATCAACAGCGCCACCTGGGCCCGGACTCACAGCCCGATCCCCGTGCTGACCGGAATGGTCGATTGGGCGTCGCTGCTGGACAACCCCGAGTTCATGGCCGAAGCGCACCGCGTCATCGCCGATTTCGACCGGTACATCGCCAACGGCGCGGACCACTGGTTCCACCGCAAGCACGCTCGCGAGCTTGACGGTCCGATCGCCTACTTCTGCGCCGAATACGGCCTCCACGAGACGCTCGGCATCTATTCCGGCGGGCTCGGCGTCCTCGCCGGCGATCACATGAAGGCCGCCAGCGACATGGCCCTGCCGCTGGTCGGCGTCGGGCTGCTGTACCGCAACGGCTACTTCCGCCAGACAATCGATGCGGACGGCCATCAGGAGCACCGCTATCCCGACTACGACCTCAATAGGCTGCCCCTGACGCGCGCGCTGGGGCGGCAGGGCGACCCACTGACCGTGGCGGTCGAGCTGCCCGGGCGCGATGTCAAGGTTGATGTCTGGACCGTCCAGGTCGGGCGCGTGCCGGTCCTGCTCCTCGACTCCGACAACCCGGCCAATGACGCTGCGGACCGGCCGATCACCAACATCCTCTACGTCCGTGGCCGCGAGATGCGCCTCCACCAGGAGCTGCTCCTTGGAATCGGCGGCGTGCGTGCACTGCGGGCCCTGGCGATCGAGCCGGCAGCGTGGCACCTCAACGAGGGCCACTCCGCGTTCCTCCTCGCGGAACGGGCCAGGGAGCTCGTCGCGGCCGGCACGAGCCTTGACGACGCGCTGCAGCGGGTCGCGCGAAACAGCGTCTTCACGATCCACACGCCTGTCTCTGCTGGGAACGAGCGTTTCGACACGGAGCTGGTGCGCCGCGTCGCCGGCCCGCTCCTCGACGGGGATGGTCGGCCGACCACGGGCGGGGTCCCGATCCCGCGAGTCCTCGAGATCGGGCGCGGGGCGGACAACGATCCGAACCAATTCGACATGACGGCCTTCAGCCTCCGACTCACGAACGGGGCCAACGCGGTCAGCAAGCTCCATGCGACCACCGCGAACGCAACCTGGTATGGCATCGCGCCACACGGGATCCAGGCGGTCACGAACGGCGTGCACCCCCCGACATGGGTCGGCGGGCCGGTCCGGGACCTGTTCGAGCGGTACCTCGACGCGGACCTGGACGACCTCGACGCATCAACCAGCGCGACGCGGTGGTGGGAGCGCATCGATCGAATCCCGGCGGCCGAGCTCTGGTCGGCCCATGTCCACCAGAAGCGCGAGCTGGCGGTCTTCGCCCACGGTCGCCTCCGGACACAGTTCGCCCGGCACGGTGAGGCTCCGCGCGCCCTCCACGAGCTCGAGGACGCGCTCGACCCGGATGTTCTGACGATCGGCTTCGCGCGACGCTTCGCGACGTACAAGCGGGCCGGGATGATCTTCACCGAGACGGAGCGCCTGGCGCGGCTCCTCTCCAACGCGGATCGCCCCGTCCAGATCGTGTTCGCCGGCAAGGCCCATCCGGCCGACCGACCCGGGCAGGCAGTCATCCAGGAGATCTTCGGCCGGACCCGCGCACCCGAGTTCCGGGGTCGGGTCTTCATCCTCGAGGACTACGACATGCGCATCGGGCGCTTCCTGGTCCAGGGTGTCGACGTCTGGCTGAACAATCCCAGACGCCCGCTGGAGGCGTCCGGCACATCCGGGATGAAAGCCGCCATGAACGGCGTCGTGAACCTCAGCGTCCTCGACGGCTGGTGGGACGAGGGCTGGGACGAGGCCAATGGCTGGGCGATCGGCGGCCGCTCGCCGTCGACAGACGAGGCGGCGCAGGACTGGGCCGATGCCCAGGACCTGTACCGGCTCCTCGAGAACGACGTCGTGCCCGAGTACTACGACCGCGACGCGAAGGGCCTGCCGGCTCGCTGGATCGAGCGGATGCGACGATCGATCTCCTCGATGCTCTGGCAGTTCTCCACCACGCGGATGCTCCACGAGTACACCGAGCGGCAGTACCTGCCGGCCGCCGGCATCGAGGTTGGTGCCGAGGCCGACGCGAAGGCCAGCGCTGATTCGGAGGCCGAGGTCAAGTCCTGATGGCGCCGCGGATCTCGCTCGCGCTGACGCTCCACAACCACCAGCCCATCGGCAACTTCGGCTGGGTCCTCGAGGAGGTCTTCGAGCAGGCCTACAAGCCGATGGTCGAGGCGCTGGGCCGGCATCCGAAGGTCCGCGTCGGGCTGCACTACACGGGGCCGTTGCTGGAGTGGCTCCGTGCGGAGCGCCCGGCGTTCGTGCGGGACCTGCGAGCCCTGGTGGAGCGCGGGCAGGTCGAGGCGCTGGGCGGCGGGCTGTACGAGCCGGTCCTCGCGTCGCTGCCGGAGCGCGATCGCGTGGCCCAACTGGAGCGGATGGCCGACACGGTCGAGGCGACGTTCGGCAAGCGACCAGGCGGCGCCTGGCTCGCGGAGCGGGTCTGGGAGCCAGACCTCCCGACGTCGCTCGCGGCCGCGGGCTACCGCTGGACGATCCTCGACGATTCGCACTTCCGTGCCGCCGCGATCCCCGAGGACGCGATGTGGGGCCCGTACACCACGGACGACCAGGGCCGGATCCTGACGGTCTTCGGGACGGAGCAGGGGCTGCGGTACCTGATCCCCTTCCACGACGTCGAGGAGGTCATCGAGTACCTCCGCAAGGCCGCCACGGAGGCGGGTGATCGCGTCGGGACGATGGGTGACGACGGCGAGAAGTTCGGGGCGTGGCCCACCACGTACGAGCACTGCTGGGGCAAGGGCCGCTGGGTCGAGCAGTTCTTCGAGGCCCTCGAGGCCAACGCCGACTGGCTGACGACCGTGCGCCCCTCCGACTGGCTCGACGGTCGGGCGCCCATCGGGCGTGTCTACGTCCCAACGGGCTCCTACGCGGAGATGGGCGAGTGGGCGCTGCCCGCGGATGAGAGCCGCGAGTTCGCCGACGCCCTTCATCGCGCCCGCGATGCCAAGGCCCCGGAGGAGCGCTGGCTCCGCGGCGCCTTCTGGCGGAATTTCCAGGTCAAGTACCGCGAGATCAACGACCTCCACAAGCAGATGCTCCGGACGTCCGCCAAGGTCGATGCGATGGCGCCGGGGGCGGCGCGCGAGGCCGCGCTCGACCACCTCTTCCGTGGCCAGTCGAACGACTGCTACTGGCACGGCCTGTTCGGCGGGATCTATATCGCCCACATGCGCGCGGCGACCCTCTCGCACCTGATCGCGGCGGAGGACCTCTCGGACGCTGCGGCGGGAGCACAGGTCGGGAGTGAGATTCTGGATCTCGACCTCGATGGGCGCGACGAGTTGCGCCTCTCCACTGAGGGACAGGTCATTGTGGTCGAGCTGGACGAGGGTGCGGGAATCGGTTCGTGGGACCTCCGAGCCGCGCGCCACGCGCTCACCGGCGTGGTGCGGCGCCGCCCTGAGGCCTACCACGAGACGCTACGGCGCCACGAGCGCGAGGGAAAGGCAAGGGGCGCAGCGGCAACATCCGCGTCGGGCGCCTTCGCACATGCAGCCTCCACCACGGCGGCCACTGACGCGGGGGCGGCAGCGTCGATCCATGAGAGGGTCCAGGTGAAGGAGGCGGGCCTCGCCGATCGCCTGATCTACGACGACTACGAACGCCGCAGCGGCCTCATCCGGATCCTCCCGCCCGACGCGACGGCACAGACCTGGGGCGCCGGCGGCCGTGGCGACCTCGGCGACTTCTTCGACAGCCCATTCGGGGTCGAGCGCCTCGACGATTCGTCGGTGATCCTGTCCCGCGACGGCGCCGTCATCGTCGATGGTGTGTCGATCCCGCTGCGTGCGACGACCGAGCTGCGACTGGCCGGGGGCCGGCTCGACCCGGTCCTCGAGCAGAAAGTCTCGCTCGAGAATCTCGGCCTCCAAGCGCTCGACGTCCGCGTCGGCGTCGAGTACGCGATCACGATGCTGGGTGGCGGCGGAAATCCGGAGGCGTGGTGGGAGGTCGGCGGCGAGCGCGGGAGCCACGACGGCTCGGGCGCGGCGGCCGGCGTCGATCGGCTCGGCCAGGGCAACGGCTGGCTCGGCGTCGAGGTCTCGACGGAAGTCAGCCCCGCCGCGGATGCCTGGCACGCGCCCATTGAAACAGTCTCGAACTCCGAGGCCGGCTTCGAGCGCGTCTATCAGGGCAGCGCGCTGCTCCTCTCGTGGCCCGTGCGGCTCACGCCCGGGGAGCAATTCGGCGCCACGATCCGCCACACCGTCCGGGTCACCGTGGACCCCGCAGCCGAGCTTGCGGCCAGCGCAACCGCTTCAGCCTGACCTTCCGACCCTCCCTGTCACCTAGCCCCGAGGCGACTGATATCCACGGACCGGCGTCAGGTTTCGCTCCCTCAGTTGCACCATGGCTGGTAGAGCGCCCAAAACGCCGGCTCCCCCGCGAAATTGCGCCAGTCGCGGTGCTGCTCGATAGATAGCAGTCAGGACGCGACTAGGTGATCGGATGCGAGCTGCGGGCCCGCGCGGACGAGGCCGGGGCGACCGGTCTCTCGACATCGGCCCGAGAATCCGTCAGCCCGCGACCTGCGCGCCACGGGCTGACGTTGGAGGATGACGAAGGAGCGAGGGTCCTAGATGGAGATCCCTCGAACCGGAGATCGGGAGTCGTGCGACTCGGAACGCGAGTCGACGCCATATCGCTGGGCGAGAACGTCGAGAATGACGATCCCGATCAGGATCAGGCCGATGAACATGAGGCCACTCATCTTGTGACCTTCCTTTCTTGCTCCGGTTTGGTACAGTGAACTAGGCCAAGTCGAAATGTACTTGGACTAGCAGACTATGTCAACAGGTACGATGGACCCACTACCGACGCAGGGCGCAGGCGGCGACCCGAACCTCGACGTTGAGCGTGATTCCGACGTCCCGATCTCCACGCAGATCTACTGGCAGCTCGCCTACAAGATCGAATCCGGCAGGCTCCAGCCCGGCGAGCGCCTCTGGCCCGTCCGTGAGCTCGGTGCGGCTTTACGAGTCAATCCGAACACCATTCGAGCCGTCTACCGCCGTCTGGCCGACAACGGCTACGTCACGAGCCGGCACGGCGCCGGGACTGTCGTCGCCGATCGCACTTCCAGCCGCCGCCGTCCCGAGGCCCTCGGCGGGATCGTGTCCGAGATGCTCCGCCGCGCGGCCCAGGCCGGCTTCACGCCCGACGAGGTTGCCGCCGCGGCCTACGCCGCCGCCACCGAGCGAAAGCGCCCCGGCGAGCAGGTCCACGTCCTCTTCGCCGAATGCACCACCGCCGACGCCGGCTACGACGCCGAGCGCCTGAACCGCGAGTTCACCGGTCAGATCGAGGCCGAGGGCACGCTCCTCGACGAGATCCCGGAGCGCCTGGAGAAGTTCCACTACGACCTCGTCGCGACCACGACCTTCCACGCGGACGAGGCCCAGGCGCTCGTCGGCGGGCGGATGCCGGTCGTCGCGATGCTCGTCGGGCCGGGGTACGTGGAGCTCGTGCACGAGATCGCCGCGCTGCCGGAGGGCTCCCGCGTCGGAGTCGTGTGCGCCTCGGACAGGGGCACGGACAACATCGCCGAGACGCTCGCGATCGCCGGCGCGAAGGGCATCGAGATCGTCTCCGCGACCATCGACGATGCGGACCGCCTGACCCTGGTCGATCGGACGGCCGACATCATCCTCATGTCCCGCGAGGCGATCGCGCAGAAGCTCGACGAGAAGGTCCAGCGGCCCGAGCGCGTGCGCCAGTGGAGCTACGACTTCGACCCCGCGGGCCTCGAGCTGCTCCGCCGCGCGATCGAGCGCGCGAGCAGCGCCCGGCGAGGATCCGCGGCGGCAGACTCGAACGCCGAAACGAACCCCGAACTCGCGGCGGTCTGACATCCTTCGCCCGATGCGGGCGATCCCGTTAGCACGGGCGGCGAGACGGAAGCACGGCCTCGAGCCGATCGTCGGACGTGACGGCACGCTCGACGCGGCCGACGCGCACGCCGCGCGTCGGATCGCGGCCAGGCTGACGGTCTCGAGGGACCGCGATGGCGAGCCCGCGGTCTCGGCCGGCGAGGTCGCGGCCCTGGCGGCCCTCGACGCGGCCCTCCACCGGCTCGTCGAGGATGAGCAGGAGGCCGGTCGGACGGACCTCGCGGCGACGTTCGACGCCGTCGGCTCGGCACTCGGCGAGCAGGCGATCGCCGAGGTGGATCGCGAATGGCGGGGGCATTTCCGCAGCGATGGCGGCGCTCGAGCCGGCAAGCCCGCCGAGGGCGATCCGCCCGGGCCCGACCTCCTGGCCGAGGTGCTCGTGCTCGCGGCGCTCAACGAGGACCCCGCCGCGACTGGCGTTCGCGAGCTCGTCGACGATCAGCCCCTGCGCGACCGATCGCCATACGAGGCCCTCGTCGACGAGGCCGAGCGGCAGCTCGGCGGGCGCGCGGCCAATGGCTCCGCGGGCGAGGCCGGAACGAGGGCGGCGCGGGCGCGCGGCG
>JBKKDM010000070.1:0-6384 GCA_046707905.1 Candidatus Limnocylindrales bacterium
GCGCAAGAGCGCCGCGGCCACGGCCCGTCCGGCGGCGCGACCCAGCGCCACGGTCCTGCGCCGCGACCGTCACCAGCCCGACTACTCGATCCTCCTGGCCGTCGTGGCGCTCGCCGCGATCGGGATCCTGATGGTCTACTCGTCGTCCGCGATGTCGGCCTACGTCGGCCCGCGCAATGACACGTTCGCGATCGTCGGGCCCCAGATCTTCTGGGGCAGCCTCGGGATCCTCACGATGGTCGTGGTCATGCGGATCGACTACCGCTGGCTGCGCCTGTTGTCGGTTCCGGGCTACTTCGTCGCCCTGGTGTTGCTGACGCTCGTCTTCGTGCCGTCGCTCGGTCGCGTCGTCGGCGGATCCGCCCGCTGGCTGGTCCTCGGGCCGCTGCCGGCAGTGCATCCGGCCGAGATCGCCAAGCTGGCGCTGATCGTGTACCTGGCCCACTGGATGGCCAACAAGGGCAAGGCGATCGGCGGCTTCCGGAGCGGCACGATCCCGTTCTTCATCATCGCCCTGCCGGTCATCGGGCTCGTCTTCAAGGAGCCGGACCTTGGGACGACGATCGTCATCACGCTCACGGCCTTCACGATGTTCTTCGTCGCGGGGGCGAGCCTGCGCCTCTTCGCGGTGCTGATCGGCGGCGGCGTCACGGCGGCAATGCTCGTCGTCACGGGCGCCCTCAGCTGGCTGCTCAAGGATTACCAGCTCGAGCGGATCAAGACGTTCATGGACCCGTGGGCGGACCCGTTGGGCGCGGGCTTCCACACCATCCAGGGCCTCCTCGCCCTCGGGCTCGGTGGCATCTTCGGGAGTGGGCTGGGGGAGAGCAAGCTGGCGGGCGGCCTGTACCTGCCCAACGCCTGGAACGACTACATCTTCGCGATCATCGGCGAGGAGTTCGGGTTCGTCGGGGCCGCGATCGTCATCGGCCTGTTCGTGCTCCTGGCGTATGCGGGGATTCGAACCGCACTGCGCGCGCCCGACACGTTCGGGGCGTTGCTCGCGGCGGGGATCACCGCCTGGCTGTGCTATCAGGCGTTCATCAACATCGGCGTCGTCGTGGCGCTGGTGCCGGTGACCGGCATCACGCTGCCGTTCATCAGCGCCGGCGGCAACTCGTTGCTCGTGAGCTTCGCCGCCGCCGGCATCCTCCTCTCGATCTCGAGGGAGACGCGGGACCCGGAGCCTCGAGGCGAGTCCAAGGATGACGACGGAAGCCGGAAAGAGACCGGGAGGATCGATGCGACTGCTGATCGCGGCCGGCGGGACCGGGGGCCACATCTACCCGGCGCTCGCCGTCGCGACCTCGCTCCGCCGACGACCCGGCAGGCCTGACCTGGCCTGGCTGGGCGGCCGGCGCGGGCTCGAGGATCGCCTCGTCCCGCCAGCCGGGATCCCGCTGCGCCTGCTGGCCCTGCGGTCGCTTCGGACCGTCCAGCGCGACATCCACCTCGTCCTCGATCCGCTCCGGCTGGCGCTGTCCGTGCCCCAGGCGCTGTGGGAGCTGCTCCGACGCCGGCCCGCCGCGGTCTTCACCACCGGCGGCTACGTCGCGATCCCGGTCCTGCTGGCGGCGCGCGCCCTCGGCATCCCCACGCTCATGTGGGAAGGCAACGTGATCCCCGGCCGGAGCGTCCGGGCCACGGCCCGTCTCGCCTCCGCGATCGCGGTGTCGTTCGAATCAACCTGCCAGGCGCTCCCGGCGAGTCGCGCCTGCTTCGTCACCGGGACGCCGATTCGCGACGTCTCGGCGTTCGATCGGGCGGGGTCAAGAGCGCGGCGCTCGATCGGGTCGGACGACCGTCTGGTCGTCATCTTCGGCGGGTCCCAGGCAGTCCGGCGGCTGAACGCCGCCGTGACCGGCGCGTTGCCGACGCTGGCCGAGCGGGCCGTCGTGATCCATGTCGCAGGACCCGACGGCCTGGCCGCCGCCGAGGCCGCGCGTCGCGAGCTGCCGGCGGCGCTCCGGGAGCGCTACCGACCCGCCGGCTTCCTGGGCGAGGAGCTGCTGGACGCCCTTGCCGCCGCCGACCTGATCGTCGGGCGGGCAGGTTCCTCGACGCTCTCCGAGGCCGCCGCCTTCGGCGTGCCGATGATCGTCGTTCCGTACCCGTACGCGGGCGCCCACCAGCGCGCCAATGCGGCCACCCTGGCCGACGCCGGGGCGGCCCAGCTCATCGACGACGAGGCCTTCGACGCGGCGGCGCTCCTCAAGGCCGTGGCCCTCCTCGACGATCCGGGTCGCCGCGATCCGATGCGCGCGGCGGCGCGTTCCATGGGCCGCCCGGGCAGCGCCGACGCGGTCGCCGAGCTCCTGGTCGCGCTCGCCGAGCGGCGAGTCCTGCCGGATCCGGCCACGGTGGCGACAATCGCCGCTGCCCCGATGCATGCCCCGATGGAAACCTCCGCGTGACCGGCCCACCACCCGCCCCCGCCTCGGCCGCCGGCGCCGCCGCTGGCGCCACGGAGCCGCTCGACCTCATCGCCGTGTCCGGCGACATCGCGCGGCGAATCGGGGTGAAGGCGGAGCGCAACCACCCGCTCGCGAAGCTCACCACGATGCGCGCCGGCGGGCCGGCGGACTTGCTCGTGACCGCCCACAACGGCTTCGAGCTCCGGGCCCTCATCCGCTTCGCCCGCAGCCGCTCGATCCCGCTGACGCTGCTCGGGCGAGGCAGCAACGTCGTCATCTCGGATCGCGGTATTCGAGGGCTCGTCGTCCACGTCCGGGCGGAGGGCAGTCGGGTCGAGGGCACGACCTACGTCGCCGAGGCCGGCGTCCCGATGGCCCGGGCCGCCACCGAGACCCAGAAGGCGGGGCTGACTGGGCTGGAGTTCGGGCTGGCGGTCCCGGGCTCCGTGGGTGGCGCCGTCTGGGCCAACGCCGGCGCGCACGGCTCCGACGTCAAGGCCGTCATCGAGTCGGCCGATGTCCTCATGGCCGACGGCTCGGAGGCCCGCCTCGGCGCCGACGAGCTGGCGCTGGACTACCGCGAGAGCCGCTTCAAGTCCCAGCCGCCGGACGGGACCGGTGAGCTCGTCCTCGCCGCCCGCTTCCGCCTCGAGGAGGCCTCGGCCGAGGTGATCAAGGAGCGCCTCGACGACATCCGGCGCTGGCGGCAGGCGCACCAGCCGCTCGGGCTGCCCTCGGCTGGCAGCACGTTCCGCAACCCGCCCGACGGCCCGTCGGCCGGGGCCCTGATCGAGGCCGCCGGGCTCAAGGGCCTCCAGCACGGCGGGGCGACCGTCTCGGAGAAGCACGCCAACTTCGTGGTGAACGATCGCAAGGGTCCCGCCGCCGATGTGCGGCGGCTGGTCGACATGGTCCGGGCTCGGGTCCGGGAGCACGCGGGCGTCGACCTGGCTCCCGAGATCGTCTTCCTGGGCGACTGGGATGGCTGGCCGTGGCCGGAGGCGAGCTGATGTCCGAGACCAGGTCGGAGGCCGGCACGTACCCGCCTGTCCTCGTCCTCCTCGGTGGCCCCTCGGCCGAGCACGACGTGTCCGTCGTCTCCGGGACGGCGATCGCCGAGGCCCTCGCGAACGCCGGCCTCGACGCGCGCCAGGTGCTCATCGACCTCGATGGCGCGTGGTGGTGGCTGCCGCAGGACCACCGCCGCGACGGCCGTCCCGCGAGTGCCTACGACGACCCTGCGACGCTGGGAGCAGACGGGCCCGTGGCTGTCGGCGTGGCGCTCGACCGGCTGGCCGCGGCGACGCCCCAGCCCGTCGTCTTCATCGCGCTGCACGGTCCCTTCGGCGAGGACGGCACAGTCCAGGCCCTGCTCGAGGCCGCGGGCGTCGCGTACACCGGCGCCGGCGTGCTGGGCTCGGCGCTCGGGATGGACAAGGTCCTCCAGAAGCGGGTCTGGCGAGGCCTCGGGCTGCCCGTCATCGACTGGATCGAGGTCCGCGCAGCCGCCTGGCAGGCGAACCCGGCGGCCGTCCACGCCCAGCTGACGGCCTTCGCGGGCGAGGCGGATCCCCGGCTCATGGTCAAGCCCGCGCGGCTCGGGTCGTCCGTGGGGATGACCCTCGCGCACACGGCCGACGAGCGCGCCGCGGCCCTCGAGCTCGCCTTCCGCTACGACGACCTCGCGATCGTCGAGCGATATCTGGAGCGGGCCCGTGACCTCGAGGTGTCGGTGATCGGCTCGGAGCCCATCGGGACGTACGGCCCGGGCGAGGTGATCGCCGGTCACGAGTTCTACGACTATGCGGCCAAGTACACCCCAGGCCTGTCGGAGACTTCGACGCGCGCCGAGGTCCCCGAAGCGACCCGTGCGCTGATGCAGAAGCTCGCGCGGGACGCCTACCGGGCGCTCGGGACCGAAGGCTTCGCCCGGGTCGACTTCCTCGTCCGCGACGACGAGATCTACCTCTCGGAGATCAACACCATCCCGGGCTTCACCCCGATCAGCCTGTTCCCGACCATGCCGGCAGAGGCCGGCCTCGACTTCACCGCGGTCTGCCTCCGGATCCTCGACCTGGCGCTCGCACGCCACGCCGCTCGCGCCGCGCGGCCCCGGTTGACCGCTGCGGACCTGCCGCGGTGAAGGGCTTCGGCAGCGGCCGCCGTGGCCATGGCGCGCGTCGGATAAAGCAGCCCAAGCCAACGGTCGCCAAGCGCCCGGCCGATGCCGCCCTGGGTCGCGAGACGCGGAGCCTGGTGGGACCCGCGAAGCGCGGTCGCGCCGCGCCACCCGGCCGAAGCCTGCCGGCGCTGCCATCGCTGCCGTCGCTGCGCGGGCGGGGCGGGAGAAGCGCGATGGGCCTCCGGCGGCCCCTGATCGGCCGGCTGATCACCCCGCCCCGGGCGACCGGCCTGCTCGGGATGCTGGCCTCCGGATTCCTCCTGACGTTCGTCTCGGGACCGAGTGTCTTCGCCCTGGCCCGCACCGACGTCCCGACGCTCCGATGGACCGATGGCGACCAGGTCCAGGCGGCACTCGCCACGCCCGACGGCGTCAACGTCTTCCAGCTCGATACGACCCCGCTCGAGGCGGCGCTGGAGACACTGCCCGCGATCGCGGCCGCCGAGGTCCGGGTCACGCTGCCGGACGGCGCGCTCGTGGCAACCATCCAGGAGCGCGAGGCGATCCTCGCCTGGGATGCCGGCGGGACCCGGTTCCTCGCCGACCGAGAGGGAGTCATCTTCGCCGCCATCGCCCGAGATGCCGACCTTCCAGCTGGCGTGACCGTCATCGAGGACCGCCGAACGGGCAGCGCGGACTGGCTCGCGATCGGCGCCCGCCTCGACCAGGTCGACCTCGACGTCGCCACGCGCCTCGGCAGCGTCATACCGGCCAACATCGGGAGTGGCGCATCCCACCTCCGCGTTCGGGTCACCAACCAGGACGGCTTCACGGTCTACGTCGACAAGGGCTGGACGGCGGTCTTCGGCTTCTATAGCCCGGCCACCCGCCCGACCACCATGATCCCGGGCCAGGTCCGATCGCTGAAGAGCCTCCTCGCGGGCCGCGAGGACCAGGTCGCCCGAGTGACCCTCGCCTCCGAGACGGGCGGCACCTTCGTCCCGAAGCCGACCCGCAAGCCCGCCAAGCCGTGATCCCGACACACGGCCCGGTCGCGTTCCTTTACCCTTTGCCCGAACGCACCGCAGCGAGGACCCGACCCGTTGCTCCTCCCCCTGGCAGGTCTGCTGGTGGGCGTCCTCCTCGGGCTCGTCCTCAACGTCCAGGTCGGCGTCGACCTGACTCGCTACTCGGCCGTGGCGATTCTCGCCGCGCTCGACTCGGTCCTCGGGGCGGTGCGGGCAGAGCTCGACGGCGTCTACAACAATCGGATCTTCGTCTCAGGCTTCATCACCAACGCGATCGTCGCGGTGATCCTGACGTTCATCGGCGACCGGCTGAGCCTGGACCTGTACCTGGTGGCGCTGATCACGTTCGGCTTGCGGATCTTCAACAACGTCGCCCTGATCCGGCGGCACTTCATCTGAGGTAGGGCTGGTGGTCGAAGGGGTCCTCGTCGCGCTCGACGTCGGGACGAGCAAGGTCTGCGCGCTGATCGGGGAGATCGCGCGCGACGGGCGGCTCACGGTGATCGGGCACGGCACGGTGCCCTCCGCGGGCCTCAAGCGCGGCGCGGTCGTCAACATCGAGCAGACGGTCCGCTCCATTCGGGACGCGGTTGAGCGCTCCGAGCGCCTGTCCGGCTGGAAGATCGACAAGGCCTTCGTCGGCGTCGGCGGCGCCCAGGTCGAAAGCCTCAACTCGACCGGCCAGGTCTCGGTCGCGGCGCACACCCGCGAGGTCAGCCGCGACGACATCCGCCGGGCCGTCGAGCAGGCCCGGACCATCCCGATCCCGTCGAACCGCGAAGTGCTCCACGTCGAGCGGCGCGGCTTCACCGTCGACGGC
>JBKKDM010000071.1:0-6473 GCA_046707905.1 Candidatus Limnocylindrales bacterium
GAGCAGGGCGTAGCCCACGCCGCCGATGGTCGACGCCGCGACGAGGAAAGCGGGATCCGTGGCCAACGCCGCCAGTCCCGATCGCGTGGCCAGGATGACCGCGCCAATCAGGAGCAGCCGAGCGCCCCCGAACCGGCGAACCAGCCACGGGAACCGGAACATGATCGGCACCTCGATCGCGGCAGCAAGTGCGGAGGACAGGCCGACGATGCCGGTGCCCGCGTTGAGCTCCTGGTAGCGAGGCGGGAAGAAGTTGAGCACGGCGGACATCGATCCTGCGGCCAGGAACATCCCGACGAGGAACAACAGGAGGGCCCTTGTCCGGAACACGGTGCCCGCGCTTCGGAGGGCCCGCTCGGCGCGAACCCTGGTCGCCGGCGCCAGGCCGATGCCCATGAACGCCGTTACCGCCAGCCCGCCGCCCAGCACGATGAACAGCACGCCGAGACCCCAGGCCTCGATCGCGAGGCCTGTCAGCAAGGAGGACGCCACCCAGCCCACGGAGCCCCAGGCGCGAAGCGGCCCGTAGCCGGCCCGCTGGGAGCCGGCCGCCTCGATCGCTCGGGCATCGGTGATCGGCAGGAGCCCCGCGAGGCCCGCACCCAGCACCAGGTTCGAGACGAGGATGGTGGGAAAGGTCGTCGAGAGCGCGACGAGGGCGACACCCGCGACGCTCACGACCCCCGCGAGGAGGAGGACCCGCGGCGACCCGGCTGCCCGGTCAGCGAGCGCACCCCAGGCCGGAGCGCCGGCGATCCCGATGAGCGAGAAGACGCTGAAGAGCACCCCGATGTCGGCGTAGGACAGGCCGCGCCCGAGGTAGTAGAGCGGGAAGTACGGATACAGCGCCGCGAGGCCGCCAAACAGGAAGAAGTAGGCCAGCGAGGCGCGGATGCGGTGCGAGAGGAAACCTGAGGTCACGCCTTCAGGATGCAACACGACGGCGCACGGAAATCGGCGTCGGGTTCGCGCGACGACGCCGTTCGGGGCACCATGTCGCGCATGGCCAGGTACGAGCTGAACGAGGCCGCGTTCGACCACGCTCGCACGCTGATCGAGCGCCGCCAGTACATCCTCCGCAGCGACTGGGGCGAGCGCCAGCCGAGCGCCGTCGATCAGAACCGCTTCCTCAAAACCCACGACTGGGACGAGTACGCCCTCTGGCATCTCGGGCTGACCGAGGGCCGCACCGACGGCACGAAGGCGCGCTACGCCTTCGCCTACGGCGACCTCCGGCGGATCCATCGAACCGGCATCATCGCCGTCCACTTCCGAGCCGCGGAGTGGCGCCACAAGGCGGTCGAGCTCGCCGCCCATGAGCTCCTCCAGCTCCTGGACAAGCGCGCCGGCATCGCCTGACCCGCCTCGCGGCTTGCCGCAGCCACCTCGCGACTAGGGGCCCGTTGCGCTCCCGCAACGGGCGGCAGCCGCGCCAGACTGGCGTCAGGTCGGCGCGGGCTCCGTGGGGGTCGCGGACGCGCCGGCGGTCGCGGGATCGTCGCCGATCTGCATCCGGCGCCACGGCAGGATCACGTCGTCGATGACGACCATCACGATCGCGGTGACGGGGATGGCGAGGATGGCGCCCGGGATGTCGCCGATGGCGGAGCCGGCAAGGACCGCCAGGAGCGCGACCACCGGCGAGATGGAGATCAGCCGGCCCTGGATCACCGGCACGAGCACCAGGGATTCGGCCTGCTGGATGATCAGGACGAGGCCGACCGTGAGCAGGCCCTCCGCGGGCGACTGGGTGAACGCGACGACGATCATCGCGATCCCCGAGATCACCGGCCCGGCGATCGGGATGGCCTCGGTCAGGAAGGCGAAGATCGCGAGCGGCAGGGCGAACGGCACGCCGATCAGCGTCAACCCCACGAACGATCCGACCCCGGTCACGCCCATGATGAGGAGCTGGCCCCGAACGTAGGCGCCGAGACGATCGGCCGCCTTCCGTAGCAGGCCATCGAGGCCCGGCCGGTCCGCAGGCGCCACGAACCGCATCGTCCACTTTCTGGCCCGATCCCGCTCGAGGACCATCAGCGCGCTGAGGAACGTGACGAGCAGGAGGGCGCTCAGGAAACCGACGATGACGCCGGGGATCCGGGCGAGCAGCCCACCGAGCGACCCCAGCGAGCCGAGGATCGTGTCGACGAGGCTCCCGCCGGTCGAGAGGCCGAGCTGGGCGAGCAATGCGTTGATCGACCCAGACAGGGACCCCAGGATCGCGGGGAGGTCGGCGGCGAACGCGCGGGCTTCGGCCAGCAGGGGCGGCACGAGCAGCGCCAGCAGGATGCCGACGAGCACGATCAGGCCGAGATAGACGAGCAGGACGGCGAAGACCCGCCTGACGCCGCGCCGCTCGAGAATCTCGACGGGCGCGTGGATCGCCGCGGCGATCACGAGCGCGAGCAGCCCCAGGACGAGGACGTCCCGGACGAGGTAGATCCACCATGCTGCGAGCCCGACGAGCACGATCACGACGGCCGCGCGGAAGGCGATCGCGGTCCCGACGCGGACCCTCCGGGCATCCTCGGCGGCTGCGGTGGCGGTGGCGCTGGTCCTCGGCATCAGTCCTCCCCGATGTCCTCGTTCCAGATATCGGGATGCTCGGCGATGAATGCTTGCATCAGGTCGTAGCACTCGGCCGAGTCGAGGTTCACGACCTCGACGCCACGGGACCGCAGGTAGTCCTCCCCGCCGTAGAAGGAGCGATTCTCGCCGATCACGAGCCGCGGGATTCCGTAGAGCAGGATCGCCCCGGTGCACATGTCGCAGGGCGACAGCGTCGTCGCCATCGTCGCCCGCCGGTAGGCCGACGCGGGGAGTCTGCCGGCCGCCTCGAGGGCGTCCGTCTCGCCGTGCCGAATCGCGCTCCCGAGCTGGACCCGCCGGTTGTGCCCGGCCCCCACGACCGCGCCGTCGACGAGGATCGCCGCACCGATCGGCACGCCACCCTCCGCGCGGCCGATCCTGGCCTGCTCGATCGCGACCGCGAGGAGCTCCGCGTCGTCCACGCGACTACGGTAGCCCGCGCGTTGCCACTCGGAGCGACGAAGACGATATCCGGGCTCCCATACGCTTACCCGGATGTCGGGGAGGCTGCGCGTTCTCGTTCCAGCGCTCCTCGTCGTCGGCGTGGTCGTGGCCTCGGTCGTGTTGGCCGGTGGGTTCGGGCCACGGCTCGACTCGAGCCCGAACGGAAGCCCGGGCTCGTCGGGCCAGGCGCAGGGCTCGAACCGGCCCGTCGGGCCCGAGGCGACCCTCAACCCCGATCCGACGCCGCGTCCGCCCCTCGGCGGCACGGAGCTCTATGGCTACCTGCCGTACTGGCAGATGAACGACGCCGTCGCCGACCACCTCCGCTCGACGCCCGTGACCACCCTCGGCCTGTTCTCGGTCACCGCGCGTCGCAACGGCTCGCTCAATACCAATCCGCAGGGCTACCGGCGGATAACCGGTGACATCGGGCGGCGCCTGATCCGGGAGGCCCACGACCGCGGGGCGCGCGTCGAGCTGGTGTTCACCAGCTTTGGTGGCACGAAGAACGGCCGATTCTTCGGGCGACTCGAACCACCGCCCGGATTGGCCGCCTCGCCTGACCCGAGCGCGAACACGCCGGCTGCTCCCCCGTGGCATCGCACCGTCGACGAGCTGGTCGCCCTCGCGGTCGACCTCGAGGTCGATGGCATCAACGTCGACATCGAGCTCCTGGAGCCGGTCGACCGCACCGCTTATGGGGAGTTCCTCACCGCGCTCGGTGCCTCGCTCCGGGCCGAGATCGAGGACGCCCAGCTGAGCGTCGCGAGCGAGGCCGGCGAGCGCGGCATCGGCAATGCAGCCACCGCGGCCGCGGCCGGGGCCGACCGGCTGTTCCTGATGGGCTACGACTACCACTGGGGCGGCTCGCCGCCCGGGGCCAGCTCACCGGTCGATCGATTCGATGGCATCCCGACGCTGCGCTGGTCGATCGGCCGCTACGTCGAGGCCGGCGTCCCGAGGGACCGGATCCTCCTCGGCCTGCCGCTGTACGGGATGACGTGGCGGACGGTCGGGCCGGACCGCGACTTCGGGGTCCTCGGGAACGGGGTCGCCTGGCTCCCCCACCAGAACCTCGACACCCTGGCCGACCCGACGTTCGAACCGAACCGGGACCCGATCGAGGTCGCCGAGTGGTTCGCCGAGCAAGACGGCGTCGAGTGGCTCCTCACCTATTACGACTCGCCCGCCACGCTGCGCTCGAAGCTGGCGCTCGCGCGCGACCAGGGCCTGGCCGGCGGCGGGTTCTGGGCCCTGGGCTACGACCGCGGGCTGCCAGGCTACGGCGGGCTGATGGACGACTTCCTCGACGGCGAGGTCGGTCGCGACGAGGCGCCGCCCGTTCCCTGATCGCGGGCCTTGACGAGTATAAACGTGCTACTTGACAGTAGCAATCTCCCGTGTCATAACTTGCTACAGCGAAGTAGCAAGCAACTTGGGCAGGGCCCGCCGCCTGGTGTGGCCCGGAGCTCGAAGCACTGGGAGCACACATGAGCGCACCCCGCGCGACCTCCCCCGCTGGCCTGGTCATCCGGGCAACCATCGTCGGGCTGACGCTCGCGACCGGCTGGATCCATCTGACCCTGGGCGGCCTGCTGTTCACCCTCAACGGCCTCGGCTACCTCGTCGCCGCGGTGGCGATGGTCGTCCCGATTGCCTTCGCCGTGCGATTTCGATGGTTCGTCCGCCTCGGCCTGATCGGCTATGCGATCATCGCGATCGTCGGCTGGTACCTGATGGGCCCCCGGTACGATGTCGCGTACCTGGCGAAGGCGATCGAGGTCGCGCTCATCGCCCTCCTCGCGATCGAGATCTGGGCCTACGACGGCAACCCGCTCAAGCGCATCGGGCGGCTCGTCCGGCCGCTGCTCCGAGCCTAGGCGGGCCGATCAAGTGCGATCTCGAACGATCTCCTGCGCCAACCTCGCCGACGGCCTCCGTGGCGCCGGCCGGGCGGCCCTCCTGACCCTGGCCGTCGCCGCCTGCGGCAGCACCGCGCTCGGGTTCGCCAGCCCACCCGCCTCGCTCGACCCCGCGAGCCCGAAGATCGCGGCCGCCAACGTCGCGTTCGACCGGCAGCGCCTCGAGGTGCCAGCGGGTCAGCCCTTCGTGCTCGTGTTCGAGAACCGCGAAAGCCTCCAGCACAACGTCTCGATCTATGCCGATGCCGCGCTGAAGAAGCGCCTGTTCGAGGGCGTGTTGTTCGGCGGCCCTGGGACCCGCTGGTATCCCGTGCCGGCGCTCGAAGCCGGGACCTACGTCTTCCTCTGCGACCTCCACCCGAACATGCGGGGGCTTGTGGAGGCTCGCTGAGCGGCGAGGGCGCGGAGAAGGCGCCGGGTCGCCGTTGCGCCTCGCGACGCGTTCGGCTATCGTGTCCTTATCACGAAAGGACGCGCAAGATGCCTCGCAACCTGACCCGCGCCGCTGCTACGACGGCCACGGCCGCCTCCCCAAGGGCCGTGCCCAGGGCCTCGTCGCCCACCGCCGCTGCCCGACGGGCCTCGCTGACCCGTCTCGAGGTCGTCCTCGGTGATGCCGGGATCGACGAGGACCGGTTCGCGACGATCGCCGCCCGCGCGATCGAGGAGCTGCGCGGCACGGAAGCGCGAATCGACGATCCCACGACCCAGGTCACCGCGACCGAGGCGCTGACGCTCAAGGCCGGCGGCCTGGACCTGGCACGCCGACGCCGGACCGAGCCGGACCCGGTCGGCGAGGCTGCCGCGCGCTACGCCGCGATCCTGGCCGACAGCGAGGATGTCGCCGGCGTCGCGCAACGGCTCGGCGTCACGCGCGCACGCGTCCGCCAGCGAGCCGCCGAGCGCACGCTGCTGGCGATCCGCGAGGACGACGAGTGGCGCTTCCCGCGCGCCCAGTTCGACGACGGCGCGCCAATTCGCGGTCTCCCGGCCGTGAGCCTCGCGCTGCCGCCGGACCTCCACCCCGTTGCCGTCTGGTCGTTCCTCCGCGAGCCGAGCACGGACCTCGCCCTCGGCGACCGCCCCGCCTCCCCGCTGGAGTGGCTCCGCTCGGGCGGCTCTCCGGATCCCGTCGCCGCGATCGCGCGGGAGCTGTAGCAGCCGCGTGACCGATGATCCGGAGGCGGCGAAGCTCCCGCCTCCGCCGCGCGAGCTGCCGAAGCTCTACCGACGCGATCTCGCCAACCTCGCGCCCGGGACGCTGTGCTGGCGCGTCTATCGCGCCGGCGGCCCGCACCCGGTCACGTGGGACGAGCTCCGCTACCACGGGCCGACGGCGACCGGCCGGTTCGACCACCACGAGCCGCCGCCGCACGACGACCCGGTTCGGGCCGTCACCTACGTCGCGCTCGACGCCGTTGGGGCGATCGCGGAGGCGTTCCAGGGGGCCCGCCTCGTCGATCGGCGGCGCCAGGCGCCGTGGCTGGTGGGCTTCGAGCTGACAGAGCCGGTCGC
>JBKKDM010000072.1:0-25872 GCA_046707905.1 Candidatus Limnocylindrales bacterium
GTCGGAGGGCCTGTACCTGGGCACGATCCTGTTCGGGGCCGGTGTCGCCTTCACGCTGCCGGCCATCCTGGCGATGGCCGTGGTCGGGATCCGACCTGATGAGCGGGGCGCGGTCGTCGGGACCGCGGGCCTGTTCGTCGATGCCGCGTTCGGCCTGTCGCCCGCGGTGCTCGGCTTCGTCGCGACCCTCACCGATTACCCAGCCACGTTCCTGCTCTCGGCCGCCATCGCGGCGATCGGGGCCGTATACCTGCTCGTCCGCCGGCCCGGTGAGTCGGCCCGCGAACCGGCATCCGCGGCGACCGGCTGACCAGGGCTACCCTTCGCGCGATGACAGTCGATCGGGTCTTCGTCGCCGGTGCCGGTCTGATGGGCCATGGCATCGGCCAGGTCCATGCCGCGATCGGGAAGCACGTTGTGCTGTACGAGCCGGACCTGACCCGCGCGAAGGCCGGGCGGGAGCGGATCCTGGCCAACCTCGAGCGGTCCGTCGCCAAGGGCAAGCTCGATTCGGACCAGCGCGACGCGATCGTTGGCCGGATCCTGGCCTCCGACGACCTCGAGCTGGTCCGTTCGGCGGAACTCGTGGTCGAAGCCGTCTTCGAGGACCCGAAGGTCAAGCAGGAGCTGTGGCGCCAGCTCGACGAGCGTGCCCCGGACGCAACGATCTTCGCCTCGAACACCAGCTCGATCTCGATCGACGAGCTCGCCGAGGCGCTGTCGCCCGCGCGACGCGCGCGGTTCGTCGGCATGCACTTCTTCAGCCCGGTGCCGGTGATGCCGCTCGTCGAGCTCATCCGCGGCTCCGCGACGACGGACGAGACGGAGCAGGCCATCCGCGAGGTCACGGAGGCGCTCGGCAAGCAGCTCATCGTCTCGGCCGATCGACCCGGGTTCATCGTGAATCGGATCCTCATGCCGATGCTCGCGGAGGCGATGCGGATCCTCGAGGAGGGCAGCGCGACGGCCGACGACATCGACACCGGCGCGAAGGTGGGCCTCAACCACCCGATGGGTCCGCTCGAGCTGGCCGACTTCATCGGACTCGACGTCTGCCTGAACGTGATGAAGGTCCTGTACGAGGGCATCGGCGAGGAGCACTACCCGCCGCCGCAGGTGCTCGTGGACCTCGTCGAGGCCGGCCACCTGGGGCAGAAGACCGGCCGCGGGTTCCACACCTATCCGCGTGGCTGACGCGGGCGGCTTGACCGCCGAGGAGCGGCTGCTCCGGGACACCGCCCGCGAGTTCGCCCAGCGCGAGGTCGCGCCGACGGCGATCGAGCGCGACGAGCAGGAGCGTTTCGACCGCTCCATCTTCACCAGGATGGGCGAGCTCGGGCTGACGGGCGCGCCGCTGCCGGAGTCCATTGGCGGCGGGGGCTTCTCGTACCTGGGCTGGGCGCTCGTCATGGAGGAGCTCGGCGCGGCGGACATGGCGACCGCCGTGACCCTCTCGGTCCACCTGCTCTCGCAGTTCCCGGTGCTCAATCACGGGACTGACGAGCAGATCGCCCGCTGGCTCCCGCCAATGCTCGGCGGCGACGCGCTCGGGGCGTTCTGCCTCACCGAGCCGGCCGGTGGC
This sequence comes from Candidatus Limnocylindrales bacterium, assembly GCA_046707905.1. Taxonomy (GTDB): domain Bacteria; phylum Chloroflexota; class Limnocylindria; order Limnocylindrales; family CSP1-4; genus UBA5189. Next base: position 1,583 of record JBKKDM010000072.1, read on the forward strand.
TCCGATGCCGCGGCGCTCCGAACGCGAGCCGAGCGGGCCGACGACGGCTCCTACCGCCTCACAGGCACGAAGATCTGGATCTCAAATGCGCCCGAGGCCGACCGCTACCTGGTCTTCGCGACGGTCGATCCCGCCAGGGGCTCCAAGGGCATCACCACGTTCCTGATCGAGAAGGGCACGTCCGGCTTCCGGTTCGGCGCGCATGAGAAGAAGATGGGGATTCGGGCCTGCCCGGCCGCGGAGCTGATCTTCGATGGCGCCGTCGTCCCGGCGGAGAACCGGCTGGGCGAGGAGGGTGGGGGATACCGAATCGCGCTCTCGAGCCTGGCCGAGGGCCGGATCTCGATCGGCGCGGGCTGCGTGGGCATCGCCCGCTCCGCGCTGGAGCAGTCCGCGGCCTACCTCCAGCAGCGGAAGGCCTTCGGGGCGCCGCTGTCGGAGCTCCAGGGCCTCAAGTTCATGCTCGCCGAGATGGCTCGCGACGTCGCCGCCGCGAGGGCCCTGGTCCACGAGGCCGCGCGCGCCAAGGACCGCGGCGAGGCGATCGGCGAGGTGTCGTCGCTGGCGAAGTGGACCGCGAGCGACACGGCGATGAAGGTCGCCACCGATGCCGTGCAGCTGTTCGGCGGAAGCGGCTACTCCCGCGAGACCGGCATCGAGCGCCTGATGCGCGACGCCAAGGGCGCCCAGATCTACGAGGGCACGAACCAGATCCACCGCCTGATCGTCGCGGACGCGGTCCTCAAGCGAGCGGGTGGAAGCGGCTAGGCCGACGGATACTGCTTCGAGCATGGTCACCTTCACGTCTTCCAGCAGCGCACCGCGCACCGCCTTCCTCGTCCTCGGCCTCGTCTCGATCCTGGTTGCCGTGTCGGCCTGCGGCGGCAACGCCACCCCGCAGCCAACCCCCGAGGCGACAGTCCTCCCGACCGTCGTTCCCACCGCTGTACCGACGCCGACGCCGGATCCCTGCGCCGACCCGGACGCAATCGACGCGACGCTGCAGGTGCACGGCATCGAGGGTCTCCTGAGCCTCGACCTCGCGCCCGGTGATCCGGGACCCGCGGCCACGATCAACCCGTTCCTCGCGGAGGCGACCGATCCGGTCCTGGGTGGACCCGCGACCCTGGAGCTGCAGGTCGAGCTCGCGGGCGGCGAGGCCACGGATGTCGAGATCGACGAGATCGTCGCCGACTTCGTCGCCTTCGAGGCGACCGAATCGGAACCGGTGATCGCGACGGTCGATGGCGCCACCGTGACGCTCCAGCTCCCGGATCGCGACGTAAGCGGTGTGCTCCGCGTTGCCGCGTCCTGGACGACGGCCTGCGGACCCGGGAGCGGCGGCGGGAGGATCGGCCTGAGGGTGCTCGACCCGGCTCTCGCAGCCGGCTGTCCGACGACCAGCGACGGGCTTCTCGAGCAGGTCATCGAGCTCCAGGCGACGACGCTCCGGGTGGGCACCCTCCACGTCCCGATCGGGATCGTGGCCTGGTCCGGCCGATGGATCGACGCCTCCGCGATCGACGAGGTCCCGCAGTTCGCGGGATGGGATACGAGCATCTCGGCGACCGTCCCCGCGGGCGAGAACCTTCCCGTGAAGGACAGCCTCGGCGACGGCATCGACTACCAGACCCTGCGCTTTGCGTTCTACCGGCGAGCTGACGTCGAGGCCTACCTCGCCGGCACGCTCGACGAGGTCTCTTCCGTCGACGTTGTTCGGAAGAATCCAAGCGCCACCGGCGGTGTCAGCGTTCCCCTCGAGTTTGCGCCCGGACGATACGTCGTCGAGATCCAGGGCACCTGGCAGACACCCTGCCTCACCCTCGGCAGCTCCACGGCCGTGTCCGTCGATCGGGGGTAGGCTGGCCCGACCACACCGGAGGTCGAACCAATGGCCATCACCGACGCCCCGATCCACCCCTCGCTCGGCGTTGCGGACCTCGAGAAGGCCCGCGCCTGGTACGCCGACAAGCTCGGCTGGGAACCCGCTCGCGAGTTCCCCGGATTGCTGGTCTACGAGGTCGGCGACTCGTTCTTCACGCTGTTCACCACGCCGTTCGCGGGCACGGCGAAGAACACGGTCATGAACTGGAACGTGGCGAACGTTCGGGCGGAGGTCACGCGCCTCAAGGATCGTGGCGTGACGTTCGAGGACTACGACTTCGGCGAATTCAAGACCGTCGACGGGATCATGACCGACCCGACGGGCGGCGAAACGGCCTGGTTCAAGGATCTCGACGGGAACATCGTGGCGCTCCTCCAGGCCCCGCCGGGTCAGGGTTCGAGCCACGCCCTGAGCGTGATGCTTGCCGCCTCAGACCTCGAGCGGGCGAAAGCCTGGTACCGCGACAAGCTCGGGTTCGTGCCGGTCGAGGAGTTCGAGGGCCAGGTCGCGGACTACGGCTCGTCGGATACGTCGTTCAACCTGTACAAGACCGAGTTCGCCGGGACGGCCAAGAACACCGTAGCGGTCTTCCGGATGCCGAACATCCGGGCCGAGGTGGCTCGACTTCGCGCCCGTGGCGTCGAGTTCGACGACTACGACATGGGCGAGTTCGGCAAGACCGTCGACGGGATCATGTCCGACGAGGAGGGCGACGCCAACGCCTGGTTCACGGACTCCGAGGGCAACATCCTGAGCCTCGCGGAGGACCGGGGCGGCTTCCCGGAGTAGATTCGACGGGTGACTCCCTCGAACTCCAGCCCGAATGGGCATGTCTACATCGTCAGCGCGGCGCGAACGCCGATCGGCAAGTTCGGCGGCGTGCTGTCGGGCCTGCCGGCCGTCGAGCTCGGCGCGGTCGCGATCAGCGCGGCGGTCGAGCGGGGCCTGCCCCCGGAGGCGACCGTCGACGAGGTCCTGATGGGCCAGGTGCTCCAGGCCGGCGTCGGGCAGGCACCGGCGCGCCAGGCGCTCCTGAAGGCAGGGTTGCCGGAGACGACCCCGGCCACGACGATCAACCGCGTCTGCGGATCCGGCCTGAAGGCCATCATGTTCGCGGCCGCGGAGATCAAGGCGGGCGACGCCGAGCTTGTCGTCGCGGGCGGCATGGAATCCATGAACCAGGCGCCCTTCCTGGTCCAGGGCGCGCGGTTCGGGCTGCGGCTGGGGGACGCGAAGTTCATCGACTCGACCGTCCATGACGGGCTTTGGTGCCACATGGAGGGCTGCCACATGGGCACGCACGCGGAGCGGGTCGCGATCAAGGACCACGTCAGCCGCGAGGACCAGGACGCGTTCTCGCTCGAGAGCCACCGCCGGGCGCTCGCCGCCCAGGACGCCGGCCGCTTCGATGACGAGATGGCGCCGGTGACCATCAAGGGCCGCGGCGGCGACACGGTGGTGAGTGCCGACGAGAGCCCCCGGCGCGACACGTCGCTGGAGGCGCTCGCCAAGCTCAAGCCCGTCTTCGAGCTCCCAACCGGCGACGATCGAGGCGATGCGACCGGGGGCACCGTGACCGCGGGGAATGCGCCGGGCATCACGGACGGCGCGGCCGCGACGGTGGTGGCGAGCGAGCGGGCCGTCGAGAAGTTCGGGCTCAAGCCGCTCGCCCGGCTGATCGGCTATGCCCAGGCCGAGGTCGCGCCGAAGTGGCTGTTCCTCGCGCCGGTGCAGGGTGTGAACCGGCTCCTCGAGAAGCTCGACATGTCGATCGGCGATTTCGACCTCGTGGAGATCAACGAGGCGTTCGCGGCGCAGACGCTCGCGGACGGCCGCGAGCTCGGATTCGACTGGGACAAGGTCAACGTCAACGGCGGCGCCATCGCCCTCGGTCATCCGATCGGGGCAAGCGGGGCGAGGATCGTCGCGACGCTCCTCCACGAGCTCCGCCGGCGCGAGGGCCGTTACGGCCTCGCGACCCTGTGCCTCGGCGGTGGCGGCTCCGTCGCCGCGGCCTTCGAGCGCGTCTAGCCCCGCCCGATCGTCGTGACCGACACGGCGATGCGTGTCGCCGTCATGGGCGCCGGCGGTGTCGGCGCGTACCTGGGATCGCGACTGGCCGTCGCGGGCGCGGACGTCCACCTGATAGCGCGAGGCGCGCACCAAGCGGCCATGCGCGAGCACGGGCTCACGATCGTGACGCAGGAAGGCGAGCGCTCGACGGTGGACGTCCAGGCGACCGACGATCCCGCGGAGATCGGGCCGGTCGATGTCGTGCTGTTCCTCGTGAAGTCGTACGACACGGATGAAGCGGCGCGCCGGCTCTCGCCCCTCATCGGTGCCGAGACAATGGTGATCTCGCTCCAGAACGGCATCGACAACGAGACTCGGATCGCGGCGGTCGTCGGCGAAGGGCACGTCGCGGGCGGCGCCGCCTACATCCTGTCGGCGATCGAGGCGCCGGGCGTTGTCCGGAGCAACCGCGCCCGCGTGGTGGTTGGCGAGATGGCGCCGGGCCCGCCGAGCCCCAGGATCGAGCGGTTTGTCGAGGTGGCCCGGGCCGGCGACATCAACGCCCACGCCTCGGACGACGTGCGCCGGACGAAGTGGGAGAAATACGTCCTCCTCGTCGCTTTCTCGGCGGTGACCGCGGCGACGCAGCTCACCGTGGGCGACATTCGGCGTTCCCCGGCGGCCTCGGCAATGCTCCGGGAGGTCATGGTCGAGGCGTGGTCCGTCGGGCGGGCGCTGGGCGTGCCCCTGGCGGACGACCTCGTCGATCGGCAGCACAGGCTGGTCCTCGAGCAGGCGGACGACGAGGGGACGTCGCTGCGTCACGACCTGCTGATCGGCCATCGGATGGAGCTCGATGCGCTCCAGGGCACGCTCCGACGGCTCGGGCGCGAGACCGGAATCCCGACGCCCTGGACCGACGCGGCCTTCGCGATCCTGGAGCCGTGGGCGATCCGCAACCAGGGCTAGGGGGCGGCTGATCGAGCGCCCGGCGGGCGAGCCGGTGAGCCGCTAGCGTTGCGAGCGGTCCGGAATCCCAGCCCAGGAGGTCTCGACGAATGCTGTTCCATATCGAGCAAACGCATGCGCCTGCCGACTGCCCGTACGGGGCCGGTGGATCGCACTCGCTGTTCGACGCGAACGCGGAAGGCGTGAAGCTGCTCGGTTTCTGGCTGTCGTTCCCGCAGCACACGACGTACCTGCTCGTCGAGGCCGAGGATGCGACGAGCCTGAACACGTTCCTCAAGCCCGGCGCGAAGACGTGCCTGGCGGAGATCACCCCCGTGGTCGACAAGATGGTGCCCTGACGGGGTGCCGGGTCCCTTCTCGAACGAGCCGCCCCGCGAGCGGCCCGACGGCCCGCCACCGAGCTACGGCGTCCCGCGCAAGGGCGGCACCTTCATCGAATGGTCGAACGTCATCGAGCGGCTGACGACCGCCGAGGCGTACTGGATCGGAACCGTCATGCCTGGCGGCCGGCCGCATGTCGTACCGGTGTGGGGCACGCTCTTCGAGGGCGATCTCTTCCTCGAGACGGGGTCGCCGCTGACGCGGAAGAACCGCAACCTCGCGGAGAACCGGAACGTCGTCGTGCACCTGGATGGGATCAACGACGCGCTGATCGTGCGCGGCGTGGCGGAGAAGATCCAGCCCGATCCGGAGTTCCGCAAGCTGCTCGCCGCGACGATGCAACGCAAGTACGGCGGCCCCGAGTCGGGCTACATCCCGGAGCCCGAGCGCTGGGACCAGGGCAGCGCGTGGCGGATCGCGCCGGAATCGGTCATCGCCTGGCGCGACATGCCCAGCGCGACACGCTGGCGATTCGAGCGCTAGTTCGGGGCGGGAACGACCGAGATCGAGCCGGGGCAGGCGTGGAAGACGCCGTCGGCGCCCGTTCCGCCGCCCATCTGGATCAGCTGCCCCTCCCGGGCGACGACCTGGCCGACGCTGTCGAGGAGCACGAGCCCGGTTGTTTCGCGCCGAGCCGTGTACTCGAACGGCCACTCCACTTCCTGTATCGCGCTCTCATCGGCCTTGATCGCGAGGCCGCTCAGGTTGCTGCTGACCAGGACCCCGGTCGCGAGGGCGTCCATGCAGGCGCTGATCGGCGCGGGCTGGGTGCGGAGCCCGACGGGCGTACCGCATCCGGCGAAGACGAGCAATGCCAGCGCGACGGAGGGGAGGGCTCGGAGCGGCATCGTGACCTCTGCGTGACGGGCCTGGTGGAAGTGTGGCCGGGACGCCCGTCGGACCCACGTGGTTCCGCCGACGGCGAGACTATCCTGCGCCCATGACCGACATCCTCGAGAGGGCCAAGAGCGCGCTGCCGAGCGCGCCCAAGACGCACCAGCTGTTCATTGCGGGCGAGTGGGTCGACTCCGTTTCTGGCCAGACCTTCGAAAGCCTGAATCCCGCGGACCGCCGAGACGTGATCGGCCGCTTTCAGGCCGGCACGGCAGCCGACGCCGCGATGGCGATCCGCGCCGCCGAGATGGCCCTTCCGCGCTGGAAGGCCACGCCGGCGCCGAAGCGCGGCGAGATCCTGTATCGCTTCGGCGAGCTCATGGCCCAGCACAAGGAGCGCCTGTCGCGGGCGATGACCCGCGAGATGGGCAAGGTCCTCGCGGAGGCCCGCGGCGACGTCCAGGAAGGCATCGACATCGCCTACCTGATGGCCGGCGAGGGCCGCCGGATGTTCGGCGACACCGTGCCATCGGAGCTCCCGGACAAGTGGGCGATGAGCATCCGCCAGCCGATCGGGGTCGCGGGGATCATCACGCCCTGGAACTTCCCGATCGCGATTCCGTGCTGGAAGATGATGCCGGCGCTCGTGACCGGGAACACCGTGGTCTTCAAGCCGGCGAGCGACACCCCGCACTGCGCGACCCTCGTCGTCGAGCTCATGGCCGAGGCCGGCTTCCCGGCGGGGGTCGTGAACCTCGTCACCGGCTCCGGCGGCGAGGTCGGGGATGCGATCGTCGCGTCGCCGGACGTGCCGGTCATCTCGTTCACGGGCTCATCTGCGACGGGCAAGGCCCTGGCCGAAAAGGCGGCTCGCAGGCTCAAGCGCGTCTCGCTGGAGCTCGGAGGCAAGAACGCGGTCGTCGTCCTGGAGGACGCTGACCTCGACCTCGCGACGGAGGGCATCCTGTGGTCCGCCTTCGGGACGACCGGCCAGCGCTGCACGGCCTGCTCTCGGGTGATCGTCGACCAGGCGGTGGTGGAACCGCTGCTCGAGAAGCTTGAGTCGCGGGCGAGGAAGCTGCGCCTCGGCTCCGGGCTCGATGAGGCGGTCGACGTCGGGCCGCTCATCAACCCGGCCGCGGTCGACAAGGTCGGGTCGTACGTCGATGTCGGTCGATCGGAGGGCGAGCTCGTCCTGGGTGGCGCCCGGGCGATGGACGGCGACCTCGAGCACGGCAACTTCTTCCATCCGACGATCTTCCGAGGGGTCGAGCCGATGGCGCGGATCGCCCAGGAGGAAATCTTCGGGCCTGTGCTGTCGGTCATCCCGGTCGACGGTTACCAGTCGGCCGTCACCGCCCTCAACCAGACGCGGTATGGCCTGTCGTCGTCGATCTTCACGAGCGACGCGAACACCGCCTTCCGCGCGATGCGCGACTTCGAGACGGGCATCGTCTACGTCAACGCCGGCACGACCGGCGCCGAGACCCATCTGCCGTTCGGCGGCTGGAAGGAGACCGGCAACGGCCACCGCGAGGCAGGCCACGCCGCCCTCGACTCGTTCACCGAGTGGAAGTCGATCTACGTGGACTTCTCCGGGCGGTTGCAGCGCGCCCAGATCGACAACCAGGAGTCGATGGGCTGACGCTCATGTGTCATCACGCCGACTGATCAGACGCTGAGGCGAAATGCATTCATCAGACGTCCCGCGCGCGGTGGCTGCGGCCATGTCGACCGCCTCAGCGCTTGACCTGACGGTCGACGACGCGATCGTTCTTCACGACTCGAACAGGCTCGCTGTGCGCCTGCTGCCTTGTGACGTACTTACCCGTGTCGCACATCAGGCGCACGAGGCAGCAGGGCTCGAAGTCGAGCTTGCGAAGCGGTTCGCCCACACTGAGAGCCCTCTTGCTGCTCTTGAGCCTCGGGTTGCGCCGCTTGTCTACGGACGTGACGGGTTCGTGATCACGTTCTGGACGTACTACGAACCCGTCTCACCTCGGGGCGTCGCACCAGTCGACTACGCACATGCCCTGGAGCAGCTGCATGCCCGCCTGCGGAACGTGCATGTCACCGCGCCGCACTTCACGGATCGGGTCGCGGAGGCTCAACAACTCGTCGCGAGCCCCGACCGCACTCCCGCGCTCGCCCCCGCGGACCGGGAAGTTCTCAGCAACGCGTTGCTCGACCTGATGGGATCTATCGAGCACCGCGGCGCCGTCGAGCAACTGCTGCATGGCGAGCCACACCCAGGCAACGTACTCAGCACGAGGAACGGGCCACTCTTCATCGACCTCGAGACGTGTTGTCGCGGGCCTGTCGAATTTGATCTGGCCCATGTGCCCGAAGACGTCAGCGAGCGCTATTCCCACGTAAAGCCGGAACTACTCCGCGACTGCCGTGGCCTCGTCCTTGCGATGGTCGCTGCGTGGCGTTGGGATCGAACCGACCAATTCCCGGACGGGCAACGAGCGGCGCGAGAACTCATGAACGCGATTCGACACGGTCCACCGTACCCGCCGCTCAACTCGGTGATGGACGCGGCCTGAGGCGCGGATCCTTCACTCGTGTGAGAAGGTGCGTCGCGTGACATTGCGCGACGCTGAGTGAGCCGGCCGTGCGTCATCTCGCATGTCTGGCACTGACGGTCTTCGTGATCGGTTGCTCGGGTCCCCAGCAAAGTGACGCAGCGTCGCCGCCCGTTGCGGCCATCGCGGTTGGCGAGATCGAGCTCTCGAACGCCTTCTGGGAGGAGAACTCCGATTTTGTCCGGACGAACTACCACTTTGCGTCCCTTGCCGAGATCACTGCCGGAGCGCATTTGGTCATTCGCGGGCTCGTGGTTGGCACGCAGGACGGGAAGCTGCAGTCCTTTGATCGTCCCGGCAGCTTTCGCAAAACGACGTTTGGGATCGTGGCTGTCGATGAAGTCCTCAATGGCACCCCGGAAATGCAGGTCCCTGGATGTGTCCTCGTGGCACGCCTAGGTGAGGCGGAGCAGCCAGCCGACAAGATCCCTAGCGGCGAGATACTTCTCTTCCTGAATCACTATCCGACTGTGCGAGCTCAGCTCGGCGTCGACCCATCTATCGATCCCGACGACCGCTTTTTCTACGGTCGACCGAACGGCTACCAGTCGGTGCTGCGCAACCTTGGTGGTGTCGTCCGTATCGTCGATGGCCCGGAGGGCTGGGAGAACGCGCTCGGACCGTTCCCGGCTCCGCTGGATGGAGAGCCTTTCGCCGACGTCCTCGAGACTATCCGAAGACTGGTTGCCGACCAGTGAGATTCCGCCGCGCTCATTGATGGGCAACGCGGCAACATGACGGACATGGACACCGGAACGGGCAAGGTCGTCGTGAATCGGGCGATGTCGCTCGATGGCTTCATTGCCGGCCCCGGTGACGCGATGGACTGGATCGGCGATCTCGCTCCACACGACGTCGCGGCCGAGGTCGCTGAGGCAACCGGCGCGATGCTCATCGGCCGGCGAACCTGGGACGTCGGCGAGCGGATGAAAGCCGAACAGCCGGACAGCAGGGACTATCCGTTCGCCGGCCCGATGTTCCTCCTGACACATCGTCCGCTGGATCCGCCCAACCCTCGGGTCACGATCCTCGAAGGCGACATCGCCGAGGCAGTCGCCACGGCCCTCGCGGCCGCCGGCGGCAAGGACCTGGAGATCCTCGGGGCCGATGTCGCCGCGCAAGCCCTCCGACACGGCCTTGTTGACGAGATTCTCGTCTACCTCCTGCCCCTGGTCCTCGGCGGCGGCGTCCAGTTCTCGCCCGCGGGCAGCGCAAGGGTGGACCTGGAGCCGATCAGCAGCGAGCAGGTTGGTGGCGCCACGGTCGTCCGGTTCCGGGTCCGCAAGGGATCCGGATGACCACCTTCGCTTTTATCCACGGCGCGGGCGACGTTGGCTGGTACTGGCACCTGGTCGAGGCCGAGCTCCGTGCTCGTGGCTACGAGACCGTCGCGCCGGACCTGCCCGCCGAGGACGACTCGGCCGGGCTCGAACGATGCGCCGAGGTCGTCATCGATGCGATCGGGGACCGGCAGGATGTGGTCGTGGTCGCGCAGTCGTTCGGCGGCTATGTCGCCCCGCTGGTCGCGGATCGAATCAAAGCGCGCCTGATCGTGCTCCTCGCCGCGATGGTGCCGAAGCCCGGCGAGACCGCCGACGAGATGTTTCGAGCCACGAACTGGGAGCCCGCGAAGCTCGACGACAGCAGCACGATCGCGGTCTTCTACCACGACGTTCCTCGCCCGCTGGCGGAGGAGGCGGTCGCCCACGGACGTGGCCAATCGGACACGCCCGGTCTGGAGCCGTGGCCGCTGACGGCCTGGCCGGAGATCGAGACGCGCGCGATCGTTGGCCGAGACGACCGCTTCTTCCCCGCCGACTGGCTTCGGGGCGTCCTCCGCGATCGCCTCGGGATCACGCCCGACGAGCTCGACAGCGGTCACTGCCCGGCGCTCAGCCGACCTCGGGAGCTCGCCGAGCTGCTCGACGGCTACGTTGGGCCGACGCTGACCGCCCGCTCGACGCGATCCGCCACAACGCCCTCGGGTGCGCAGTTGCTAGCGACCTCGCCCTTCCTGCCAAGCGAGGACTCGAATCGCCCGAAGCGTGATCCAGCGGCTGGGCTCGTCTCGCACCTCGCCGAGATCGAAGCCGATGTGGGTGGGGTTCCGCCGATCGAGGAGCCACCGGCCGTCGGCCTGGCGCCTCTGCCTCACCACCTCGACGGCATCGGCCGTGCGCTCGTCGGTGATGCCCGCGCTCCGGAAGTAGTCGAGCGCGCGGAGGACGTCGTAGTTGTAGTCAGTCGGGAACGCGAAAAGCGAGAACTCTGGGTCGATGATCTCGCCGGTCGAGCGGCGATGGAGCAGCCGGCGCTCGAGGAGGTACTCGTGCCCTCGGGCACGGGCCGCCACTGACTCGGCCAGCGCGCCGACCGCACGCTCGTGCTCGAGCAGCCCCTCCAGGACGTTGATCGTCGTGTTGAAGGAGCCGCGCTCGAGCCCCGCTCCTGTTCGCAGTTCCAGCCGCCGTCGGCCATCTGCTCTCCGAGCAGCCGCTCGACCAGGCCGGTCACGTCCTCGTCGAAGTACGCGCGGAGCGCGACGACCCGGCTATTGATGCACGGCTCGACCTCACCGACGAAGAAGGCATGGTCGTCCCACCAGTGCCAGGTCACGTGGTCCCGCACCGGACCCACCGCCTGGCGGGCCTCGGGGCCCGCCGGGTCCAACCCGAGCTCCTTCAGCCAGAGGAGGGCCGTAAACGCCGTTCCTTCGGGGCTCGCCTGCCAGCCCGGGTTCTCGGGGTGGGGAGGCCAGGTCCCATTCGGTGACTGCAACGCGAGAAGTGCCCCGCCCAGGCCCTCGATGGCAACGCGGGCCCGCTCTGCGGCGACCGCCTCAGCGGGCACACCGCGGAGGTCGCGAAGAACCTGCCATCGAACAGCAGGATCCGAGTTCATGAGCCAGTCGAGCGTGTCGTTCTCGATAGCGATCGATTGGTCCATGCACAGCAGGGTGGTCGCCGGGCGCCGGGTGCGTCAAACGGGCCGCGCCAACGCGCGCTCGAAACTAGGCGCGCCAGCGTGGGCGCTCGTGCTCAATGTAGGCGACCGTCGCCTCGGCGGCGGCTCGGCCGAAGTACCGGTCCACGACGCGCCTGGCGAGCTCGATGCCGGACGTCAGTCCGCCCGCCGTCGAGATGCTGCCGTCCTCCGTGTAGCGGACGCCGCGATGGAGGGTGGCCCCAGGGAAGTCGGCCTCTGGGGAGCGTCGGGCCCGCCGTCTAGACTCGGAAATCTCATGCGAACCCCCTGGACGGTCCGAGTCGCGGCGTGGTCGGCGCGCCATCGCTGGCCCGTGTTCGTGCTGTGGTTCGCAGCGACCCTCGGCACCCTCGGCGCCGGCTTCGCGGCCGGCGGCATCTACTCCCTCGACGTCAACGACGACCCGAACGGGCCAAAGCTCGAATCGGAGACGGCCAACGACGTGCTCGGGGCAGGGGAGCCGGTCGCCCCTGCGGAACGCGTGGTGGTGGTCGTCGATGGCGGGACCGACGCGGTTGCCAACGAGGCCTTCCAGGCACGCATCCATCAGCTGGTGCTCGCGCTGACCGATGCGAGGGCGACCGTCGACGGCGCCGAGCAGCCAACGTTCGACAGCGTCATCGACCCATTCTTGGTGCCGGCCGAGGCCGGCCTGATCTCGCCCGATGGCACGACCGTGCAGGTGGTCGGCAACGTGCCGGGCGAACGCCCAACCGTCGCCCGGAAGCTCGTGCCAGTGCCCGCGATCGTCGACGCCGTCCGCGCCGACCTCCCGGACGCGCGCGTCCACGTCATCAGCAGCACGTTCATCAACGACGACATCACCGGGCTGATCAACGAGGAGCTCGACGGCTCCCTGCGCCTCACGATCCCGGTGACGTTCCTGATCCTGCTGCTCGCGTTCGGCGCGATCGTCGCGTCGGTGATCCCGCTGCTGCTCGCGGTTACCTCGCTGGCCGCCGCGTACGGCTTCCTCGCGCTCTACAGCCAGACCGTTGGCGCGGTGAGCCCGAACGCGACCCAGCTGATCGTGCTGATGGGCCTCGCAGTGGCGGTCGATTACTCGCTGTTCATGATCACGCGCTTCCGGATCGAGCGGCGCCGCGGCGCGACGATCCCGGACGCGATCGAGACCTCGTCGAGCACCGCCGGTCGAGCGGTCTTCTTCAGCGGGATCGCGGTCGTCATCTCGTTGGGTGGGCTCGTCACCCTGGGGATCAGCCTGTTCACGTCGATGGCCGTGGGGACAATGGCGGTCGTGGCCGTCTCGGTCATCGGCAGCCTCACGTTCCTGCCGGCGACGCTGGCGATCGTCGGCGACCGGGTGAACCTGGGGCGTCCGGTGACCTGGATCCCGCGGCTGTTCCGGCTGCGCGGCGCGCTGGAAACGATCGATCGCCGGGCCGCCCGCCCGCCCGGAAGCGGCATCTGGGCCGCCCTCGTGAACACGGTGATGTCCCGGCCGGTCCTGCTGACCGTCCTCAGCGCGGCGCTGCTGCTCGCGGCTGCGGCGCCCGTCACCCGGATGCGCACCGGCACCACCGAGATCACCGGGCTGCCGTCCTCGATCGATAGCATCGCCGCGATCAAGCTCGTCAACGAGAAGTTCCCGCTCGGCCAGAACCTTCGGCTCGACGTCGTCGTCTCGAACCCCAGCGACACCGCCATCGACACCCAGGTCGCGGACCTCAAGGCGCGAGTCCTGGCGCTCGGCGACGGGATCCAGGGCGGCGAGGTCGTCCGCGAGTCGCAGGACGGCAGCTCGTTCCTCATGAGCTTCCAGATGACCGGCGGCCGCAACGACGAGGCCAATCGGGCGATCGTCCGCCAGGTTCGCGATGAGATTCGCCCCGAGATCTTCGGGCCGCTGGAGTCGAACGGCGTCGAGGTCTACGTCGCGGGCCAGCCGGCCTCGACGCTCGACATTGTGGGGATCTACGACGACGCGACGCCCCGCATCTTCCTGTTCGTCCTGGGACTCAGCTTCCTGTTGATGCTGATCGCGTTCCGGTCGATCGTCATCCCAATCAAGGCGATCCTGCTGAACCTGCTCTCGACCGCCGCTGCGTTCGGGGTGATGGTCCTCGTGTTCCAGGAAGGCTGGTTCGCGGAGCCGCTGGGGATCGTCTCGGGCGGAGTTATCGAGAGCTGGGTCCCGATCTTCGTGTTCACGATCCTCTTCGGGCTGTCGATGGACTACCACCTCTTCATCCTCACGAGGATCAAGGAAGCCCGGGATCGAGGCATGGACTCGCGGGCGGCGGTAGGTCGCGGGATCTCGGTGACGTCGGGGACGATCACCAACGCCGCCTCGATCATGGTCGTCGTCTTCGCGGTCTTCGTAACCTTCAAGTTCGTGTTCATCCAGCAGCTGGGGCTCGGGCTCGCGGTCGCGGTGTTCATCGATGCGACCCTGATCCGCTCCGTCCTGCTGCCGGCGACCATGACGCTGCTCGGGGACTGGAACTGGTGGCTGCCGAGGTGGCTCGGGTGGCTGCCCAACGTCACGATCGAAGGCCCCAGCGCCGAGCCGGAGCTCGAGGGCGAGCCGGCCTGATATGGCGACCTTCGACGACGTTCGATCGATCGCCATGGGTCTACCAGAGGTCGAGGAGATCCTCACCTGGGACGTCGACGTCACGTTCCGGGTGCGCCGGAAGATCTTCGTGATCGGCGGCGAGGGCGGGGAGCAGATCTCGCTGAAGGCAACCCGCGACCAGCAGGCCGATCTCCTCGACCTCGACCCGGAGGCGTTCAAGAGCGCGCCCTACGTCGGGCGGTTCGGATGGGTGACCGTCGACCTCACCCGCGTCGACCTCGCGATGCTGGAGGGGCTCCTGCGGCAGGGATGGCGGTCGGTCGCGCCGAAGGCCCTGGTGAAGGCGGAGGGTTCGTGAGCGACCAGCCGAGGCCGGGGTTCACCGTGCGATCGGCGGTTCCTGAGGACGAGCCCGCGATGCTCGAGATCCAGCAATCGAGCGCGGTCCACCACGCCACGATCGACCCGGACCGATGGCAAGCGCCATCTATGGAGGCCGCGGCGCGGTCGCGGCGCCGGTGGCACCTGATCGGCCCGCGCGACGAAGGCATCGTGGCCGTTGCGGACGACGGTTCCGTCATCGGGATGGTCGAGCTCTGGCGCAAGCGGCCGCGCGACCCGGACAGCGCACGGATCCCGCGAATCCACGTGGACCTGGGGCTGGCCGTGGCGCCCGCGTGGCGTGGTCGCGGCGTGGGAACCGCCCTGATGCGTGCCGCGGAGGACTGGGCCGGGGCGCATGGCGCGGAGCGGATGACGCTGGACCTCGACGCCGCCAACGAGGGAGCCTTGCGCCTGTACGAGCGCCTGGGCTACACCGTCCACGCGCTCGAGATGGACAAGCCGATCGAGCCCGACCCGGACACCATCGACCCGCCCGGACGCATCCGCAACGCCGACGGCGAGGTCGTGCCGACGCTCGTCGGCGACTTGGCGACCCTTCGACCCCTCCGGCCGGCCGACCGCGAGACGTTGCTCGAGGTCCTTGGTGACCCGACCGTCGCGTCGATCTGGGACACCCGCGGACCCGCACACTCGGCGGATGATCTCCTCGCCGGGGATTCGCACTTCACTGTCTGGGCGATCGAGGTGGACGGGCAGTTCGCCGGGTCCATCCAGGCGGCCGAGAACGACGACGAGGACTACAAGAGCGCTGGGATCGACATCTTCATGTCGACGCGATTCCAGGGACGTGGCATCGGGACCGACGCAGTTCGCACCTTCGCCCGGTACCTCCTGGACATCCGCGGCCATTTCCGGCTCACGATCGACCCCGCGGCGTCGAACGCCCGGGCCATCCGGACCTACGAGAAAGTCGGGTTCAAGCGCGTCGGTGTTATGCGGCGCTACGAGCGTGGCCAGGACGGCACGTACCACGATGGGCTGCTGATGGATCTGCTCAAGGGCGAGCTGCAGTAGGGTTTGGGGATGGCAGGCAGCGGCGCGGATCGGGCCGTGGCGATCACCGGCGCAACCGGGCGGCTCGGCGGTGTGGTCGCCGCCGCGTTCGCCGAGGCCGGCTACCGGCTCGCGCTCCTCGCTCAGTCCACGGCGGACTGCGAGAACCTCGCGGCGACCCTGCCGGGCGGCCTCGACCGGCACATGGGGCTCGGGATTGACCTCGGGAGCAACGAGGACGCCGAGGCTGGTGCTGCTTCGGTCCGTGAACGGCTCGGTCCGGTCGCCGGGCTGCTCCAACTCGTGGGGGGCTACGCGGGCGGGCGGCCCTTCGTCGAGAATGACGACACGGAGATGAAGAATCTGCTCTCGCTGAACATCTGGACCACGGTCCACGCCGTGCGAGCCTTCCTGCCTGACATCGCGGCGGCAGAGCACGGTCGGATCGTCACGGTCTCGACCTTCGTCGCCGCCGCGCCGACGCCCAAGCACGCCGCGTACGCCGCTTCAAAGGCGGCCGTCGAGGCACTGACGATCTCGGTCGCGAAGGACCTCGCGGGCACCACCGCCACGTCGAACGTGGTCGTTATCCGCGCCATCGGCGACGAGAAGCCGACCGACACACGGCCCGACGAGATCGCCGCGGCGATGCTCTGGCTGTGCTCCCCAGAGGCCGGGGCCACGAACGGCCAACGGATCGTGCTGCACGGTCGGGCCTGACCCGTCGTCAGCGGCAGGTGCCTTCGAGCTCGGCCGGAGCCGCTGGGGCCGAATCTGCGTTCAGTTACACTCACTCGCCCTGGGCCTGTAGCTCAATGGCAGAGCAGCTGACTCTTAATCAGCGGGTTGAAGGTTCAAGTCCTTCCAGGCTCACCAGCCCTATCGAACATGAAACGACCCCTCCTGGCTAATGGAGGGTTCGTCTGATTCTAGGCCGTACCCACAGCCATACCCACAAATCAGCTTGCGAGGATCCGGTGACGCCGCTGAAACGTCCGAAACGCGGAGCTGAATCAGGCAAACCGTTTTCGAGGTAGGCTCCTTCATCCTGCGATCGAATGGTGGGCCCGTCAAGATCGTGCGCCGCGCTCTCGCGATATCGGCTCTTTCAGTCGTCTTGGCTGCGTGCCAGGCGCAGGCCCCTGTGCCTGCGCACCCGAGCAGCGCGGCGACTGCCGGCCAACAGCCCCCCTCGCGGGCGCCGAGCCCGACGGACCAACTCTCGGTCGCGCCGAGCCCGACGGAGTCACCCTCGCGCGCGCCGAGCCGGACGAAACCACCCTCTGGCGGGCCGAGCCCGACATTTTCCAGCGGCCGCGTCGCGACACGGATCGTCATCAGTCGTCTGGGGATTGACCTGCCGATCATGCTCCAGACCGCGAAGTACGGGACGTACCCGCTGTGCGATGTCGCGATGTACCTGCGAGGTCTCGGTCAGCCGGGCCAAGGTCGCGCGACGTACATCTATGCGCACGCCCGCGTGGGCATGTTCCTGCCGCTCCTCACCTCTTCGCAGGTCAACGACGGGCAGGGGATGATCGGCGACATCGTCGAGATCTATACGGGAGATGGGTACCTCTTCAAGTACAAGATCACCAAGGTCCACCGGCATACCTTGGACCTAGACGACGCCATCGCAACGAGGACCGAGAAGGTCTTTCTCCAGACCTCCGAGGGGCCGCGCGGGACGATCCCAAAGCTCCAGGTCATCGCCAACTTCGTGTCTGTCGTCGCAACCGATTGGGAGTCCGCACACCCGGTGGCCCACCCGCGCCGCTGCGCCTGACCGACTGCCGCCCGGACGCCTCTTCGCGTCCATCCCGCGCGTCGGGCAACAGCGACCAGGGGCTTACCCTGCGGGCGTCCGTCATCCACTACAGTGCTCTACGGGGGTCGCATGCGTCACAACGCCATCGCTCTCGGACTTGCGCTGTCGCTGCTCGGGTGCAGTGGGCCGGCGCCAATGCCAGCGCCGACTCGCGGTGCGCAAGTGCCGCTCCTCACCGACGAACTATCGGGATCTGCATCCTTCGTGAACGTGGTGATGGACGTCGTTGCCGACCCGGAAACCGGCACGCCGATCATGGAATTGGATGGAGCGCCAGTGAGGTGGCCGACCGGGTATACCGCTTGGCGTGTCGGGTCCGAGACTGAGGTCCTCAACCCCAACCGCAAGCGCGTGCTGCTGACCGGCCAGAGGTATCGCCTCTACCCGGCACCTGACCTTCTCGGCTCAGAACCTGAACCGCGTCGGTACATTCCCGGACCGTACCGGATCATCGCCTGGGTCGAGCCATGCACGCCGGACCTGCTTGGGTCGACCTGCGTGTTGGGCTTCCATCAGCAAGGCGACTACTAGCCCGCGATGGCCCGGTGGCCCACCCGGCGACTCAGCTCTCCCCGCCGTCGGTCCTCTGGTGGCGCCTACGCCATTGTTACCTTCGACCCACGACGCAGGAGCACAAGCAGCCAGATCCACCAAGCTGTCCACATCGCGAAGATAAGAGCCAGCGTTGCATCTCGCAGGGTCGAGAAGCCGAGAACGTTGACGACGACCCCGGCGATGCCGACCGCTGCAAGCGCAAGTGACAGTCGGGCAATTCCAGGGTGATCGCCGCGCAGCAAGATGCCGATGCCGAGCCACCACACAGACAGCGCGATGCCGTCGAACAGCTGCCACACGCCTCGGCCCACTGCCTCGAAGAGGAACGTGAACTGCGCCTCCCACAGCTCCGGTGAAGACGACTGGGCGTGATGATCGATCAACAGCGGGGCCACCATGGCCAACACGGCAGCACCAGCGCCGCCAGCAGCCGTGTACGCCAACGCACCCAGGAAGCTGAGATCCGCGACTGTTTCGTTGTTGGGCCGCAGGTGCCGCCATAGCGCATACGCCAGTACAGCCGTCGCGAGGTAGTAACCGACGAGATCAAGCACCCCGCCCCATCGGAGGGCCGCGGCGGTCGCTTCTCCCCCACGGATCGCGAGTGACGGCTGCGCGAACCAATCGAGACGGAATTGGAACGCGGCGAAGAACAGGAGGCTGCTCCCCAAGCCGATGACGAGCGACACGAAGAGTGCGCCGACGGCCAGTCGGCGCAGATCCCGCGGCATGCCGACCACGCCTTGCATCTCCAGCATTGAGAAGCCTCCGTGCGGGCCATGATACCGAGCCAGGATTCCCGTTCGAGGAGGCCGGCGGCTGGTGAGCTCACGGCGGGGACGACCTTCGCGACCTACGTCAATGTCAAGTTCTGCACATCGAATGGCCCCGTCGTCCGCCGCTGGACTGGCTCAGCGTGACATGCGTGATGTGCTTGCCCTCAGGCCCGGCCAATCCCGCAGCCGGCGACGGGAGCCGTACCCATGTCCGCCGTGGAGGATCGCGGCAGCCAGGGCAAGGACAACGGACGACTCCGGCGCGAAGAGTGGCGTTGCCGGTGCCGTAGGTGCAGTCCACGCTGCCACCTCGAGACCGTATAGGCGGTCTTCCCTAGTGCTAGTGCGCGACCGCACGCCTAGGGTTCGCTTCGCTCACGGGGGTCGCTACTCAGAGCAACCGGATGAGGGGCACAGAGGGCGCAATGCCCTCCCTCTCCGGTACCCCTTCCGGGCGCCCGGTACGTTCCGGCGGGCGATGGGAGTCGCCTACGTCTCGGAGTCGGCCTCCGGCACCGCATCCTGGGCGAGCAAATCCAAGTCCTCGACTCGACGGTCGACGATACGCGCTTCTGCGACGATCTCGGGCGAGCTGACAGGCGTCTCGCTCATCTCTTCGGCCGCCTCGCGGGCGTGCCTGGCAGCCGTTTCGATCGCGTCGTCGATGCTTGGATCGTCCATCGAGAGATTGTCGGCGGTGGGCCGTTTCGTGCGCACTGCATGCGGCGAGCTGCATCGTTGCAGCCGGTGCGGGGACATTGTGATTCCGACGACAGGAACCAGCACCGCCGCCGCTACTCCCTGACGACGCCGATCATCAATCCGACGAGCAACCCGATCACGGCGAACACGCCAAGGAAGATCGCCTCAGGGCTCTCGCCGGAGACCGTTGCGACCAGCAGACAGAGGGCGACGCCCACGATGGCGCCGGCGGCGCCTCCGACGGCGAGCCTCGCTTCGAACGGCATCGGGACACGGTGTCGAAGGTCAGTCGTTTCCCCTGGCAGCGACGACGGTGGCTCGACGACCGGGTCCGCTTCGACCGCGGCCAGGGCCTCGAGGACCGCGGGCGCCCGTTGGGGCGCATGGACGTAGCCCACGATCAGGACTTGTTCGAGCTTCGTCGACCAATCTTCGGACTGCGGTACGAAACCCATCCGCGCCATCACCAGCGCGTCGGCGTGATAGGCGGCGGCGGCAGCCTTTCGCGTCTCACCGAGATACGAAGATGACCGTTGCTGGGGGCTGGGTGCCGGCGTCGTGGCGACCTTGGTGCTGCCGGCTCGGCGTCGAGTCGTTCGAAGCGACCTGGAACCGCTGGAGCTCATCGGTCTAGCGTGCGCTCGAGCCGATTCTCTCGCCGGTCAACGGCGGTTCTGCCGTTGCATTCATCGCGCACAACACCCCCGCGATCTCGGGCGGTGCGCGATGAGGGGGAAGTAGCCCCGCGCCGGCCCGGTCCGAGGGAAAGCGCGGAGCTCGCGCCGACCGTACGGGCTCGCGTCGCGCCAGTCTGTAGGACCATCGAGCCAGTCACCCATGCAGCTTCATCACAGGAGGCGCCGCCGTCGGACGTGCGCGTTACACGCATGCGGGGAACCTCGCCGTCCAGCACGAATCGAGGGCTCTTATCGGTCCCGCCGGCCGTCCTGCGACGACCGCGCAATCTCTCGACCCCGCACCGCGGTGAGCATAGTGGTGCACCCTGGAAACGTTCGACCTTGGGCCCAAGCCGCGCCCAACAGCCTGAACATTCGTCCTGTCGTGCGCAGGTACCGCCGAGCGAAGTGCCGGAACGAAGGTCGTGATTGTCCCGAGGCACAGCCGGGTCGATGATCCCCGGGTGTATCGGACGGTCACGTCGCGGCAGCGCCGAATCGCAACCGCCGCGCTCTGGTTCCTCACCATGCTGTCGGGCACGGACGTCGTCGGTGCGCCGGGCGGGATCTCCTGGATCCACATCTTCGCGGCCGCGAGCGCGATCTTCTTGTATGCAGACCCGCTGCATCGCATCTGGCCGCGCCGCCGCGTGACCCTCTCGGACCTTACCGTGCTCCACGCCGACCTTCGCCACGGTGGCCCCGAGCCGATCGCGGAGCCGGTGCGCACTCGCTGAGGTCTGGTTCTCGTCCCGGTTGGGTCGGCTATGGCCGCCGCTGGAGCAATCGTCGACTGCGGCCAGCTTTCCGCCTACACGGCACCTGATCCAACCGGCCCGACCCCCGGGTCGATCGGGCTCGGCCTCCTGACCCCGTGGGAGATCACGCCGACGGCGACCCTGTCCGTGAACGCCGCCGCCACGCTCCCCTCGATCGTGAACTCCGGGCCGACGTGCCTGGCCCTGGAGCTGGATGCGGATGACAAGGTCATCGAGCTCGACTTCGCGCCCGAAGGAGCAATCACCGGCCACGTCGACTATGACGGTGGCTCCGGCTTCTACGTCTTCGCCAATCGGCTCATCGTCCCGAGCTTCATCACCGACGCGTACCCCGGACTCGCGGCCCTGTTCGTCACGAACTACCAGGCGGGCACACAGCTGAACGTGACGTTCTCGGTCGACGTCACGACGGGCGCGTTCACCGGATTCGACGGTGAGGCCGAGTTCCGTGGCAAGGCCGGCGTCACGAGTGGCGGCGATGGCAAGGTCGGCAAGGCCAGGATCCCCGCGGCGGTGCTCAGCAACCACGACACCAACGTCCTGGAGGAGGCGAGCGGGACTCGAGCCTGCGCGGTCGTCCACTCCATCGGCGTGATCGTTCCGAACTCGGAGGGGCAGATCGACGTCGAGAGCGATGTGGTCACCATGGTCGCGTCGGCCGGCGACGACACCGACGAAGCGCCTCCGGACACCTCGACGATCGAGCCTGCGGGCAGGGCGACCGGTCAAAGCTGGTCACCGTTGCTTCCGATCCTGCTTGCGGCCGGATCCATCCTCGCGCTCACACGCGGCGCGCGACGTGCCCGCCGGGCACGGAGATCCCGATCGACGACTGAACCGAGTCACGAGGGCGCGAGGACGCGCGGCCGCTCGAACGGCGACAATGGCGCCGTGACCGTGACCGAACGCGCTCCGGAGGAGCTCGTGGACGCGCCGGAATCGCGCCGCCCCTCCTGGCAGGAAGCGCAGCTGCTCCTCCCGAGCGGAACGCGAATCGTCCACATCGGCCCACACAAGACCGGGACCTCTGGGCTGCAGGCCGCCCTCTTCGTCGCGCGTGCCCGGCTCGAACGGCAGGGCGTCTATTACGCCAGCGAGGGCCGCCACGCCATGACCGCCGTGCTGGCCGGCATGAACCTGCCCAACGCGTGGGCCGACGACAAGGAGCCGCCGCCGCGCTGGAAATGGGAGCGGCTGCTCCGGCGGGTTCGCGACTCGAAGGCGGATCGTGTCGTCATCAGCAGCGAGTTCTTCTCGGACGGCAGGCCCGACGCCATCCGCAAGGTCATCGACGAGCTCGACCCGGCCCGCGTCCATGTCGTGGTGACGCTCCGCCCACTGGCCAAGATCATTCCGTCGCAATGGCAGCAGTGGGTCCAGAACCAGGTCACGACCCCGCTCGATGGATGGGTCCGCGACCTCCTCGAGAAGCCGGATGGGTCCGCGGGGGCCACGTTCTGGCGACGCCACCGGCACGACCGGCTCATCGAGACGTGGGCCGGGGTCGTCGGGACGGACAAGGTCACCGCCGTCGCCCTCGATGACGGCGATCACGACATGGTCCTCCGCGTCTTCGAGCGGCTGACCGGGCTCAAGGAGGACACGCTCGAGCCCGTCACGTCGTTCGCGAACCGCTCGATGACGCTGCCGGAGATCGAGGTCATCCGCGCGTTCAACAAGGCGTACAAGGCCGAGAACCTGTCGCGGAAGGTCTACACCCGCGTTGTCCGGTTCGGGGCGACCGCGCTGATGGAGAACCGCGCGCCATCGCCGGACGAGCCGAGGATCGAGCTGCCGGCGTGGTCGCTCGATCAGATCGGGGAGATCCAGCGCGACATCATCGCCAGGATCGGGAGCGCGGGGGTGCGCGTGGTCGGCGAGCTGGACGGACTCGACTACCGACCGCCGGCGCGGGTCGACTTCGGTGGGCCGGTGACCGTCAGTCCGCAGGTCGCGGCGACGGCGGCGATGGGCGTGCTGATCGCCTCTGGCCTGGCTCGAGGGACGGCCAGGACGCTCGAGATCGAAGACGTCGACGAAGAGACCGCGGGTCCGCCGGTCAAGGCGCCGCCCGTCGTCCAGGAGCCGGCGGAGCTGCTGCGGCTGTCCTCCACCCAGCTCCAGGTGGTGCTCCTCCGTCGTGCCCGCGCGGCGCTCGTCGAGAAGATCCGCCCGCTGCTCTTCTGGAAGAAGCGCTGAGGCCCTAGGCCGTCCCCTCGAGCATCGCGCGAATTCGGGCGACCGCCTCCTCGACGGATGTCGTGGTCGTGTCGATGACGAGATCGGCGTCCGTTGGCGATTCGTAGGGCGAATCGATGCCTGTCATCTCCCTGATCTCCCCGGCGCGGAAGCGCTTGTAGTGACCCTTCGGGTCGCGGGCCTCGGCGACCTCGATCGGGGTGCTCACGTAGACGAGGTGATACGGGGCGCCTGACGCCTCGATGACCTCGCGGGCCGCCCGACGTGCGGCGTCAAATGGCGAGATGAGCGCGGAGATCACGGTCGCACCGGTCGCGGCGATGTCGGCCGACATCCTGGCGGCGCGCTCCATCTGTAGCTCTCGGGACGTGCGGTCGAAGCCGAGGGCGGTTGCGTCGCGGGCTCGCAGGACATCGCCGTCGACGATCTCGACCGGCGTTTCCTCGGCGCGGAGATCGGCGGCGAGGGCCTCGGCGATGGTCGACTTGCCCGCGCCGGACAGCCCCGTCAGGTAGACGACCGGTCCAGGAGTGAATGCCACGGCTGGATTGTCGCCGCTGATGGCCTTCGCCCGCGGGCGTGCCTTCACCGTCCGGCGGAGCGCGACCCAGGCGATGAGGACGCCGACGAGGAGGCCGCCGAACGCCAGCGGCAGGTTCAGCGTCACGTTTGCGATGATACGGGCTGCAGCTCACCCATCAGCCAGCCCCAGAACCCCAGCCGAGGTCCACGCCGACCCGTGAAATCGCACGTCCTGCCGCACCTCCGCGCCCTCGAGGCGGAGAGCATCTTCATCTTCCGCGAGGTCGCCGCGGAGATGCGCCGTCCGTGCTTGCTGTTCTCCGGCGGCAAGGACTCGACCGTGATGCTCGCCCTGGCGAAGAAGGCCTTCGCGCCGGCGCCGATTCCGTTTCCGATCATGCACGTCGACACCGGCCTCAACTTCCAGGAGGTCCTCGACTACCGCGACCAATGGGTGGCGGAGCTTGGGCTGCAACTGATCATCGCGTCCGTGCCCGAGGCGATCGAGCGCGGACTGGTCCACGAGGAGCCCAACGGCTCCCGCAACCGGATCCAGACGCCGGTGCTGCTCGAGGCGGTCGAGCAGAACGGCTTCGACGCCCTCTTCGGCGGCGCGCGCCGGGATGAGGAAAAGGCCAGGGCCAAGGAGCGGGTCTTCTC
>JBKKDM010000073.1:0-7894 GCA_046707905.1 Candidatus Limnocylindrales bacterium
GCACGAGGCCGCCCGCGCCGGCCGATCGATAGCGCTCGATGAGCCGGCGGGTCTGACGGATCGACAGCTCCAGGACCTGAGCTGCCGCCTCCACGGTGAGCTCATCGGCCAGGACATGGTTGAGGACGGACAGACGCTGCTGTGCTCGGCGGTCCAACGTGATCGTCTCCCTCGTTTCCATGGCCACGAGAGTGACAAAGTCGCTGTCCCCTTAACTTGGACAGAATCGCTGTCCCTCGACAGGGCCGTCTGGCGCGATTGACGCCCCTCACCGGGTCGCCCTACACTCTCCGTTCGCGCCTCGACTCGCCTCGGGGTGCGCTTTTCCTTGCCTTGAGGCCGCGGTCGTGAGCCGCGCGACCGCCAGCCACGCTCAGAGGATCCATGTACGCAGTCATCGAGACCGGCGGGAAGCAGTACCGCGTCGAGGTCGGCACGGAGCTTGAGGTCGAGCTGCTCGACGCCGTCCCCGGCGACTCGATCCGCCTTGAGCGGATCCTCCTCGTCGCCGACGGCGAGACCGCGGAGATCGGCCGGCCGGTCGTCGCGAACGCCTCGGTGGCGGCCCAGGTCGTCCGTCGCGAGCGTGGCCCGAAGCTGATCAGCTTCAAGTACCGGCCCAAGGCCCGGCGCCGGGTCAAGAAGGGTCACCGCCAGGAGCTGATGGTCCTCCGGATCAGCGACATCGTCCTCGACGGCAAGAGCGCTGCCAAGGAGGTCGAGCAGGCCGATGAGGCCCGCCGGACCGAGCGCCAGAAGCTCGAGGACGCCGCTCGCCGCCAGGCCGAGCAGGACGCGGCCCTGGCCGCGAAGCTCGCCGCCGACAAGCCGGCGAAGACCGAGACCAAGAGCGACAAGAGCGAGAAGAGCGACAGCAAGACGACGGCCAAGCGGAGCACCGCGAAGGCCGATACCTCCGATAGCGGGGACGGGAAGAAGACCTCCGCAAGCAAGACCAAGAGCGACGCGCCCGCGAAGGCGTCCCGCGCTCGCAAGTCGGACGAGGGCTAGGAGATTGGCACACAAGAAGGCGGGCGGCTCGGTCAAGAACGGCCGCGACAGCGTTGGCCAGCGACTCGGCGTCAAGATCGGTGATGGCGGGGCCGTGCGGGCCGGCGGGATCATCGTCCGCCAGCGCGGCATGACCTTCCTCGCCGGTCCGGGCACGGACCTGGGCGGCGACTACACGCTCTTCGCGACCACGGCGGGGAACGTGAAGTTCGAGCACGCCACGAAGTCCAAGAAGCGCGTCCGGGTCATCCCGGCAGCGGTCGAGGCGGTCGAGGCAGGGAAGCCGGCATGAAGCCCGAGGCGCATCCCAAGTACTTCGAGTCGAAGGTCCACTGCGGCTCGTGCGGCCGCGAGTGGGTCGTCGGATCCACGCGACCCGAGCTCCGCGTCGACGTCTGCGGCAACTGCCACCCGTTCTACACGGGCACCCAGAACATCATCGACACGGCCGGCCAGGTCGAGCGGTTCCAGAAGCGGCTGGAGCGGCAGGTACGGGCCTAACGGCCCAGGGCTGGCCCACGCGGCCGAGCCTCTAGACTCCCCGCATGCCGAAGTTCAACTATGGCGGTCAGGCGCTGATCGAAGGCGTCCTGATGCGCGGTCGTGACGCGATCGCCGTGGCGTTCCGCCACCCGGAGGGTCACATCGTCTGGGCCGCGGAGCCGCTCGATAGCGGCCCTCACGCCTGGAAGCTCGCGAAGGCCCCCTTCGTTCGCGGCCTGATCGTGCTCTACGAGACCCTCGTCGTCGGGACCAAGTGGCTGATCCGCAGCGCCAACATCCAGGCCAGCGCCGAGGGCGTCCAGCTCGGCAAGGGCTCGGTCGCGCTGATGCTCGGCATCACGATGACGATCGCGGTGGGGTTCTTCTTCCTGCTCCCGCTGTTCCTGGCGTCCTTCACCACGCAACGGGTCGAGTCCGACTGGGTCCAGCACATCGTCGAGGGCCTGATCCGCGTCAGCCTGTTCCTTGGCTACCTCGCGCTGATCGCGCGGATGCCCGACATCCGCCGGGTCTTCGAGTACCACGGCGCCGAGCACATGACTATCCACGCGCTGGAGCACAACGATCCGCTTACCGTCACCGAGATCCGGAAGTACCCGACCGCGCACCCCCGCTGCGGCACCGAGTTCCTGGTGGTCGTGATCATCCTGTCGATCCTGCTCTTCGGCTTCCTGGGCCGCGAGGACCCGGTCCTGATGGTCGGCGGGCGGATCATCCTCATCCCGGTGATCGCCGCGATCGGGTACGAGATCCTGCGTTTCGGGGCCAGGCACCGCGCGAACCCCCTCGTGAAGGCGCTCATGGCGCCCGGAATCCTCGTCCAGATGATCACCACCAAGCAGCCGTCCGACGACCAGATCGAGGTGGCGATCGTGTCGATGGAGCAGGCCCTCGAGGCCGACGGGGAGCAGGTGCCGTCGGGCTCCGAGCTGCCGGAGCGCCAGCGTCTCGATCCGGATACTGCCGCCGTCGCGGCATGACGTCGTGACGGCGTGAGCGTCAGCGACAACCTCGACGCGAAGCTCGACGAGGTCGTTCGCCAGTACGAGGACCTGAACGCCCAGCTGGCCACGCCGGAGGTCCACTCGGACCCCAATGCCCTGCGCCGCCTGGGCCAGGAGGTGGCTCGCCTCGAGCCCGTCGTCCAGGCCTACCAGGAGCTCCGCCGGGCCCGCGACGAGCTGACGGGCGCCCGCCAGCTGCGCGACGAGGGCGACGACGAGATGAAGGCCCTCGCGCGGGACGAGGTCGCCCGGCTCGAGGCCGACGAGACTCGCCTGATCGACGAGCTGCGCGTCCTTCTCCTGCCCCGCGACCCCGCAGACGACGGCAACGTCATCCTCGAGATCCGTGCCGGCACCGGCGGCGACGAGGCCGCGCTCTTCGCCAACGAGCTCCTCCGGATGTACCTCCAGTACGCCACCCGGCACAAGTACAAGGCCGAGGTCATGAGCCTCCACGAGACCGGGATCGGGGGCGTGAAGGAGGCGATCGTCGAGATCGCGGGCGACGGCGCCTACTCGAGGCTCAAGTTCGAGAGCGGCACCCATCGCGTCCAGCGTGTTCCCGCGACCGAATCGTCGGGTCGCATCCACACCTCGACGGCTACGGTCGTCGTCATGCCCGAGGTCGAGGAGACCGCGATCGAGATCGACGAGGAGCGTGACGTCCGCATCGATGTCAAGCGCTCGTCGGGCCCGGGTGGGCAGTCGGTCAACACGACGGACTCCGCGGTGCGGATCACCCACCTGGCGACGGGCCTCGTCGTCGAGATCCAGGACGAGAAGAGCCAGCACAAGAACAAGGCCAAGGCGTTCGCCGTCCTTCGGGCTCGCCTCCAGGAGCTGGCGCGGCAGCAGCAGCGCGAGGCTGACTCGGCGACGCGCCGCTCGATGGTCGGCTCGGGCGACCGGGCAGACAAGATCCGGACCTACAACTTTCCCCAGGACAGGATCACGGACCACCGCGTCGGGATGGACCTCTCGAACCTCCCGAAGGTGCTGATGGGCGACCTCGACAGGCTCATCGACCAGTTGATCCAGACCGACCAGGCCGAGCGGCTCGCCGACCTGGTCGATCCAGGCGCCTGACGCGGACGAAGGAGTCCTCGGGGCGATGGCGACCGTGCGCGAGCTCCTGGACGTCGGGGTCGCTCGCCTCCGTGACGGCGGGTCGGAGACGGCCCGACTCGATGCCGAGCTCCTGCTGGCCCACGCCCTCGACATCGATCGAACCGGGGTCATCGCGAACTGGTCGGCTCCGGTCGGCGAGGGCGCGGCCGATCGATACCGGGAGCTCCTGGATCGGCGGGTCGCGGGCGAGCCGGTCGCCTACATCCGCGGCGTCAAGGAGTTCCGGGGCCTGGCCTTCGGCGTCGACGACCGGGCCCTGATCCCGCGACCCGAGACGGAGCGGCTCGTCGAGCTGGCGGAGCTCGAGATCGTCCGGCGCCTGGTCGGTGCGCCGCGCCCGGTCGGCGCACCACCGATCCGGGTCGCCGACGTCGGCACGGGCAGCGGCGCGGTGATCGTGACGCTCGCGGTCCTCCTCAACCGCCGCCGGATGCTCGACGACGTGGCGCTCACCGCGCTTGACGTCTCCGCCGATGCGCTCCAGCTCGCGAAGGAGAACGCGGTCGGGCACGCGATCGGCGATCGCATCGAGTTCGAGGTCTCGGACCTGCTACCGGGCGATCGAATGGCTGCCTGGGACGTCGTCGTCGCGAACCTGCCGTACGTCCGGACCGCTGCGATCCCGGACTTGCCCAGGGCGGCCTCGTTCGAGCCCGTCCTCGCCCTGGACGGCGGTGCGGACGGGCTCCGGGTGCTCGAGCGCCTGCTCGCCCAGCTCTCGGGCTCACTGGCTCGCGGCGGGACGGCACTCCTCGAGATCGGTGGCGACCAGGAGCAGACCTTCAGCGAGCTTGCCGCCGAACGGCTGCCGGGGTGGGATCTCCAGATCGAGCGGGACCTCGGGGGATTGCCGCGGGTCGCGATCCTGCGGCAGCCGAGCGCGGGCGGCGCGCCGGCCGCCGAGCGTCCGGAGGTGTGACCCTGCGCCGCGTCCCCGACGGTCCGGACGGCCGCGCAACGGCGATCGAGGCTCTTCGGGCGGGCGGCGTCGTGGCCCTGCCGACCGACACCGTCTATGGGATCGGCGTCTCGCTCGAGACCCCCGGCGGGATCGAGCGGCTCTTCGCCGCGAAGTCGCGCCCGCCGGACAAGGCAATCGCCCTCCTGCTGGCGGACCTCGAGCAGGCGGCGGAGATCGGCGAGCTCACGCCGGTCGCGCGGGCCCTCGCAGGGGCGTTCTGGCCTGGTGGGCTGACGCTCGTGGTCCCGCGGCGCACGGATCGCCCGCTGCCGGCGGCGCTCACCGGCGGCGAGCTCGCACCCGGCGCCATCCCCACGGTCGGGCTCCGGGTCCCGAACCACGACGCGCCCCGTGCGCTCGCGCGGGCCCTCGGGCCGTTGCCCACAACGTCGGCGAACCGGACGGGCGAGCCCGAGGCGCGCGACGCCGACGAGATCGAGCGGCTGCTCGGGGGCTCGATCGACCTCGTCCTCGACGGCGGGCCGGCCGGGGGCGGTCCGGCATCGACCGTCGTCGACGTCACCCGCGAGGCGCCGCGGATCCTGCGTTCAGGGGCCATCGAGGAGGACGCGATCTCGCGCTGCCTGGCGTCGGCGGGGCTGCCGGGCGTGGGAAGATAGGGTCAACGCAGGGCCGGACGCCCCGTTCCGGCAGGGAGGTCCAGGCATGACGTACGCGCCGCCGGCGGAGCTCGGCTGGGCACGGCTCGCCGACGTCGATCCGGCGCTCTGGGACGCGATGGTCCGCGAACGGGACCGCCAGCGCGACAAGATCGAGCTGATCGCGAGCGAGAACTACGTCTACGCGGCGGTCCTGGAGGCCCAGGGCTCGTGGCTCACCAACAAGTACGCCGAGGGGCTCCCGGGCAAGCGCTACTACGGCGGCTGCGAGTTCGTCGACGTCGCGGAGAACCTGGCGATCGAGCGGGCCCTGGCCCTCTTCCCGGGCGCCGAGCACGTCAACGTCCAGCCCCACTCGGGCGCCCAAGCCAACATGGCCGCCTACTTCAGCGTCCTCCAGCCCGGCGACCGGATCCTCGGCATGAACCTGGCCCACGGCGGCCACCTTACGCACGGCTCGCCGGTGAACTTCTCCGGCAAGCTCTACGAGATTCACCCGTACGGCGTGGAGCAGGGCTCGGAACGGATCGACTACGACCGCATGGAGGCGGCCGCGAAGGAAGTCCGCCCGAAGGTCATCGTCGGCGGCGCCTCGGCCTACCCGCGCCTCTGGGACTTCGAGCGAATGGCCGCGATCGCCCACGGTGTCGGCGCGCTGCTCATCGTCGACATGGCCCACATCGCGGGCCTCGTGGCCGCGGGCGTCCACCCGAGCCCGTTCCCGCACGCGGACATCGTCACCACCACGCCCCACAAGACGCTCCGCGGCGGTCGCGGCGGCCTCATCTTCAGCCGCGAGAACCTCCCGGACGCGGTCGATCCGGCCGACTACCCGAGCGTCAAGACGACGCTCGCGGCGCAGATCGACAAGTCCGTCTTCCCGGGCGTCCAGGGCGGCCCGCTGATGCACGTGATCGCCGGGAAGGCCGTGGGCCTGCTGCTCGCGGCCGGCGAGGACTTCCGCCGCGACCAGCAGCGAACGATCGAGAACGCGGCCGAGCTGGCCGAGGGTCTCGCCGAGCGCGGGGCGCGGATCGTCTCCGGCGGCACCGACAACCACCTGCTCCTCGTCGACGTAACGCCGCTCGGCGTGACGGGCAAGGAGGCCGAGCACCTCCTCGACGAGATCGGGATCACGGTCAACAAGAACGCCATCCCGTTCGATCCGCTCCCGCCGAACACCTCGTCGGGCATCCGCCTCGGCACTCCGGCAACGACGACCCGTGGCTTTGGGCCGGGGGAGATGCGCGCGATCGCCCGCCTCGTCACCGAGGCCATCGCCCGGCGTGACGACGCCGACGCGAAGGCGGCTTTCGCCGGCGAGGTCGCCGAGATCGTCGGTCGCTTCCCGGTGCCCGGCCTGTTCGGCGAGACCGCCGGGTGAGCTTCGCCCTCTCGGCGGGGCCGGCCATCCCGGCCATCATCGGTGCCTTCGTCATCGCGGCGATCATCTCGCTCATAGCGACCCCGCTCGTCCGCCGGTTCGTCCACGACCGCGAGATCCTGGACCACCCCGACCACCGGCGGGTCAACGAGTCGCCGATCCCGCGGGGCGGGGGCGTGGCGGTGGCCCTGGCGTTCCTCGTCGTGGGCGGCGCGATCGTGGCCCTGGGGAGCGCCATCCCGGGGATGCCGGGACTTCGGGGCATCACGCCCCTCAACCTTGCGGGCCTCTTCGGCGGCGCCATCCTCGCGACCGTCATCGGCGCGCTCGACGACCGCTTCGACCTTCGCGCCCGGTGGCAGTTCCTCGGGCAGGTCGCGCTGGCCGGCGTGGCGGTCGCAACGGGGATCGTCGTGGCCTTCATCGGCAACCCGTTCGGCGCGAGCAATATCCAGTTCCCGGTCGTCGTCGGCATGGCCTTCACCGTGGTCTGGATCGTGGGGATGATCAACAGCCTCAACTTCATCGATGGTCTGGACGGTCTCTCGTCGGGCATCGCGCTGATCGCGGCGGTCGTGCTGGGGCTCCTCAGCCTGACCCGACAGGTCGACCAGCCCCTCGTCGCGGTCCTGTGCTTCGCGCTCGCCGGCGGCCTCCTCGGGTTCCTGCGCTGGAACTTCCATCCGGCATCGATCTTCCAGGGGACGGCGGGGGTCATGTTCCTGGGCTACGTCCTCGCGGTCCTGGCGATCCTCGGCTCGGCCAAGGTGGTCGTCGCCCTGCTCGTGCTGGCCGTTCCGATCATCGACACGTTCTGGGTGATCGTGCGGCGGCTGTCGTCGCGGCGCTCGCCGTTCAGCCCGGATCGCGGCCACATCCACCATCGACTGCTGGACCTGGGACTTTCGCATCGTTCGACCGTGTTGCTGATCTACGTGGTCTGCGCGACGCTTGGCCTGATGTCGCTCATCGTCTCGAGCGCCACCGGGGTCTTCGCGTTCCTCGGCGCGCTGGTGGTCTTCGGTGTCGTCGCCTTTGCGCTCGCTCGAGACCGCCGCGACGCACCGTCATGAACGAGGGCGGGGGCTTCGATCGCCAGTTCCGAAACCCGCGTGCCCCGAAAACGCCGAAGGGCTACAGCGAGGAGGCGATCCTCTCCGACGACGAGGTCCAGCGGCGCGTCGATCTGCGCGAGCTCGTCGACGACAGCCCGCATCCGGACTGGATCGGCGCCGACGCCGGGGACGAGCCCGCGCCGCCGCCCGCGCCGGCCGCGCCCGCG
>JBKKDM010000074.1:0-2750 GCA_046707905.1 Candidatus Limnocylindrales bacterium
GGCTTCTCGTCGTCGGGCTCGCGGCGATCGGCGACCCGGAGGTGCGCGACGTCGCCCAACTCGCCGCGCTCGGCGTCCTGTGGGATGCCGTGCGGTCGGACCTCAGGCCCAAGCTTGTCGTCGTCGACGAGGCCTGGAAGGTGATGCGCCAGCCATCGGGCGCCGACTTCATCGAGGAGCTGGCCCGCTCGGCCCGCCACTACCACGCCGGGCTCCAGCTCGCGACCCAGGACATCGCCGAGTTCCTGCGCTCGGACTACGGCGAGGCGATCGTCAAGCAGTGCGACATCCGCGTCCTCCTCGGCCAGACGCCTGAGGGCGTCGAGGCTATCGGCCGGTACTTCGATCTGACCGTGGCCGAGCGCCGCTCGCTGCTTCATGCCCGCCCCGGGGAAGGGCTCCTCTTCGTCGGGCGCAGCCACGTCGCGTTCGAGGCCCGGGTGAGCAAGCGCGAGTACGAATGGCTCACCACCCGTCCAGCCGACCTGGTCGGCCAGTCCCACTTGGGTTACGACGCCCCGAATAGTTCGTGAGGCGCCGCGGGTGCGGCTGCGCGGCGGTCGGCTGCGCGATCCCCCTCGTCTGCCTGCTCGTCATCTTTGGTGCCGTCGGGATCCTGACCGGCAACTGGGCGGCGCTTGCGGCGCCCAAGGTCCCGGCGGCCCCGCCGGCCGTCGCCGACATCCCGGTCGACTACCTCTTCCTCTATCAGGATGCGGCTGCGCGGTTCGGACTCGACTGGCCGGTCCTCGCCGCCGTCGGGCGGGTCGAGACGAACCACGGCCGCAATCGCAACGGCTGCGATCCGAACTACGCCGGTGCCCGCGGCCCGATGCAGTTCCTCGAGCCGACATTCGTTCACGCCGCGAAGCTCGCCGGCATCTCGGATCCCGATATCTGCGACCCGGTCGACGCGATCCCGGCCGCGGCGGCTTACCTGAAGTCGAACGGCGCGCCGACCGAATGGCAGCGCGCGCTCTTCCGCTACAACCCGGCCGACTGGTATCCGCCGCTCGTAATGGGCTGGGCCGAACGCTATGGCTACGGCGCGCGCGTCGTCTGGCCGATCGAGGGCGGTCGGATCAGCCAGGGCTTCGGGCCAACCACATTCACCCGTGAGCCGCCGCTCTGCTACCAGGGCACATGCTACGAGCACTTCCACGACGGGCTCGATCTCGCCGCGCCGATCGGCACACCGGTCCAGGCGATCGCGTCTGGGCGGGTGACGATCGCCGGCCGCCTGTCCGATGGCGGGGTCGTCGTCGAGATCGAGCACAGCCCGGGCGTCCTCTCGCGGTACGGCCATCTCGAGTCCGGACTCCGTGTCCGAGTCGGTGAGTCGGTGACAACCGGCGAGGTCGTCGGGTCGGTCGGTCTGACCGGCAACACGACCGGGCCACACCTCCACTTCGAGATCTACGCCTCGGGCGAACCAATCGATCCGCTCCTCGTTCTGCCACCCACCGGAACGCAAGGAGGTTCGCCATGACCGACGTCGTGCTGGGCCCGCTCTTCGCCCTCGTTTCGATCGCGCTCCCGGTTGGCATCGGCTGTCTCGCCGTCGGCGCGACGGTGACCGCCGCTCCACGCGTCGTCGTGCTCCTCCGCCAGCGCTCGTACGAGCGGGCGACGGTTGGCGAGCGGCTCCATTGGACGCTGCGACTGGACCCGGGCGCGGCCGCCGATCGGGACGGCGCGGTGCGCCTGGTCGCGGCGCTCCATCCGGGAGGTCGACGCGGCGTGTCGGCGTGGGCCAGCGGCTGGCCACAGCTCGCTCTCGCGATCCGGTGGGTGGACGGCCGCGCACGGTGGGAGATCGAGGCGCCGCGCCAGCTCGGGCGCTCGGTCGAGATGGCAGTCGCCGCCGCCTTTCCTGGAGCCGAGCTCGATCGAGCGGAGGCGCCGAGGGTGGAGGTGCCCTCGCTCCGGCTCGCCGTCCGAGGTGAGCCACCGGAAGCCGCCGGGCCCGGGACGTCGTCGAACCTCGGCGCCATCCTTGTCGAGCTCCTCGCGCGCCTCCCGGATGGCGCGTCCGCGGCCTGGCGTCTCCACGTAACGCCCCTGCCACCAGCCAAGGACCAGCGGTCCGACGACGCCCCGGGAACGGGCGAGATGCTCCTCGATTCGTTCCTCAACCGGCCGTCGAGAGCCGCGCCGGCGTCGGCGCGGTCTTTCTCGGCGCGCACGCCAAGCCCGTTGTTCTCGGTGACCGCCGACCTTCAGGCGAGCTCGACTAACTCTGCTGCAGCCAGAGCCTGGCTGTTCGATGCGATCGGCGCGGTCGGCTCGCTTCGGGCGGCCGGCTGGACGATCGACGCAACGGTTGGCGGGCGGTCACGCCCGATGCGGGTGTCGGCCCGTGATCTCGCCGAACTTTGGGGTCTCACGGGCGCCGCGGAGGAGTCGCGACCGGTCGATGCGATCCGGAGCCGGCGCCTCTCGGCGCCGATCGTCACCGCGCAACCCGGCCTGCGGGCGATCGGCCTTGACGCCGGCCGCCCGGTGCTCGTGCCCGAGAGCCTGTTCGCCCGCCATTTCGTGCTGCTTGGGCGGACGGGATCGGGCAAGAGCACCGAGCTCGTCGCCCTCGCCGCCGACGACCTGCGAGTCGGGCGGGGTTTCACCTTCATTGCCCCGCACGGAGACGCGGTGGCGCGGCTCCTCGACACAGTTCCCCCGGAGCAGGCCCATCGGGTCCACCTCCTCGAGCTCGCCGAGAAGGATCATCCGCGAGCGTTCAACCCGATCGA
>JBKKDM010000075.1:0-20042 GCA_046707905.1 Candidatus Limnocylindrales bacterium
GGCCATGACCACCTCGATGTCCTTGTACGCGAAGGGCGCCTCCTCGGCGACCGTCTTCGGGTCGCCGGAGTGGATCGTGACCCCGAGCGAGGCCATCTCGTCGAAGACCTCGCGTGACGTCTTGCCCTTCCGCGCCGCCGTCCGGGACAGGGCCCGGCCGGCACCGTGCGGCGACGTGGCAAACGCCTCGGGGTTGCCGAGGCCCTCGGCCACGTAGGACGCGGTGCCCATCGAGCCCGGGATGAGGACGGTCTCGCCCGCGCGAGCGCGAACCGCGCCCTTCCGGTGCACGATCCCATTCGAACCGAAGTGGTTCTCCCAGGCCGCGTAGTTGTGGTGCACGTCGACCAGCCGGTCGAAGCGACCCACCTTCGTGTGCCGCCCCGAACGCGTGCTCGACCGCGTCCATCATCCGCGCCCGGTTCACCTCGGCGGACCGGAGCGCGAAGGTCATTGCGGCCCAGTAGCCGTCGAAGCCGTCCGTCCCGACGGGCAGGTAGGCCAGCTCGTCGTGCGGCAGCTTCGTATGCCACAGGCGGTTCTCCGCGAGCGCGCGCTTGTGGAACGCGTCGCAGATCGTCTTGCCCAGGCTCCGGGAGCCGGAGTGGAGCATGACGAACACCTGGCCGGGCTCGTCCCGCTGGACCTCGAGGAAGTGGTTCCCGGAGCCCAGCGTCCCGAGCTGGCTGACGGCGCGCCCGAACCAGCCGGCCTCGATCGACGCCGGGAGATCGATGCCGATGTCGGCAAGGGCCTTCGCAGGGTCGACCGCCTTCGGCTGGCCGGCCGTGCCCACCGGCACGTCCCGCGCGATCTGCGCGAGCGTGGCCTTCAGCTGGTCCGCACCGAGCGTCTCGACCGTGAGGTCGGTCTCGGCGAGGGCGACGCCGCAGCCGATATCGACGCCGATCGCGTACGGCACGACCGCGCGCTCGGCGAACAGGACGCCACCGATCGGCATGCCGTAGCCGGCGTGCGCGTCGGGCATCAGCGCGACGTGTCGGATCGCGAACGGCAGGTTCGACAGGTTCGTGGCCTGCTCGAGGGCCGAGCCCTCGAGGTCGATGACCCAGCTCTTGATCGGCACGCGGCCGGGCTTCGAGACACGCGGGAGCGCGGTGCTCGAACCCTGGAGCGTCTCGTCCGCCATCGTGGCGGTTGTAGCGGAAGTCTCGACCTCCATCGACATCATTGCCGCACCTCCTGGCGGCGTCGCGCCCCTCGGGCGCCTTCGTGGTGGGAAACAGAAGACCGGCCCTCGGATGAGAGCCGGTCGGAAGGTCGCTCTGGGCGCAGCGCGCGTCAGCCCAGGATCACCCTCCGACTCGTACCCAATCGACCGAGGTCGACGGTCGCGGACAGCACGAACGAACCGCTTGGATCCTGCGGTTCGAGCGCGTTGGCCAACGCCATGATCTCGACCATCGAGGGCGTACCTCCTGCTGGACTTCTGCGCCGTCTGCCACCCGGGCGGCCGAATTGGCGCAGGTCGCGAAGAATACGGGGGGGGCTGTCAATCCCCGGGTCATGCGCCTCCGCGGGTATCGTGCGGAAGGTGAAGCTCTTCGGCGGCCTGTTCAGCTCACCGTCGGCGAAGGCTCGACGCGCGCTGGACGAGGGACGCCTCGACGACGCGGAGCGCCTGCTCCTCGACATCACCCGGGCGAACCCAACGTCGGCGACGGACTGGTGGAACCTGGGCCTCGTCTACAAGTTCCAGCGCCGCTGGCAGGAGGCCCTGGATGCCTTCGTCCGGAACGCGGAGCTGCGTCCAGCGCCCGAGCCCTACTGGAACGCCGGCGTCGCTGCGACTGCCCTCCGCAACTGGACCGCGGCGCGGTGGGCATGGCGCCAGCTGGAGCTCGACGTGGGTCCCGGGGATGGAGCGCCCGAGGCGGACTTCGGACCCGGCCCCTTCCGACTGAATCCCGACGGGAGCGCGGAGGTTGTTTGGGGCACACGGATCGATCCCTGTCGAATGCGGATCCGGTCCGTGCCGTTGCCGGAATCCGGGCACCGGTACGACGATATCGTGCTGCACGACGTCGTCCCGCGCGGCTCCCGAGAGCTGCGCGGCCAACAGCGGTCGGTGTTCGACGAGCTCGAACGCATGGAGCCCGCGGCCCACCCGACGCTGCGCGCCGAGCTCAGCTGGACTGCGCCCGAGGACGAGCGGGCCCTGTACGCGCTGTTCGACGACCCCGCGTACGGTGCGGAGAATTGGACGTCGAGCATCGAAATGCTCTGTGCCCAATGCAGCCTCGCAGCCGGCCACGAACATGCATCCGAGGACGGGGGCGAGATCCGGCTGACCGGAACCTGGAGATTCGGGGGTCACGTCGAGGGGATCCGGGCGGTGCTCGCCAACTGGACCGCTGCCGGCGAGGGCCGGTCGGCCTCCGACCTGCAGCTCGCCGAGCCAGAGGAGGGCCTTGCCGCGCGGTTGGCTGACCGCACCATGACCAACACGACTCCCGACCCGACGCTCGACCGGCTGCTTGGGCACATGGCCTGGGCCAACGCGCAGCTCGTTGCCCGACTCCTCGAGCAGCCCGCCGACGCGCTGGCCCTCACCTCACCCCTGAATGAGTGGTCAGCCGGCCGGATCCTCGCCCACCTGCTGAACGCCGCGCAGGGCTACGGCAGCCGGATGGCCGGCGCGCCCCGGCCTCCCGACATGGAACCGGTGACTTCGACGGCCGAGCTGGCCGACCTCGGCGCGCGCCTGGCGGCCGCGGATGCGACGCTCCGGGCGCAGGCCACCGAGCCCGACGTGATGGTCAGCCATCCCGATCCCGCCCGGCCGGAGGACCTCCGCTCGACCATCCTCGCCCAGGCGATCCACCACGCCACCGAACATCGAGCGCAGATCGCGGGGGCGCTCGCGACGAACGGCAATACCGCGATCGACCTCGACGCGATCGACGTCTGGGAGCACGCCGACCTCGAGGGACCCGCCCGCTAGGCGCGAATCGCCGGCCGCTGCTCCTCCGCTACGGCGCGAGCTGGACGGTCCCCTCGATGGGCTCGAGGGCCTTGTTCAGCTCAGGGCCCTCGGCGACCAATGCATCGACCACCGCCTGGCAGCTCGCGAGGGGCGCGTCGCCCGGAAGGACGATGTACCAGACCGCCTGCACCGGGGATCCCGGCTTGAAGGCGATGGCGACCCGATGCCCCTGTGGGAAGTACTCGGTGAAGGTCGACTCGGTGACGAGGCCGCCAATCATCAGCAGGCCGGTCTCGGTCGTGTGACTGCATTCGAGGTCGACGTCGGCGTTGTGGCCTGCATCGGACAGGGTCATCGTCCCTGTGACGTCGGCGCCGGCACCCCTCGCATCCAGCTTCGCCGAGACCCCGTGCGACGTGAACTCCCCGACCGCGAGCGACGCCGCGGTCGGTGCCGCGGTGATCGGCACCGCGGATGGGGCAGTACTGGCCGCTGCCCCGGCACAGCCGGCGACAACCATGACCCCGACGAGGATGAAGACGAGTTTGCGCATGGACCTCCCTCCTGCTTGCTCATCGAGTGGCGTTCGGGAGGTCGAAGGTTCCATCTTCCTGAAGGCCTGGGCGAACGCCAGCGCCAACGTGGTGGCGACCGCCGAACGTTCCAGTCGGGCGCCGCGCTCGGTCGGTAGGCTGGGCGACGTGGCGGCAATGGGGCTGGTCGGGCGGGCGCAGTCGGTCGGCGGAAGCCGATGACGACGTACCTTGCGCTCCTCCGCGGGATCAACGTCGGCGGCAAGAACAGGGTCCCGATGGCGGAGCTCCGGTCAGTCCTCGAGGACGCCGGGTTCTCGAACGTCTCCACCTACATCGCCAGCGGCAACGTCTTCCTGGACTCCGACCTCGGCGCATCGAAGGTCGCCGCGAAGATCGAGTCGGGGCTGCCGAAGGCCTTCAAGCTCGACACCAAGCTCGTCAGGGTCGCCGTGCTGTCCAAGGCCCAGCTCGAAGCCGTCGTGAAGCGCCGGCCGAAGGGCTTCGGCGCCGAGCCGACGAAGTTCCACAGCGACGCGATCTTCCTGATGGGGATCGATGCCGACGACGCGATGGCCGTCTTCAGCCCCCGCGACGGCGTCGACAAGGTCTGGCCGGGCAAGGGCGTGATCTACCACCAGCGCCTGAGCGCCGAGCGCACCAAGAGCCGCATGGGCCGGATCGCGGGAACGCCGGTCTACGCGTCGCTGACCATCCGCAGCTGGCAGACCACGATGGCGCTTGGACCGAATGCGAAAGTTCAGCGCGATGAGGTAGTCCATTGACCGAGCGAAGGCGCACTCATCCATTGTCGATTCATCATGCGATGATCGCTAGATTGCCGAAGCTCAGCACCGGCGAAGGGTGCTCAGACAGGGGGTCTGCACACGACGGACGATCCGTACTGCATCATGGCCATCCGTGGCATCCGTGGAGGGGGCTAGATGAGCCAGACTGCCGCATGTAGCCGAGCCAGTTAGTGTCCAACCTGCCCCTGATCGACCACCTGGATGTCCAGGGCTACGGGTTGTATCCAGGATCAATTGAAGCGCCCGGTCTCGAGACCGCGTTTCCGCCCGGCGTAACGCTAGTCCTCGGCACAAACGGCATCGGCAAATCCACCTTTGTCCTGATGCTCTACAGACTCCTGACGGGTCCATACGACATCCCGGGCATCAACGAGCGGACCGAGCTCGGCTTCCTACGGCTCGACGCTAAGGGCATCCAGCCTGTGGATCGGTTTGCGTTCCGCGCGCGAGTTGTCGACGGGGCCAGGGATGCCACCGGCACCCTCACCTTCCAACTCGGAGACAGTGAGTTCAGGCTCGCTCGACGCCTATCAGACCTGTCTCTGCTGAGACTTGAAGTCGATGGCCTCGAGCTGCCGGTTGACGAGGACGTCTTTCAGGGGGCGGTCTGCGAGAAGGCGCTAGTTGGGTCTTTTGGAGATTGGATCCTGCTCTTGCGACATCTTGTCTTCTATTTCGAAGAGCGACGAGCGCTTGTCTGGGACGCCACGGCCCAGCGCCAGGTTCTCCGGATATTGCTCCTTCCGAGCTCCCTTGCAGCGGAGTGGTCCAGCCGGGAACGACGGATCCTGGAACTTGATAGCGAGACACGCGGCCTGACGTTCGCAGTTAGCCGGGCGGGCAAGCTTCTCTCGAAGTCTGAGGTCTTGACTGAAGGCGGGGAGGCAGTCAGAGCTAGGCTAGGTGAGCTCGAAGGCGAGCAATCGATAGAAGTGGACGCGCAGGCCGAGCTCGGAGCGCAACTTCTCGAGCTCAATTCCAGTCGGCAAGATCTCCGCTTGAGATTGCTCAATGCTGACCAGGAATTGGATAGGCGTTATCGAGCCGTCGAGCGAGCGCGAATGCTGGTCCTAGGGGCAACCTTTCCAGACGAGAGCGAATCCGCGCGCCTCGTCATGGCGCAACTTCTGTCAGAACGGGAATGCCTTGTTTGCGGGCAATCGGCGGTCGACGCGGCCGAAGCAATCGCCGTACGGCTAAGGGACGGCGAATGCGCCGTTTGCGGAAATCGATTGGCCTCCAAAGCCCCGATCGAACACCTAAAGCGCGAAATCCCGGCCCTCGAGGAACTCTACGACTTGGCGCTACTCGATAGGGACTCCTCTCGGGCAGCGCTCGAAGAGGTCCAAGTCGAGTACGCCGCGGCCGATGCTAGAGCTCGCGAGCTGCAGCGCTCCCTCGCGGTGCGGGCCGAGGAGATTGACGCGCTCATTGCCGCGCTACCCCCCGAGGAGGCCGAGCTTCATAAGCAACGTACTGACCTGGCGGGTCTCCGAATGCGACTCGAAGGATCGCAGGAAGAACTGGCAGCATTGCGGCAGGAGTTCTCAGACTTTGTAGATGGGATGCGCCGTCGAATGGCCGAGTATGTGGAGCCAATCGTCCAGGCATTCGCGGAGTATGCAAAGGGCTTCCTAATCGAGGAGTGCCGCTTGGTCTGGGCGCCGCATCGAGCAACCGTCGGGCAGAGTGGCCGCGCGATGGAGTTTCCATCGTTCGAGCTTGATCTAACCGGAGCCGACTTTCCGTCTCTTGTACGGCGATCGGGTCCGGACCAAGTGTCAGAGAGTCAGCGCGAGTTCATCGATCTCTCGTTCCGGATGGCTCTCAGCCAAAGCGTCTTATCGAACTCGAGCGGAACGCTGGTAATCGATGCCCCTGAAACTTCGCTGGACGGAGTCTTCTCGCGTCGTGCTGCCCGAGTGCTCGCGCGCTACTCGGAACCAGCTCGCGGAAATCGGTTGGTTGTTACGTCCAACCTCAGCGGAGCTGATCTGCTTGGTGATCTCCTGTCACATGCGAGGGCCGAGTCCGAGGAGTCGGTTGCCGTAGTGGACCTGTTCGAAGTCGCCACGCCCACGGCGGCTGTCCGTCAACACATCGATGAGTATCGGACGCTTCGTGACGAAGTGCTGGCGCAACGGTGAAGAGCATAACGCGCTCACTTTCTGACCAAGACGTCGATGTCCTTCGCGTTCGAGTGCGACTCTGCGCACTTTTATGGGCTGCCGACAGAGCTGGCCTTCGGGCGCTCCCTTCGCGTCGTCTGCACACACTCGTGTACCTCGCGGATGTCCTCGCGACGACGTGGCGGTTGCGCCCGTTAGACGGGAAGGTTCTCAAACAGGACTCCGGCCCGTTCTACCCCGTGATACAGCGGGAGCTTGATCGCCTCGTCGCGCTCGGGATGGTTCGAATTTCTGACCCTGGGTACGTTGAGGTCGGCGAGGGTCGCTACCGGTTGAGGGGCCTGTATCGCCTCGACCTCGAGGTAGCGGACGAATTCCTTCGCGAGTTGATGGCATGGAACGAAGGCAATCGGATTGCGCGATACCTACGGGAGCTCACGTTCGCCCTAAGCGCTCTTGAGTATGAGGACATCGATCGGGCGGTAGACCAGGACGCGATGTATGGCGATCCGGCGGTCAGGGACGGCAATATCGTCGATTTCGACGAGTGGTCACACCGCAACTTCGCCGCAGACTCCGCGATGACTCTGGCGAGTCTCTTGCCCGACAGCGGTGTCGGCGCTGAGGCCGAGCGGGTCCATCTTTATGTGGACCATATTGCACGCCGACTTCATGCAGGGTAGTGCACGGGGTGGACCGTGGGCCTCGGATGACCTAAGCGAGACCATCAAGAACTCCCGCTACACCGGAGTCGATGACACCCTGCCCGAGGCGACCCGATTTGTTGCGAACGTAGCAAAGGTTCTAAAGCGCCACCTCGCGCGTCATCCAGATGAGGTTGGCACTGCCATCTTCTTGCTCGCTCCCGAGCCCCCGGAAGTGGGTCCCGATCTGGAGCGTGCCCCAACTCTTGGCACGGGCATCCCCGAGGTATTTGGGCGGATTTGGTTTGTCAACGCGGTCGCACAGGGTGGGCATTTCGTCGAGGCCGTGACCGAGGATCACGACGCCATGTTCGTGCGAATTGAGACTGATTTACGCCTGGGCGGTGCCCCAGCGGTGCTTGCGGTCTACGACGATGCCGCTCGTGAGATTCGCTTCTATCCGGCCGGCCTCGAAGACATGAACGCGGTCGAAACCACGTCGCTTCAGCAGCAAGTGGATCTCGATGCGGTATTGGCAGCTGTCGACCGGGCTTACACCGACAGACTCATCACGCCCGGCCGGCACCTGTCGGCACTTCGGATATGGAAGAGTGCGCGAGAAGGCAAACCGGTACCGAGGGTGGAGCAGGTTCTTCAGGCCTATTTGACAATGTCGCTCCAAGGAGCCTTTCCATTCTGCTCAATCGACGTCGAAATCGACACCGTCGCCGGCAGGCTAGACATCGAGGTCATCGAGTCGGATCCCTTCGATAGGTCGTTGTTTGAGCGTCAAGCCATTCTGGAACTGAAGGCGCTCAAGGCACGCGACGCCGGCGGCAACTCGGTGTCGGACCAGCAGACTTCTGATTGGGTACGAGAGGGGATACTTCAAGCCTTCGCGTACCGAGAAACAAAGAAGGCGAAAGCCGGGGCACTTTGCTGCTTCGACCTACGCGACGCACCGACCGGCGACTTGTGCTTCAGGCCACATATCAAAGAAGCCGCGCGGCTCGATGTCGCGCTCCGGGTTTGGTACCTCTATCGAAGCGCCGTCCAGTTCCGACACGAGTTGGCTTCGAAGTCCTAGGTTGGGTTCCTCGACGCGGGCAACTGCCGGGCCGCCGCTGGACGTCGCCGATGTGCTGACGGACCTGGCGACGTTGGAAGACGAGACGGACATAGAGACGGGTCGCACGGATCTCACCGAGCTCGTGCACGGCCGTGGTGATGTGAACGTGCCTGTCCAACGCTGGTACAGCTACAAG
The DNA here is from genome assembly GCA_046707905.1 of Candidatus Limnocylindrales bacterium. GTDB lineage: Bacteria > Chloroflexota > Limnocylindria > Limnocylindrales > CSP1-4 > UBA5189. Next base: position 8,328 of record JBKKDM010000075.1, read on the forward strand.
GAGGCATTTGCAACCGGCTTGCCCGGCGTGGTCGTAGATGAAGTCGGGGCGGGCATCAAAGGGGTCGTGGCGGATGTATTCGCTGGCGTGGCGACCACCCAGCTAGGGCTGCGCTCCGACCACCGTGTCACTCGCATCTTGGGCGTTGAATACTCGCCGTTCGCCCATTTCGTCGGGCAGACCAAGCTAGCGTCGCTCGCCCTACGTCCGGCGCTCTTGGAGAGCTTGGCGAGAACACTCGCATCGAAGGAGCTCGATGGGACCCAAGCGTCGCCGGCCCTATCCACCTTTAGTGACTCACGGGCCTTTGACGTAGGAGTGCCAGGCCGCCTGGCCGATCTAAAGTGTCGAATCGCTTCACTCGAGGCTCCGATCGAAGCGAGGAACTTCTTCTTGCTCGGCCTTGCGAGCGCAATTGAGATGGTCAGCAACACCATCAAGGACGGCCGGGCCCTTCGCATCGTCGGACCAGGTCATAGCCGGCGGCAAATGTTCCGTCCCTCCGTGCCGGACTGGTGCACATCGACCGATCCGGTCATGCGCACCGCCGTCGCGATGTGGTCCGCGATGATCGACGACATAGCAACGGTGCAGGCCCACGGCGGAGGGCATTCGGCAGTAGTTATGCATGTTCGCGGCGACGCCCGAAGACTGGATCTCTTGCTCGACGACGAGAGTCTCGCCCTGTTTCCAGACGAGTCCGTCGGCTTGTTCCTCTCTTCGCCGCCATACCTGAACAGCTTGGACTACACAGAGGTGTACAAGCTCGAGCTCTGGCTCCTCGAGTTTGTGCAGACCCAAGCCGACTTTCGTGAGGTCCGCCTCGGAACCCTCCGGAGCCACCCATCGATTGGCTTTCCCAATCGTGGCTATCCGCCGGAACTCGAAGGCTCCAGAGTCATGGACCTGGTTCAGCGCACGAGCTCGTTTCTCGCGGCGAACCTGCCTCGTGCGTCGACAGGTGTCATGGTCCGCCAATACTTCGAGGACATGGCAAACGTCCTTCGACAGCAGCACCAAGCATCAGAGCGCGGAGGTCACAACGTCATGGTCGTCGCCAATTCGACCCTTGCGCGACGCCGCTCCGTCTCAAATGGAGCTACAAAGCGAGAGAGGCATGATGAAGATTGGCGCCTCTCATTGCCTACCGACGTGATCCTCGCGCAACTCGCGCTCGCCCTCGGTTACAGGGACGTCCGCGTCCTCCGGGTGCGAAAGCTTCGACCACGGAACGTGGCCGCTGGCCTTGCGTGGGAATCAATTGTCCTGATGAGGAAGCCCGGCCTCGCCTGACTCAAACCAGCGCAACGTAGAAAAGTGAGAGGGCCCAGTGGAGGAACTGGGCCCTCTCAGGTCCGGTCGTATGCGCGTTGGGCTCAGCTGCAGCCGGAAGTGGACCCACAGTTGAGGCACTTGTAGCAAGAGCCGTTGCGAACCATGATCGAGCCGCAATCCATGCACGACGGGGCGTCGGCCTGGGTGGCGAAGGCGACCTTGGTGCCGCCGAGGTTCAGGGTGATCCCGCCGCCGTTGGCAGGCTTATTGGCATTGCCATTCGCGTGGCCGTTGGTGTGCCCGTTGGAGTGGCCATTCGAGGCCGCGCCGACGGTCGCGAGGTAGCCGAGTTCGACCTTCTCGGCCCGCGGAGCCGGCTGCTCGAGCGCAACCGCGCTGGCCTTGGGCTCGTCGGTCGAGGGCTTTGACTCCGGCTCGATGACCGGCGCCGGCGCCTGGGCGGCCGGAGCCTCCACGGGAGCCGACACGGAAGCGGGAGCCGATCCGAAGCTGATCGCGCCGGACGGAGGTGCATCCACCACCGAGCCGCGGTCGATCAGCCCGAGCGACCCCTTGTCCTCATCGGACATGAACCGCGAGCCGAGCCAGCGGAAGATGTAGTCCACGATGCTCTTTGCGATCGGGATCTCGCTGTTGCCGGTGAAGCCGGAAGGCTCGAACCGAACGTGCGCGAACTTGTTCACCAGGTCGCGGAGCGGCACGCCGTACTGGAGCGCGACGGACACGGTCGTGGCGAACGAGTCCATCAGGCCGGATACCGTGCTGCCTTCCTTGGCCATCTTCAGGAAGATCTCGCCGGGCTGACCGTCCGGGTAGAGACCGACCGTGATGTAGCCCTCGTGGCCCGCGATGTCGAACTTGTGGGTCACCGCGGTCCGCTCGGCCGGGAGCCGGCGGCGGTGCGGCTTGCCCGCCTCGACCTGCGTGGCGGTGAGCTCCTTCTGCAGCGAGGCGATGAGCGCCTGCTGCTCCGCGGAGCCCTCGTCCTTCTTCTTGCCGGTGCTGAGCGGCTGGCTGCGCTTGCTGTTGTCGCGGTAGATCGCGATCGCCTTGAGGCCCTGCTTCCAGCCTTCGAGGTAGACCTGCTCGATCTCCTCGGCCGTGGCGGCCTCGGGCATGTTCACGGTCTTGCTGATCGCGCCGCTGATGAACGGCTGGACCGCACCCATCATCCGGATGTGGCCCATGTAGTGGATGGACCGCTCGCCGTTGACCGGCTTGAACGCGCAGTCGAAGACGGGCAGGTGCTCCGGCTTCAGGCCTGGGGCGCCTTCGATCGTCTCCTGCTCGTTGACGTAGTCGAGGATCGCCTGCGTCTCGTCCGCGGTGTAGCCGAGCTTCTTGAGCCCGACCGGCACCGTCTGGTTGACGATCTTCAGGAAGCCCTCGCCGACGAGCTTCTTGTACTTGATGAGGGCGATGTCGGGCTCGATGCCGGTGGTATCGCAATCCATCATGAACGCGATCGTCCCGGTCGGAGCGAGCACCGTCACCTGGGCGTTGCGGTAGCCGTAGTCCTTGCCGAGCTCGAGGGCCTCGTCGTACACGACCTTCGCCGCATCGAGGATGTCCTGGGGCACCCCGTCCTTCGTCAGGGCGTAGGCCGCGGTGCGGTGCTTGCCGATGACGCGGAGGAAGGGCGCGCGGTTGACGTCGTACTCGAGGAATGGCCCGCCGTGGTCTCGAGCGATCACCGCGGACTGCCGGTAGGCCTCGCCGTGCATGATCGCGGTCAGGCCGGCCGCGAAGTTGCGACCCTCCGGAGAGTCGTAGGCGAGGCCGCGTGACATCAGCAGGGCGCCGAGGTTCGCGTAGCCCAGGCCGAGCGGCCGGAACTTGTGGCTGTTCTCCTCGATCCGCGGCGTCGGATACGACGCGTTGTCGACAAGGATCTCCTGGGCCGTCAGCGTGACCCGCGCCGCGTAGCGGTAGTCCTCGACGTCGAACTCACCGTCCTCACCGACGAACTTCAGGAGGTTGAGGCTCGCCAGGTTGCAGGCGGTGTCGTTGAGGAACATGTACTCGGAGCACGGGTTGGACGCGTAGATCCGATCCGTGTTCGCGGACGTGTGCCAGTCGTTGATCGTCGTGTCGTACTGGATCCCTGGGTCGCCACAGATCCAAGCCGCGTCGGCCATGCGCCGGAAGATGTCCCGCGCGCTGAGCGTCTCGACCGGCTCGCCCGAGGTCACCGACTTCGTCGTCCACTGGCCGTCGTTCTCGACCGCCCGCATGAACTCGTCCGTGACCCGGACCGAGTGGTTGGCGTTCTGGAAGAAGACGCTGCCGTAGGCCTCGCCCGTGAAGCTCGGGTCGTAGCCCTGCTCGATGAGGGCCCAGGCCTTCTTCTCTTCGTGGGCCTTCGAGTCGATGAACTCGATCACGTCGGGGTGGTCCGCGTCGAGGATCACCATCTTGGCGGCGCGGCGCGTCTTGCCGCCCGACTTGATCACGCCGGCGAAGGCGTCGTAGCCGCGCATGAAGCTCACGGGGCCCGACGCGATGCCGCCGCCGCTCATGCGCTCCTTGGAGGAGCGGATGGGGGACAGGTTGCTGCCGGCGCCCGAGCCGAACTTGAAGAGCATGGCCTCGGTCTTCGCGAGGTCCATGATCGAGCCCATGTTGTCCTGGACGGAGTTGATGAAGCACGCGGAGCACTGCGGCTTCGGCTCGATCCCGACGTTGAACCAGACCGGCGAGTTGAACGCCATCTTCTGGTGGACGAGGAGGTGGGTCAGCTCGTCCTGGAAGGCCTTCAGGTCTGCGTCGCTGGCGAAGTACTGCTGGGTCTCGGCCCAGGCGGCGATCGTATTGACGACCCGACTGATGAGCTGCTTGACGCTGTTCTCGCGCTCCGGCGTCCCGACGTGGCCGCGGAAGTACTTGCTCACGACGACGTTGGTCGCGAGCTGGCTCCAGGCCTTCGGGACCTCGACGTCCTTCTGCTCGAAGACGGTCTTGCCGGTCTCGCTGGCGATGGCCGCGGTCCGGAGCTCCCACTCGATCTCGTCGTAGGGGTGGACGTCCGCGCGCGTGAAGCGGCGATCCCACCGAAGACCGGTGACCTTGCTGCCGTATCCGTCCGTGCCGTCGAAGCTGGCGCCGTATGCGCCGGCGAGCTGTCGCGCGGAGGCGCGCCCGGTCCTGCCGGCCTTGCCGGAGCTGGTCTTGCCGGTCCCGCGCTTGCCGGTGGCGCTCCCGGCGCCTGAGCTCTTCGCGTTCGGGCCCGTCGCCGTGTCCGAATTCGCCATGACCGGGACCGGTGTCGCAGAAGCTCGGGCCATCGTCGTCCTCTCCTCGCCGCCGGGGGCACCCGGGCGGTCGTCCTGCCGTCCCGCGTAGCTGCGCGGGCCCTCTCCTCGCCTGGTCTTGTCTGTCATGTCCTCGCCCCGTTGCTCGCTGATCGAGGGTCCTAGATCGGACTGGGTTCTGGGGGTCCGAAAGGGTCGATCCGGGGCTCCATGCATCGATTGCGCGAGACACCAACTTTACGCTTCGGGGCGGGCCGAGTCAAGGCAAAACCACAACATCTTGTGGTTTGCAACGTCACCCGATCCCAACATGTTGTGGCATGACCTCCCGCGGCCATCCACGTTCAACCCACGCTCGGCGCCCGCTCATCCACCTCCCGGCCGGCCTCGTGCACACCCATTTGCGGGTTGTCCACGGCGACCTGCGCTGTTGTCCACGGCGCCGCGGGTCCGCCGCCAGCGTATCGAACAGATGTTCCAATAAGCAACAGTGCATTCGCCGGCGCCACGCTTCCCGCCGTGGATGACCAGCGGATCGGGGCGGTGCTTCGGGCTGTACGCATTCGGCGAGGGTGGCGTCAGGTCGACGTTGCGACGCTCGCTGGCGTGTCGATCCAGACGGTCTCTCGGATCGAGCGGGGCCACCTCGCGACACTGACCGTCCAGGTCCTGCGGGTGGTCGCTCGCGCAGTCGAGGTTCGTCTCGAGTTGCACCCGTGGTCCCGCCATGGGGACCTTGCGCGGCTCGCGACAGCGGATCATGCCGCCCTCGTCGAGATGATCGTCCGCGACATGACAGCGCTGGGCTGGCAGGTGCGGCCCGAGGTCTCGTTCAGCGAGCGAGGTGAGCGGGGCTTCGTCGACATTCTCGCCTGGCATCCCGCGACGAGATCGCTCCTGGTTATCGAGGTCAAGACCGCGATCGTCGACGTAGGGGAGACAGTCGGGATTCTCGATCGCAAGCAGCGATTGGCGGTGGATATGGCTGCTCGCTTCGGGTGGACGCCAGCGTCGGTGAGCTCAGCGCTGATCGTGCGAGACGGCCGCACGAACCGACGCCGGATCGCCGAGCACAGCGCCATCTTCGGCTCTGTGCTCCCCGCGGACGGGCGCCGCTTCCGCGCCTGGCTGCGGCATCCCGCCGGAGCGATCGACGCCGTGGCCTTCTGGTCAGATTCACCCCCGGGGGCAACTAGGCAGCGCCAGGGCGGCGTTCGGCGAGTCCGACCGGTCGGGCGGCGCTCTGTCGCCATCTAGTCGGCCAACTTCGTGCTCACGCAGCGACCGACCAGCCGGCCGATGGCCATTCCGGCGCGTTCGCGCCTGCCGAAGTGCCCCCGGGCATGAATCTGGCAGGAACGGCCCGCGACCACTGGTGGCGCGGGCCGCTCGAGCCGGCGAGGGTTACTCACCTAGACATACGACCCGCCGTGGCAGGGCAGATCGTGCCTCGCCCGCACGCGTGGGTTGCGGATTGCTTGCGAAGTCCTCGCATCGCGCCGGCGCGGCGCGGCGGGGTGGGCGCCGCGTCGGCGGACGTCGGGGCCGTGGGCTGGGGGCTGGGGGCTGGGGGCTGACGCTGGATTGTCGCTCGTCAGCCCGCGCGGAGCGCCCGCCACAGGGTTCGCGGCGAGGGCGCCTGGCCGTACATCAGGACGCCGGATCGATACAGCCGCGCCGAGATCCACAGCGCCACCGGCACGGTCAGCGCCAGGAGCAGGATCGCGACCAGCACCTCGATCGGTTCGGCCGTGCCCGTCGAGAGTCGGGTGAGCATCAGGTACGGCGAGAACAGCGGCACGTAGGACAGGACCACGACCAGCGGCGAGTCGAGCGGGATCAGGCCGGTGCCGGCGTAGGTCGAGACGAGGTAGCCGCCGACCGAGATGAACGTCAGCGGCGCGACGATCTGGTTGATGTCTTCCTGGCGGCTCACCAGCGAGGCGGCCCCCGCGTACAGCGACGCATACACGGCGAACCCGAGCACCAGCATCACGCCGAACGTCAGCACGGTGCCGATGGAGATCCCCGTGACCAGCGACGGCGCGGCAGGATCCGCCGGCGGGGTCCCGAGGATCAGCGACGAGATCTGGCCCTGGAAGACGAGGACCAGGATCATCGGCAGCGCGACGATCACGTACTGCAGCAGCGCCAGCGCGCCGATCCCGATGACTTTCCCGGCCAGCAGCTGGAACGGAGTCGCGGCCGCCAGGACGATCTCCATCACCCGCGAGCTCTTCTCCTCCGCCACGCCGTAGGCGATCCAGGTGCCGTACAGGATGATCGCCATGAAGATCGCGATCGACAGCCCGAACCCGGTCAGGAATGCGCCGGGATCGTCGGTCGGGTCGGGGCGAGCCTCGTCGGTCGGGTCGGCGGGGATGAGCTCGAAGTCGGGCGGCGTGAAGAGGGTCGCCTGGTCGATGGGCGCGACGCCCGCGCGCGTGAGGCGATCCTGGATCGTGATCGAACCGACGGCCTGGCGGATCAGGGCATTGGTCCGGGATGTGCCGCCGTCATTCGAGTAGACGTCGAAGGTCAGGTCGCCGCCGGGCGCGCGGGCGAGGACCAGCGCTGCCGTGGCGGACTCGTCCACGACGTGCTGGCGCGCGGTCGCGGCGTCGGGCGCGGCGATGACGGTGTAGCGCGGCGCCTCCGGCTGCCCACCGACGGGGATCGACGGGATCGCGCCGGCCGTGGCGTTGAGCAGCTGCTGGAGCGCGGCCGCGGCATCGACGCCGGGGAGCGCGTCGCCAGCGACGACCTCGATGCGATCGCCGGTGTCGTCGCGATCGACGAGCTGGATGAGCGTCGGCGCGAGGGCCAGCGCGGTCCCGGCGAGGACCAGGATCACGGTCGTGAAGCGGTACGCGCGGGTGCGAATGCGGGCGAGGACCTCGCGGCGCGCGACGGCCGCGATGTTCGGGACGGTCCGGCTGGCAAAGCCGGTCTTCGCGGGGCGCGTGGTCATGCCGCGGGCCCGGGTGGGGGAGTGTCGGCGCTCGCCTCCGTGGCGGCCGCTTCGGCGCGGGCCACTCCGGCGCCCACAACGGCGGCGCCCACCGTTGCGGCGCCGTCCGAAGCCGCCACGGAACCCGCGAGGTGCTTCTCCTCATCCGGCGCCGGCGGTCGACCGACGCGCTCGATGAAGATCTCCTCGATCGACGGGTCGGCGATGAGGAAGTGCGTGACCCGCTCGCCCTTGTCCAGCGCCATGCGCAGGATCCGCTCCGGGTCGACGTCGTGCGGCACCGCGAGCTCCGCGTAGTCCTGCGCCGCGCGCGAGATCCGCACGCCAGGGATCAAGCCGAGCCAGGGAATCGCCGCGTCCGAGTCGAGCGCCCGGCCCTCGAGCGCGAGCCGGACCACGCGCCGCCCGGTGGAGCGCTTGACCTCGCGGATCGGGCCGGACAGGACCAGCCGACCCTTGTCGATGAGCGCGACCGACTCGCACAGCTCCTCGACCATCTCCATCTGGTGCGTCGAGAAGATGAGCGTCGAGCCTCGCTCCCGCATCTCCCCGAACACTTCCTTCAGCAGCGCGACGTTGACCGGGTCGAGCCCAACGAACGGCTCGTCCATTAGCAGCACCGCGGGCTCGTGGAGGATCGCCGCGATCAGCTGGACCTTCTGCTGGTTGCCCTTCGACAGCTCCTCGGCGCGGCGGGTCGCGTAATCGGGGATCCGGAGGCGCGCGAGCCACTCCCTCGCGCGCGCGGCCGCGCCGTCGCGCGCGATGCCGTACAGCGACGCGAAGAACACCAGCTGGTCGATGACGGCGAGTCGCGGATACAGGCCCCGCTCCTCCGGCAGGTAGCCCCACGTCTCGCGCGCCACCTCGGTGGTGGGCGTCCCGGCCCAGGTCGCCGTGCCGGCATCCGGCCGGAGGATGTCGAGGACGATCCGCATCGTCGTCGTCTTGCCCGCGCCATTGGCCCCGAGGAACCCGAATACCTGGCCCTTCGGCACCTCGAACGAGATGCCGTCGAGCGCCGTGACCGCGCCGAACCGCTTGACCAGGCCATCGAGGACGAGGCTCATCGCCCTAGCCTACCGGCGGCTCGCCTTCGACCCACCAGAACGCTGGACGCGCCTCTTCGGGCCAGATTCACGCCCGAGGGCAATTGGGCGAGGACCTCTACCACCGCGGGCTGGTCGCGAGATGACCGCGAGCTGGTCGCGAGCTCACCGCGAGCACGCCACCGGGTGCGCTGCGTGCCCGGGCGTCGACGCAGCCCTTCCCTGGCTGCCGAATTGCCCACCCGCGTGAATCTGGCCGGAGGCCGCGCGCAGCCGGCCGTCCTGCCCACCCGCGTGAATCTGGCCGAACGTCGCGCGCAGTTGGCCGCACGCAGTTGGCCGAACGCCGCGCGCAGCCGGCTGGACGCCGCGCGCAGCCGGCTGGACGCCGCGCGCCGGTCCTCCCAGCACTGTGCCCGGCCACGGCGGTTCGTCCAAGGTATTGACAAAGGCATTGGAGATTGTCCAGACTCTGGACGAAGTCCGCCACAGGCCGGGGCGAGTCCCTGTCTGCGTCGCGGATGACCGGTTTCGTAGAGGAGCGAGCCGGGCACGTGAGCTTTCCGAGCACGCCGGCGGACCGGCACCTGCGCCACGACGACGCCGCCACAGGGCTGCGCGTCCTTGTTGACCACTGTCCCATCAGCCGTGCCGAGGTCGCTCGCCTCAGCGACCTGATCCTGTGGCCCGCCGCCGTTGCAGGCGCGGACTCCAGGGACGGACGGAGCAGGCGCTAGGAGGGCGGCGGCTGGTTTCCTTGGAACTTGCGGAGCTCACCCATACTGGGTCGAGCCAACGGATCGGTTGAGGAGGAATCAATGGCCAAGCAACCATGGAAGATCGCCGTCCTGGCGATCGCAGGCACGCTGATCCTGGGGGCGTGTAACCCCCCGGCAGCGACCGGACCTGCGTCGACTGGATCGACGGCGACGACACCGCCAGTGGGGTCGGCACCGCCCGCGTCCACCGGCACGGGTGGTGAGCCGACCACGGCACCGCCTACCGAGCTCGGTCTGCCGAAGGTCCCGACGGGCTACACGGAGCTGGACCTGGCGCTCGGCGCCGACAAGCCGTACAACGGCCTGAAGGTCTCGTTCCAGACCCAGTGGATCGGCGGCGAGGGCGAAGGCTTCGCAGCGGCGATCGCCGACTTCGTCACGGCGACCGGCATCGCGGTCCAGATCGACAGCATCGGCTCGAGCCACGAGACGGTGCTCAAGACCCGAATCGAAGGCGGCAGCCCGCCGGACATGGCGGTCCTCGCACAGCCGACCGGCGTGCTCGCATACGCGGCCGACGGCAAGCTCATCGACGTCGCGAAGTTCATGGATCCGGCAAAGCTCAAGGCTGAGTTCCCGACGACCATCGGCCTCATCAGCGAGGGCGACAGCATCTGGGGCGTCCCGACCAAGGCCGACGTCAAGTCGATGATCTGGTACCCGATCAAGGCCTTCGAGGCCAAGGGCTACGTTGTTCCCACCACGTGGGACGAGCTCGTTGCCCTCGCCGACAAGATCGTCGCTGACGGCGCCGGCTTCCCGTTCTGCGCCAGCGCCGGCGGTCCCGGCACGGCGACGGGCTGGCAGCTCACGGACTGGGTCGAGGAGGTTCTCCTCAAGACCGAGGATCCGCAGGTCACGGCTGACTGGATCAGCCACAAGATCCCGTTCAGCGATCCCAAGATCAAGGCCGCGTTCGATCGCGTCGGCTCGCTCCTGTTCAAGGACGGCTACGTGGACGGCGGTGGCCCCGCGATCGTGAACAATCCGATGACGGAAGTCATGGATCCGATGTTCAACCAGGACACGGCCGCGCCGGGTTGCTGGATGCAGAAGATCCCCGTCTGGTACGGCCCGGACTTCTTCCCGGACAAGCGTGTCAACGGCGGCGACTCGAAGTACGTCGTCGGCGAGGACATCGGGATCTTCCCGTTCCCGACGATCTCCACCGAGTTCAAGGGCGCCGAGGGTTCGGCTGACGCGATCATGGTCCTCGCGGATCGCCCGGAGGTCCGCGCGTTCGCGGAGTTCCTGGCCACGCCCGAGGGGCTCAAGAACTGGATCGTCGGCAAGGGCGTTCTTTCGCCGAACGTCACGACGCCGGCCGAGTGGTACGCGAACAACTACAAGCTGAAGGTCGCGAACGACATCGCCACCAACGCGACGGCCATCGGCTTTGACGCTTCGGACCTCATGCCACCGTCCGTCGGTGCCGGGTCCTTCTGGACGAACATTGTCGACTGGGCCAACAACAACGGCACGAATACCGATGCCGTGTTGCAGGCCATCGACGAGAGCTGGCCCGCTCAGTAGCGGTCAGTCCTCAGTAACCCTCGGATAGCCGCGGGGCACCTCACCGGACGGTTGGTGCCCCGCGATCATTTTCCCCGGAGGCTGGTTCCCGAGGAGGCCACGTGGCGCTCGTCCGTCCGCAAGAACCCGGTCCGTCGCGGGTGCTGCCCATCGTCAGCCTGATCGGGCTGGCCATCTCCGCCGTCGGCGTGAAGATTCTCCTCGAGCCGAATGGCGGCCCGAACCTGCTCGCTGCGATCTACGACCTCATGGGCAACTCCGCCGGCGCCGCGCTGCTGCGGAACCGCCAGGGCGACCAGTTCATCGCCAAGCTCCTGCTCGGCGCCATCGCGCTGTTCGTCGGCGTCGGTGGGATCTGGCTGCTCTTCACCGGCGCCAGCACGCTCGTCGAGCGCCTCCGGCCGAAGCTCCGCGATCGGATCCTGCCCTGGGTGTTCGTCACGCCGGCGCTGCTGCTCCTGACCATCTACCTCGTCTATCCCGCCGTCGCAACCGTGATCCGCAGCTTCCAGGACGACAGCGACGCGTTCACGCTCAAGAACTGGGCGAGCCTCGGCACGGGGCCGTTCCTCGAGATCATGCGAAACAACGTGATCTGGCTGATCGCCGCGACGGGGTTCAGCGTCGGCTTGGGCCTGCTCATCGCCGCGCTCTTCGACCGTATCAAGCGAGAGTCGCTCGCGAAAATCTTCATCTTCACGCCGCTCGCGATCTCCCTGGTCGGCGCGACGGTCATCTGGAGGTTCGTGTACGCATACCAGCCGGCCAGCCAACCGCAGTTCGGCCTCATGAACGCGATCTGGACCGCGTTGGGGAACGAGCCGGTCCCCTGGGCC
>JBKKDM010000076.1:0-3037 GCA_046707905.1 Candidatus Limnocylindrales bacterium
GCGGAGGACAACAGCCGGCAGGACGCCCAGCAGGTGACCTACACCGTCCTCGCACCGGAAGGCACCGACGTGCTCGCCACCGACAAAATCGAAGTCGAGCTCGAACCCGGGCTCGACCTCGCCGTCCACGGCCGGCCCCGGCCCATCCCGTCCCCAACGGGCCGGCTCAACCACCTCCACCTCGAGCTCGAAGAATGGAAGGTGACCTGATGGGCAAGCTGAAAATGAAGCTGCAGGCCGCGAACATCGGGAAGCTCCTGAAATCCACGGAGATGCAAGCGAACCTCAAAGCGCGCGCTGACCGCATCGCGCTGGCCGCCGGGGAAGGCATGCAGGCAAGCGTCCGCGTCGGCCGGACCAGGGCCCGCGCATCGGTCGTCACCGCAACCGGGAAAGCCCGACTCGCTGAGGCCCGGGACCGCAAGCTCACCCGGGCGCTGGACGCGGGGCGCTGATGTGGAAAGCACCAGACGCCGAGCAGCTCATGATCGACCACCTCGAACCGCTGCTCGGCGTCCCCGTCGGCGTCAAAGCAGCAGCGGCGACGGAGTTCGTCAAGGTCATCCGCACCGGCGGACCCCGCGCCACACCAGTCTCTGACCGTCCCCAGCTCACCTTCGAGGCATACGCCAAACGCGGCAGCCGGGCGTGGGAACTCGCCGAGGAGGCCCGCGCAGCCGTCCTTGCCTTGGCGGGGACCACCGTCGACGGCACCAACGTCAAGGAAATCGGCGAGCCGGGCGGCCCCTCGAACCTGCCGGACCCGATCTTCCCCGACTACGCCCGCTACACCTTCACCCTCACCGTCCACCTCCGGGCGACCCGACCCAGCTAGGAGTAACCAATGGCCAAGATCACCTTCGCCAACGACTACACGACCCCCGGCGGCCGCACCTACAAGGGCGGCACCACCGCTGAAGTGAACGACAGCGACGCCCGTTCCCTGATCTTCCGTGGCAAGGCCCGCCCGGCCACGGAGAAAGCCCCGGCACCTGCCAGGGAAGCCAGCTCGGCCACGGCTGAGACCAAAACCCCCTCCGGGGAAAAGAAAGGATCCTAAGCCGTGACTAAGAACTACGACAACATCCGCGTTTACGGTGACCTCGACTCTGAGGTGTGGTGGGCGCCGAAGGGCACCACACTGCCAACTGCCATCACCACCGACCCGATCGCCCCGTTCTGGGCATTCGGCTGGCTCGGTGAGGACGGCGTCCCGCTGAGCGTCTCAACCGAGGTGGAGAAGTTCAAGGGCTGGCAGGGCGGCACGACGCTCCGCACCAAGGTCACGTCCTCGGAGAAGGCGATCACCGTCCAGGCGCTCGAGGAAACCCCGGGCGTCACCGGGCTTTACTTCGGCCACGGCGAGCCGGTCGTGACCGGCGTCGGCGCGGCAGCGGTGGCCAAGATCGACCTGCCTGAGGCGATTCCCACAGTCGAAGGCGTGCTCGTCGTCAAGTTCGTCGACGGCGACGTCGAGAAGTGGCTGTGCTGCGAACTGGTGCAGGTCACCGAACGCGGCGAGCTGTCCCACCAGAACAGTTCCATGACCACGTACGAGTTCACCCTGGAGATCCTCGGCGACTCGTACATCCTGACCAACGCGCCGGCCTACACGGCGCCGTAACAGGCTGGTGGGCGGGGTGTTTTTCCGTGGTGGTTTCCCCCGCCCACCGCACCACCTGACAACCACCACGACACGTAGGAGAAACCACCATGGACGAGAAACTTAGCCGCGACGAAGCTATTCAGCTGGTCAAGGACGTTATGGCAGATCGGCCTTCCGGCCCTGACGGGGACGACGTACTGGAGGCGCTGGGAGTGGCGCCCAAGGTGCCCTACCTAGCCAAAAAAGCTGTCGTGGACCTGAATGCCGAAAAGCTCACCATCGACGGCCACGAGTTCCCCTGGTACATCACCCAGGACGGCGTCGACGTCGCCTCGCTATTGGACCGCAACGCCATCGCGACGCTCTCGTTCACGATGTTCGCCGAGACCGTCGAGGTCATCCCCAAGGAAGCCGCTGACCCGTACACCGTCAGCACCGAAACCACCAACGAGTAAGGAAACCACCATGACTGTTCCGAACAAAGCAGCGTCCAAGGCCCGCGGGACCGCCGCTGCGAAGATCCCCGCCGGCGCGAAGAAGCCCGCCGACCACCAGCCGGCCAAGGAAGACGTCACCGGCCCCAAGGACACCATCGTCACCTGGCCAGTCACGACAGACCCTGACGCGGCGACTCACGACTACCTGATCGCAGGGGAAGCCCTCGATGACGCGGAGCTCCTGGAGTACTTCACCGACGACAACTTCGTCGGCGCGCTCCGCGTCATGCTCGGCGCCGAGGGCTGGGCGGCCTACAAGGCGAACGCGCGGGGCGAGAACGGCCGCGTCACAGCCTCCGGGGCGTCCGACTTCCTGAACCACATCCTCGCCGAGGTCAAGCGGGGAAACTCCTAACCCTCGCGTACCTGCTGGCCAAGTTCCCCGACAAGGTAGAAGCGGACCTTCACCGCTTCTACCAGGAGGACTTGGCCGACATGTACCGGGGGCTGCTCACGGTCCGCAAAGTCGCCGTGCTCGTCATGAACCTGCCCCGCGGCGCCCAGACCTGGCGTGCCGTCGGCGGCGCAGTCGCCATCACAGCCGAGGTCGAGTCGGCATGGATGATCGAGCACACGCTGATGAAGATCGCCCACGGGCAGGCCGGCGGCAAGGGCAAGGCACCAGAGCCGCGTGAATTCCCTGCCGGACTGCTGGAGCAGGCGGCGAAGGCCGCGAAGACCCAGTCCCGTGCCGAGGCGTTCCGGGCGAAACACCACAAGTAAATGGGCCCCGTTGTGGGCCTTCTGTCCCCATGGAAGGCCCACAATGGCTGCTGTCGAACTCGCCACTGCTTACATCAGCCTCGTCCCGACGGCACAGAACATCAAGCCGTCGATCGAGAAGCAGTTCGCGCCGGCCCCTGGCATTGCCGCTGCCGTTGGCCGAGAGTCCGGCAGCCGCTTCGCTGAGAACTTCAAGTCCACAACATCCAAG
>JBKKDM010000077.1:0-2676 GCA_046707905.1 Candidatus Limnocylindrales bacterium
TGCAGCAGCGACGCCGGCTGTCAGGCAAGTCGACGCTCGGCAAGGCGCTGCAGTATGCGCTCAATCGATGGGGTATGCGTCAGCGCTGACCCGCCTTGCGATGATGAGCGGCTTTGGCTGATGTCGCCGGCATGGTGGATGACCCAGACACGGCAGCGCACCTCGTAAGCGGCGGCTACGAGGTGCGTAAGAGTTCGGTTCGACGTGGCGCCGGCTCCGGGGTGGAGGTTCGGGTCCGGGCTGTCCGACGCCGGAACTGGTCGACCGAGGACAAGCTGCGGATCGTGCGCGAGACGTTGGCGCCCGGCGTGGTGGCCAAGGTGGTGGCGGAGCGGCACGGCATCGGGACCGGGCTGCTGTTCACCTGGCGGCGGGAGATGTTGGCCACGGCGATGTCGGGCCTCGTGCCGGTTGAGGTCGTGCCGGAGATACCGCGGCTCGAGGCTGCGGTGTCGGCGCCTGCGGCGGCGACCGAGACGCTTGGTGTCATCGAAGTCACCTTTCCGGCCGGCGCGACGGTGCGTGTCAGCGGCGGCGTCGACATGGCGATGCTGCGCGGCGTGCTGGCCGAGCTCCGCGGTCGCTGATGTTTGGCCCACCACCTGGCACGCGGGTGTACCTGGCGTGCGGCACGACGGACATGAGGAAGGGGTTCGACGGTCTGGCTGCGCAGGTGCAGACTGTGCTGGCGGCGGATCCGTACAGCGGCGCGGCATTCTGCTTTCGTGGGCGCCGCGGCGATCTGCTCAAGATTCTGGTCTGGGATGGCCAGGGCCTGATCCTCATTGCCAAGCGGCTTGAGCAAGGCAGGTTCGTGTGGCCGCAGGCGACGAGCGGTGTTGTCTCCCTGACCCCTGCGATGCTCTCCATGCTGCTGGAAGGGATCGACTGGCGCATGCCGGCCTGGACGGCACGGCCGGAAGTCGTCGGATAACGCCATCCTTATTTGAGGCGACGCGGCGCGATCGGCGACGCTTCGTGCGTGGCCGCCGATCTCGACAGCGCTGTATTCCCTGACGACGCCGCGGACCTGCGCGCGCTGCTGGCGGAGCGCAACACTGCCATCGCTGAGCGCGACGCCGCGCTGGCTGAGCGCGACGCGGCCCTGGCGGAGCGTGACGCCCATCTGCTGAACGCCCGATACGAGATCGAGAAGCTCAAGGTCCAGCTTGCGGCACTCCGGCGCGAACGCTTCGGCAAATCCTCCGAACGGCTGGCGGCCGAGATCGGCCAACTCGAGATGCTGATCGGCGATCTCGAGGAGGACCAAGCCGAGCGCAATGCCGCGGCGGAGAAGGCGCGCCGGACCAGGGGCAAGTCCGACACGCCGCGGCAGCCGGCGGTGCGACGCCCGCTGCCCGAGCACCTGCCACGCGAGACCATCCTGCATGAGCCGGTGCTGGCCTGCCGCTGCGGCTGCACCGACCCCGCCCGCCTGACCCGCCTCGGTGAGGACGTGACGGAGGTGCTGGAGAAGATCCCGGCCAGGCTGAAGGTGATCCGCCATGTCCGGCCGCGCTACGCCTGCCGGGCCTGCGAGACGGTGCTGCAAGCGCCGGCGCCCGCCCTGCCGATCGAGCGTGGCCGGCCCGGCCCCGGCCTCATGGCCCATGTGCTGGTCTCCAAGTACCTGGACGGCCTGCCGCTGTACCGGCTCTCGGGCATCCTGGCCCGCGAGGGCGTGGAGATCGAGCGCCAGACGCTCGCCGACTGGGTCGGGCACGGCGCCTGGTGGCTGCGCCCGCTCGCCACGGCGATCGGTACCCACGCCATGGCCCAAGGGGTGATCTGGACCGACGACACGCCCATCCGCGTGCTTGCCCCGGGGCGCGGCAGGACGCGCCTCGGCCGGTTCTGGGTCTACGCCTTCGACCCCAGGCCCTGGGGCGGTCCAGAGGGCGGGTATGGGCCGCCGGCGGCGTTCTACTGCTACTCGCCGGACCGCAAGGGTGAGCGACCACGGGAGCACCTGGCCGGGTATGCCGGCTGGCTGCACGCGGACGCCTATGCCGGCTACAACGCGCTCACCGCGGCCCAGGGCGGCAAGCCGCAGCTGATCAGCCACGTCGCCTGCATGGCGCATGCGCGGCGCGAGTTGTTCAAGGTCTACGAGAGCACCAGGTCGCCGATCGCCGAAGAAGCGCTGCGGCGGATCGGTGAGCTCTATGCCATCGAAGCTGCGATCAACGGCCAGTCGACCGAGCAGCGCCGCACGACGCGCCAGGCGCAAAGCAAGCCGCTGCTGGAGGCGCTGCACGAATGGATGCTGCAGCAGCGACGCCGGCTGTCAGGCAAGTCGACGCTCGGCAAGGCGCTGCAGTATGCGCTCAATCGATGGGATGCGCTGGCGCGCTACGTCGAGGATGGCAGGCTGTCGATCGACAACAATCTCTCCGAGCGTCTCCTGCGCGGCATTGCAGTCACCAGGAAGAACTTTCTGTTCGTCGGTAGCGATGCAGGCGGACAGCGGGCCGCGATCATCTACACCATCGCTGAGACTGCGAAGCTGAACGGCCTCGATCCCGAGGCCTACATCGCCGATGTCCTTGACCGCCTCGCGCACGGACATCCCATCAGCCGCCTCGACGAGCTCCTGCCTTGGAACTTCAAGGCATAGCGTCAAGCCGTGTGAATGGGCTTACGCTTACGGGGATGCTTCGATCTACATCGATCCAT
>JBKKDM010000078.1:0-23101 GCA_046707905.1 Candidatus Limnocylindrales bacterium
CGTCAGGTCACGCTCGATCGGCTGTATACGTGGCTGGGGCTCGGCTAGCACCACCGGAAAGGCCCCGCCGCCTATACCCGCGACCGACAGCTCCGCGACGATGACCCGGCCGCGGAGGTCCCATGCCTCCGCGAGGCGGGGATGGAGCTCGCCGACGGCGCCCGTGATTGCCGGCTCGCCGTCCTCGTACGTCGCCTCGACCGTCGCGCTCCTGCCGGGATGCAGGATCGGCTCCGTGGCGAGTGGCTTGTACGCGGGCGGTCGGGCGCCGATCTGCTCGGCGATCAGGGCGATCACGCCCTTCGCGTCGTCGATGTCCGCGTCGCGACGCGGGCGGTTCCACGCCCGCTCGTCGATGGCACCGGTGAGGGCGAGGCCGAGGCGCCACCACTCGCGCGAGCTGTCCCCCACCCGCCCGTAGCCCTTGCCGACCTCGAACACGAGGACATCCGAGTTGCCGTGGCGGACGTTGCGCTGCGCGACCTCGACCAGGCTGCCGACGAGCGTCTGGCGGAGGATCGAGTGGTCGCTCGAGAGCGGGTTGCCGACCGTGATGGAGCCGCCCTCGCGGGCCGCCTCGCCGCGCGCAGGGGGGACCGCCTGGAGCCACGCGAACGTCTCGTCGAGCCTGGTGCTGACGAGGGCGTAGCTCACGACCTCCGTCAACCCTGCGCCGACGAGCGCCTCGCGGATCGCGTCGCGGGCCGCGAGCGGACTCTCGCGCCACTCTGGCAGCGGCGTCGCGGGCAGGTGGCCCGGGACGCACTCGTAGCCGTGGACGCGGGCGACCTCCTCGGCGAGGTCTGCCTCGATCTCGATGTCCCGGCGCCACGTCGGCACCGTGGCGATGAATGCCTCGCCATCGGCGGCACGGACCGTCTCCGGGTTCGAGCCGGCGGCGATCTGGACGTCCGTCGCACCCGCTGCCGGCTCCGTCTCGATCCCGACACGCGCGAGGACCTCGCGCTGCCCGTCCGCGCCGAGCTCGGTGCCGAGGAGGCGATCGACACGCGCGGGTCGGAAGGCCACGCGCCGCGGCTGCGGCTCGGACGGGTTGCTGTCGACGGCGCCGGCCGCGGCCCGGCCCCCGGCCCACTCGGTGACGAGGCGTGTGGTGCGGTCGGCGCCGAGGCGCGCGAGCCGGAACTCCTGGCCCTTCTCGAACCGCAGGCTGGCGTCGGAGCGGAGCGCGTACCGGAACGCGGTCCGACGAATGCTCACGGGATCGAAGATCGCCGACTCCACGATGATCGAGGTCGTGGCGTCGCTCACCTCCGTGGCGGCGCCGCCCATGACGCCGGCGATGCCAAGGGGCTTCTCGGGATCGGCGATGAGGAGCGTGTCAGGCGTCAGCTCGCGGACGACATGGTCGATCGTCTCGATGCGCTCGCCGTCGCGGGTCGGTCGTACGACGATCTCGGCCAGCCCGTCGCCGGCCCTCGCGACCGCGGCGGCGTCATACGTGTGGATCGGCTTGCCAAGCTCGACCATCACGTAGTTCGAGGCGTCGACGACGTTGCTGATCGGGCGGATGCCTGCCGCGAGCAGCCGCATCTGGACCCAGTCCGGGGACGGCGCCACGTTGACGCCCTCGATCCAGCGACCCACGAAGCGCGGACACAACGTCTCGTCCTCGACCCGGATCCGAAGTCGATCGTCGGACCGGACGCTCGCATCCTCCGCGAGATCGGTCGAGGGCATCCGGACCTCGCTCCCGGTGACCGCCGCCACCTCGCGCGCGATCCCGACGATCGACAGGGCGTCACCGCGGTTCGGCTTGACGTCGACGTCGAGCACGACATCGCCGTAGAGGTCGGCCAGGGTCGCGCCCAGCGGTGTCTCGGGGGCGAGGATCAGGATCCCGTCGGCGTCGGCCGTGAGACCCAGCTCGTCACCCGAGCACAGCATCCCGTTTGAGACGACGCCCATCTTCTCGGTCCGCTCGATCCGGCGGTTGCCGGGCAGGACGGCGCCGGGAAGCGCGACCGGGACTCGCTGCCCCACGGCGATGTTCGTCGCGCCGCAGACGATGTCGAGCGGCTCGCCCTGGCCCGTCGTGACGCGCGTCAGCGAGAGGCGGTCGGCGCGTGGGTGCTTCTCGACGGACAGCAGCTCGCCCACGACCACGTTGGCCCAGTCGCTCCCCCGCTGCTCGACGCCCTTGACCTCCATCCCGAGCAGCGTCAGGCGCTCGGCGAGCTGCTCCGGTGTCAGGTCGAAGTCGACGACCTCCCGGAGCCACGACAGCGGGACTCTCACGGGGCCACCCCGGCGCAGTCGCGACCGTCGGCGGGGACCTGGAACGCGAACGCGGCGGGCCCTTGAGGGCGTTCGGCGCCCCCGTGGAACGCCCGGCGTTCCATCGATCGAAGGAACCCAAGCACGGCAGGCCACTGAGGGACTTCCTTCGTCGTATGGAACGCCTCGCGTTCCAACTGGCGTAGGACAGGGCCCTTTTTCGTCGTATGGAACGCCTCGCGTTCCATCGCGGCGCGAACCACGCTGGTGGCACCGCGCGCGGCTGTACGACTCGTCATCGGAACTGGCCGAGGAAGCGGAGGTCGTTCTCGAGGAACAGGCGGAGGTCGCCGATCCGGTGGCGGAGCATCGCGATCCGCTCCGGGCCCATCCCGAAGGCGAAGCCCTGGTACCGCTCGGGGTCGAGCCCGCCGTTCCGCAAGACGACGGGATGGACCATCCCGGCTCCCAGGATCGTGAGCCAGCCGCTCCGCCCGCAGACGGCGCAGCCGACGCCGCCACACACCAGGCACTCCACGTCGAAGGCCACGGATGGCTCGGTGAATGGGTAGTAGCCGGGGCGGAAGCGGGTCTTCTTGTCCGTTCCGAACATCGCGTGGGCGAACGCCTCGAGGAGGCCGCGGAGGTCGCCGAGCGAGGTCCCCTCGTCGACCATCAGGCCTTCGACCTGGAAGAACTCGGAGGCGTGCGAGGCATCGATCGCCTCGTAGCGGTAGCAGCGGCCCGGGAGGAGCGCCCGGATCGGCGGCCTGACCGTCCGCATCACGTGGATCTGGCCGGGCGAGGTGTGGGTCCGCAGGAGATGTCCCGGGACGTCGACGTAGAGCGTGTCCCAGAGATCGCGTGCCGGGTGGTCCGGAGGGATGTTGAGAGCCTGGAAGTTGTGGAGGTCGTCCTCGACCTCGGGGCTCTCGTAGACCTGGAAGCCGAACTGGCCGAAGATCCGGGCGATCTCCGCCATCGACTCGATCGAGGGGTGGAGCGAGCCCCGGCGGATCGGCCGGCCGGGCATCGTGACGTCGATCGTCTCGGCCGCGAGTCGAGCGTCGAGCTCCGCGGAGCCGAGAACGGCGCGGCGTTCAGCGATCGCCTCCTCGATCCGCTGCCGCACGGCGTTGGCGACGGCCCCGAGCTTCGGACGGTCGTCTGGCGGCAGCTTGCCGATGCCCCGCAGGACCTCGGTGAGCCGGCCCTTCTTGCCGAGGACCTCGACGTCGAGCGTCTCGAGGGCGGCGACACCCGCCGCGCCGGCGACGGCGGCAACCGTCTCTTCGGCGAGGGTCTGCAGGTCCTGCGTCAGCTGGGCGAGGTCCACGGGTTCTCCGATGGTACGGGCTGGATCGAGGCCAGATCGGGCTCGATCTGCCCCGGAAACGTTCGAGCCCCCGATCTGGCGATCGAGGGCTCGTCGGGGCTGGCGGAGGGCCGGTCAGGTGCCCTTCGTCGCCTCGACGATCTTCGTAAACGTGCCGGCGTCGCGGACGGCGAGGTCGGCCAGGATCTTGCGATCGATCTGGATGTCGGCCTTCTTGAGGCCCTCGATGAAGCGGCCGTACGTCAGGCCCTGGCGGCGGACCGCCGCGTTGATCCGGACGATCCACAGGCCACGCATGTCCCGCTTGCGCTGCTTGCGGTCGCGGGTGGCGTAGGCGAGCGCATGCAGGAGCGCCTCGCGGGCCGGCTTGACCAGCCGCGAGCGGGTGCCCTTGCGGCCCTCAGCGTCCTGGAGAAGGCGCTTGTGGCGGGCGTGCGCCGTGACGCCGCGCTTGACTCGAGACATGTCCTGACCTGCTCCTGACCTAGAGGTACGGCAGCAGGCGCCTGACCTGCTTGGCGTGGGTGGCGTCCATGGTCGACTTGCCCGCGTAGCGGCGGGTCCGGCGGGACGACTTGATCTCGAGGTGGTGGCCGCGCCAGGCGTTGACGCGGATGACCTTCCCGCTGCCGGTGGTCCCGATCCGCTTCTGGGCCGCCTTGTGGCTCTTCATCTTCGGCATCGTTGTCTCGTCAGTCTCCCGTCGCCGGCGTTGCCGCGGTGGCTGGTGCGCCGTTTTTCGATGCGGCCGGGCTGGCCGCTGGTGTCGCCTTCGTCTTCGGTGCGGGCTTCGGAGCCGGTGCGGGCTTCGCCTCCGCCGGTGGGCTCGCCTCCTCGGCGGGTGCCGTGGCGGCTGCGACCGGCGCCGGTGCGGCTGCGACCGGCGCGGGTTCGGGAGCCGTCGCGGCCGGTGCCGCTGCTGCGTCCGGTGCCGCGGCGGCTGGTGCCGTTGCGGCTGCCGGCGTCGCCGCCGTTCCCGTCTCTGCTGCGCCTGCCTCGTCCGGTCGGCCGGGCCGCTGGGGCGTCTCCGCCACCTTCGGCTTGTGCGTCGAGGCCAGGACGATGAACATCGACTTGCCCTCGAGCACCGGCATCCGTTCGATGACCGCGTGCTCTTCCACCTGCTTGGCGAACCGCTCCAGCAGCATGCGTCCGAGCTCTGGATGGCTCAGCTCGCGGCCGCGGAAACGGACCGTCACCTTGATCCGATCGCCGTCTTCGAGGAACTCGATCGCCCGGTGCATCTTCGTCGCGAAGTCGCCCGAGCCGATCTTCGGCGAGAGCCGGACTTCCTTGAAGCCGATGCGCTGTCGACGCTTCGCTTCCTTTTCCCGCTTCGTCAGCTCGTATTTGTACTGCCCGAAGTCGAGAAAACGAGCGACGGGTGGAGCGGCCATCGGTGCGACCTCGACGAGGTCGAAGCCTTTCTCCTGCGCCATTTCCAAGGCTTGCGGCGTGGGCATGACGCCCAGCTGGTTGCCCTCATCGTCGATCACTCGGACCTGTGGGATCCGGATCATCTCGTTGACGCGCAGGTCTCGGCTGATGGTTGCTCCCCTCTCGAACGACGCTCTGATCACCACCGGGCGGGCAACGGCAAAGCCGCCACCTCTCCGGTCGCCGCGGGATAGTAGCACAGGGCCCCTTCCCCACCGGTTAGGCTCTCCCCGTCAGGTCGCGCATCGGGGGCCGTGGAGGAACACGATCATGGTGCGCCGATTCTCTTGTGCCGCCCTTCTGGGGCTCCTGCTGGCGACCTTCGCCGCGGGCCCGGCCCTGGCTGCGAAGCCGGACCGGTTCGTGATCGATGTAAGCAGCGCGGCGTACGAGGCGGAGACCGAAAGACTTCTCCTCGGAACCTGCGGCTTCGCGATCGATTTCGAGGCAACGGGGCACATCATCACGCATGTGTTCAACGGCCATCCCCGCATGGTCCAGATTTCCAACTACCGGCTGTTCGAGTCCTTTTCCGCCAACGGCAAGACCGTTGTCGTCCAGCCCGATTCGGGACCCGATCGAATCTGGATCGGCAACGATGGGGTTCCATACCTCGCGATCATCGGACGCTCTGTTACCGGCAGCGGTGTGGCCGGTCGGACGGTGATCAACCTGGCCACCGGCGAGTTGGTTTCCAGCAACGGCCACGAGCTGGGCGATTTCTTTGGGTTCCTCTGTACGGAGCTCGCCCCGCCGGACTGAATGGACTTGGTCGCTACGCGCCCCGGGCGGCCGCCTCCTTCGCGAGGCGGTCGGCCAGCGCCTCCCAGCCCTCGGCCTGGAGCTGCTCCCCGGCTCGCGTCCTGGGAGCAGCCGTCCGCCCCTCGATCTCGCGGTCCCCCAGCACCAGCATGTAAGGAACCTTTTGCTCCTGCGCTAGCCGGATCTTGTTCTGCATCCGGCCGGCGGAGTTGTCGACCTCGACCCGGAGGCCGCGCGAGCGCAGCACATCGGCGAGACCCTCCGCGGGCTCGACATGCCGGTCCGCGATCGGGATGACGACGGCCTGGATCGGCGCGATCCAGAGCGGGAAGGCCCCGGCGAAGTGCTCGATGAGGATCCCGATGAATCGCTCGAGCGAGCCGTAGATCGCGCGGTGGATCGCGATCGGGCGGACCTGCTCGCCGTTCTCGTCGTCGTACGACAGGTCGAACCGCTCGGGAAGCATCGTCAGGTCGATCTGGATCGTCGCCATCTGCCACTCGCGCCCGAGGGCGTCGTCGATGTAGATGTCGATCTTCGGCGCGTAGAACGTGCCGTCCTTGGGCTTGAGGACGTACGAGATGTCGGACGCGGCGAAGGCCTCCATCGTCAGCCGTTCGGCTCGCTCCCAGAGGGCCGGGTCGCCGATGGCCTTGTCGGGCTTCGTCGCGAACGTGAAGCGGGGCTTCAATCCGAACCAGCCGTAGGCCTCGTGGACCTCGCCGAGCAGCGCCTGGATCTCGTCCATCAGCTGGTCCGGCCGGACGAAGATGTGGGCGTCGTCCTGGATGAACTGGCGAACGCGCGTCAGCCCGGACAGCGAGCCCGAGCGCTCGTTCCGGTGGAGCCGTCCGAACTCCGCATAGCGGATGGGGAGGTCGCGGTAGGACCGCCGCTTCGAGCGGTAGACGAACGTCGACTCGGGGCAGTTCATCGGCTTGAGCGAGAAGGTCTGGTTCTCGGACTCGACGAGGAACATGTTCTCCTTGTAGAGGTCCCAGTGGCCCGACTGGCGCCACAGCCGCTCGCTCACGACGATCGGCGTGGACACCTCCTGGTACCCGCGGCGCCCTTGGAGCTCGCGCATCACGCCCTCGAGCGTCCGCCAGATCAGCTGGCCCTTGGGGTGCCAGAAGGCGGACCCGGGCGAGACGTCGTGGAACGAGAAGAGATCCATCTGGACGCCGAGCCGGCGGTGGTCGCGCTTCTTGGCCTCGGCGCGGCGCCACAGGAACTGGTCGAGCTCATCCTGGTCCCGCCAGACCGTGCCGTAGATCCGCTGGAGCATCGGGCGCTGCTCGTCGCCGCGCCAGTACGCGGCCGCGACGGACAGCAGCTTGAACGGCCCGAGCTTGCCCGTCGCCTCGACGTGCGGGCCCCGGCACAGGTCGCTGAACGGGCCGTGCTCGTAGAAGCTGATCGGCGGCGCGGGCTCGCCGGCAGCCTTGGCCTTCGAGGCCAGGTCGTCGAGGATCTCGACCTTGTAGGCCTGTCCCTGGCCCTCCACGACGGCCCGGCCGTCGTCGAAGCCGACCTCCTTGCGGACGAACGGGTGGTTCGCGCCGACGCTCGCTCGCATCCGCTCCTCGATCGACTCGAGGTCGGCGGGCGTCAGGCGCTTGGGGATCTCGAAGTCGTAGTAGAAGCCGTCGGCGACGGCCGGACCGATGCCGAGCTTCGAGCCGGGAAAGAGGTCCAGGACTGCTTCGGCCATGACGTGGGCCGTCGAGTGGCGCATGGCGTCCAGCTCGTCGTGGGCGCCGGCATCGAGCAGCTCGTCGACGGAGCCCCGCTCCGGCGCTACCAGCAGCTCTGCGTCATCGGCCTCCGGGGCCGAATCCGGCGCGGCATCGCCGCCTCCGGGCGCCTTCGCAGCCGGCTCATTCGCTGCGCGCTCCTTGCCTGCCGGTGCCTCTCTAGCCTCGTCGTTGCCCTTGCGTTCCTGCTCGTCCGCCATCGCGATCACCACCTTCCGCCCCGAGGAATCGAAAACGACCCCTCGTCCATTCGACAGGACGAGAGGTCGACTGGTCGATCTCCCGCGGTTCCACCCGCCTTCACGTCGTTCCAGCGAAGCCGCCGGCACGTCCGTGCGCTTGTGCCGCGCTAACGGGCGGACCCGGGCCGGTTCACCAGCCGCTCACGGGTGGTGCGGTGACGGATCTCGATCGCCGGGCTTCCACCAGCCCCGGCTCGCTCGTAACCTCGAATCCGATCGCGTGTCCCGATCGATGCGTTGGGCGGGACTATACCGCGCCGCGGGCTGGATGTGATGACGCCACGGATCGCCGCGCCGGTGCATCCCCGGCGGGGCGCGTGACGGTCAACCTGACGCGAATCGAAGCCAGAATTCCGGGCATGACGATCACCCGACGCATTCTCGCGATCGACGGCGGCGGGATTCGCGGCCTCATTCCCGCAGCCGTCCTCGCGTCGCTGGAGCGATCCACCGGGACGCCGGTCGCGCAGCACTTCGATTTCCTGGCGGGCACCTCCACGGGCGCCATCCTTGCCGCGGCGGCGGGAGCCGGGTTCTCTGGGGAGCGCCTGCAGTCGCTCTACCGGACGCGAGGGCCCGAGCTCTTCCGGCGGATCCCCGTCGTCAGCCTGGTACGTCGGATCGTCACGGGACACCTCTACGACGTCGCCACGCTGCGACGGATCATCGTCGACGAGCTCGGCGACCGGGCCGGCTGGCGTATCAACGATGTCCCGCGCGACGTGATGTTCACCGCGAAGGGCGTCGACGACGGACACCAGTGGTACTTCGTGAAGGATCGTCCCGGCCAGCCGCCGGGGAGGACCGGGAGCCTCGCGCTGGTCGATTGCGTCACCGCCTCGGCTGCGGCGCCGACCTACTTCGAGCCGCACGAGATCGCGGGAATTGGGCCGCTCGTGGATGGTGGCGTGGGCGTGGCGGGCAATCCGACCTACTAGGCCTGCGTCGAGGCCTTCGAGTACACGCCGGGCTATGCGCCGGAGGAGACCGTGATCGTCTCGCTCGGGACCGGGCGCTTCCTGGGGCGGCGGCGACCCACCTGGCTCTGGTCGTGGGTCGAGTGGGTCCTCGGCGAGATGTTCCGCTCGCCCGGCGAGCAGCAGACGGAGCTGGTCCAGCGACACTACGGCGCCGCGCGCTTCTACCGGATCGACGTCGCCCTCCCGCGGGATATCGCGCTCGATGCGATCGGCGTCGCCATCGACGAGCTCGCCGCGATCGGCGAGCTGCTGGCGGCGACGATCGACTGGCCGGCGATCCTGGCCGGCACCGACGAGACATTCCTGGTCCGGGCCGGCGAGACCCGACCCGAGGCGTACTGCCGGCAGGTGTAGCCGGACCGCCCGGGCGTCGCGGTCCCTAGACTCGCCGCCGTGCGACTGCCTCCTTCGCTCGAGGTGCTCCGCGAGCGCAACTTCGTCCGCTACCTGGGCTCGAATGTCGTGTCCCAGCTCGGCGGCGGCATGGCCATCGTCGCCCTCGCCTTCGCCGTGCTCGAGTTCGGGTCGCCGACAGACCTCGGCATCGTCCTGCTGTCCCGCGAGATTCCGATGATCGTGTTCCTGCTGCTCGGCGGCGTCTTCGCCGATCGGCTGCCGCGACAAACGATCCTCGTCAGCACCGACCTCGTGAAGGGCGTCGCCCAGGTCGCGACCGCGGCCCTGCTCTTCACCGGCGAGGCCCACGTCTCGAACATCGCGCTCATCCAGGGCGCGTTCGGTGTTGCCAACGCGTTCTCGCGACCAGTCGGGCTCGGGCTTGTCAAGGACACGGTCAGCGACGCGCAGCTCCAGCAGGCCAACGCCCTGCTCCAGCTGTCGCGGAGCACCTTCTCGATCGTCTCGCCGGCGGTCGGCGCGCTGCTCGTCACGTTCGGCAGCCCGGCGATCGCGATCGCGGTCGATGCCGTGACGTTCTTCGTGTCGGCGATGCTCGTCGCGTCGATGCGGATCGCCGGGACGGTCCGGGCCGCCACGAATTCGATCGTCGGTGATCTCCGGGACGGCTGGCGGGAATTCATCTCGCGGCCCTGGGTCGTGGCGATCATCGCGACCTTCGGACTCTTCCAGTTGACCTACTTCCCCGCCCTGCTCGTCCTTGGGCCAACGGTCGCGCTGGAACACTTCGGCGGGGCGGCCGGGTGGGGCACGATCATCGCGATCGAGGCGGTCGGCGCTGTCCTCGGTGGTCTGCTCGCGCTCCGGATCAAGGTGTCCCGCCCGCTCGTGATCGGCGAGCTCGTCGTCGTGCCGTCGGGCCTCCTCTTGATCGGGCTCGCCGTTCCGCTGCCATTCGTCGCGATCGCGGCGATCGGCTTCGTGGTTGGCGCGGGCTTTGCGATCGGCGAGAACCTCTACGTGACCGCCTTCCAGCGCAACATCCCCGACCACGCGCTGTCGAGGATCAGCTCCTACGACTGGTTCGGCTCGGTCGCCCTCAACCCGATCGGCTACGCGCTCATCGGTCCGGTCGCCGAGACGATCGGCATTCCCGAGACGCTGGTCATCGCCGGCATCCTCAACGTGCTCGTGTGTGTCGGCGTCGTGCTCGTGCCGTCGGTCCGAGCGATCCGCACCGACGGCCCGATTGCGGTCGAGGCAGCTTCCTCCACGATCTGACGTGCGGGGCTTCTTACGGCTCCGCGTAGACGGAGACTGCGTGGTACGAGAGGTTGTCCCCGGCGATTCGGAGCACGGTCGGGCGGGTGGTGACGACCGAGATGCCTCCCTGATAGTCGAAGAAGTAGTCCGAAAGCCACTGGCCGGCCTCGTAGCGGAAGCCGTCCGCATGGGACACGTTGGTGAAGGGCCCACTCAGGCTACGGCAGCGGTAAACGTCGCGACCGCCGGAGGTGGCATCACCGGGCCAGCGCGGACCGTACTGGTGGATGCCCTTGCAGATCACCGTGGCGCCAAGCGTGAAGTCGAAGTATTCGGCGCTTACGTAGCGAATAGTGGTGGTGCCGTTGCCGTTCGATGACGCCGCACTAGCTGCGCTGACCGTCTGGCCAAGGAGAGCGGCGACGGCCGCAACAAGCAACAGGATGCGTCTCACCTGGCGCCTCGATCCGACTCATCCGCGGGGTACATGGGCGACGCTCCCGCGGTGGGAATAGTTGTACTCCGGTGAGGTCCGCCTGCCTAGTCCCTGTGGGCGGCCAGGGTGCTCCCGAGCAACGGCGGGTGCGGGAATGTGGTGGGCGACACTGGACTCGAACCAGTGACCTCTTGCATGTCAAGCAAGTGCTCTAACCAGCTGAGCTAGCCGCCCGGATTTACGTTCGGAGAGAGCCGATAACCGCATTTGTTGACAAGTGCGGCGCTCTAGAGCCTATACTGTCAGCGCTTTACGTCTTCAGTTTCGGCTCTACAAGGAGGGCTCTCTCCGATGCCGGCCACTCTACCAAAGCTCCCGACGCTCGTCACCGAAGGCGATCTCGCCGACGAGCTCGGCTCGTTCACCCGTCGACTCCGCCAGGAGAACGTCTCCCCGAACACGATGTACGCCTACGTGGGCGCCGTCGTGTCGCTGGGGCAGTACCTCGCCGAGCATGACCTCCCGACAGATGTGCGGGCGATCACCCGCGATCACATCGTCGACTGGCAGAACGACCTGCTCGGGCGCTACAAGGCATCCACCGCACATCAGCGGTTCAGGGGTGCCCAGAGGTTCTTCGGTTGGTTCGAGTCGCTCGACGACGCCGAGGCGTTTCGCTCCCCGATGGCGAAGATGAAGCCGCCGAAGCTCGACGAGTATCTGCCCACCGTCCTGACGATCGAGCAGCTGAAAGCCCTCATCGCCGCCACTCAGGGCAATACGTTCGAGGACCGTCGCGACCAGGCGCTCCTGCGGATCTTCTTCGACACGGGGGCGCGCCGGGCCGAGGTTGCCAACCTCCGGTGGTCCCCGGATCCGGCCGAGCGGGACATCGACCTCGCGACCGGCAACGTTCGACTCTTCGGCAAGGGCCGGCGCGAGCGTTTCACCTTCCTGTCGGACGCCACGGTCGAAGCCCTCGAGCGATATGTCCGCGCCCGCAAGGTGCATCCCCAGGCGTCCCTGCCATGGCTCTGGCTCGGGCGGAAGGGCCGTCTCACTGACTCGGGCATCGCCCAGACCATCCGGGACATCGGGATGCGGGCCGGCATTGCCGGATTGCATCCGCACGTCCTGCGCCACTCGTGGCGGCACCACGCCGCGTCCGCGGGCATGAGTCGCGAGGACATGATGCAGCTCGGCGGGTGGCGTTCCGACGCCATGCTCCGCCGCTACGCGAGCTCCACGGCGAACGCCCGAGCGCTCGACTCCGCGCGATCCATCGCGCTCGGCGACAAGCTGTGACCTTCGACGAGGTTCTCGACGCACTTGCGGAGGCGCGCCCCGATCTGGCTCGTGACGGGTTCGGCCACCCGTCGAAGATGCAGCTCCGGGCAGCGCTCGCGATCCTCGCGCGGGACTTGAACGTGCGCGACAAGGATTGGACGGTCGGCGACCTGGTGGCCCTCGCCGAGCAGCGCTTCCCGCGGCCTTTGGCGCAACCGCTCGACCCCGAGTTCGTGGCGGCCTACCTGCGCCTCGAGGGGCGCGGCATACGTCGGCCCTCCCAGCTCGAGGCGGCGATCGAGATGGGTTTTGACAGCGAGGACTCCGTTCGAGAACGGCTCCGCCCTTCCGGGATCACGGATTACCGCAAGGTCCACTCGCGGATCCCACGACCCTAGGTTTTCCGAGCTTATCCGAGGACACCGGAGAGCCTCAACCCAGACGCTAGTGCGGCAATGGAACGCCGCACCCGATGATGACTCCGCAAGAGCGCCGAGCTCGTGCCGCCCTGGGCGGTCTGACGACGGCTGCGCGAGGCCACGTCAACGTAGAGCCGGCTCGCCAGGCGGCCGAGGCGCGGTTCGCCCGGCAGGTGATCGCCGAGGCTGAGGCCAACGGCGAGACACTCACGCCGCTCGAGGTCGCTCGTCGGAGCGATGCAGCTCGCCGCCTGTTCTACGCCCGGTTGACCTACGCGAGCGCGAAGGCTCGCCGCGCACGATCCCGAAATAGATGGACCGCCTCGGTCAGTGAGACGTCCGAGACGGTCCTGGAGGCTCGCCGTGACACCGGCGAACCAACGTCCGCAGCCTAGCGCACCTCCGCTGGTCCACGACGGGCCGTGCGGGAGACGCGAACCCTGCTGGAGACCGGAATGCCGAGCAGCCTTCGGCAGCTACCAGACGATCGAGGTTCTCCGGGATGGGACGCGACTGGCGTACTGCCATCGCGCAGTCTGGCGTCCGCGGCCAATGGAGCGGGCAGCGTGACCGTCTCGGAGTTCGACTCGATCATGGATAAGGTGCCTATGGCCAGGTCGGAGCCGGTGTACGAACCGCTCGATGCAGCCGACGATCCGCCCTGGAAGCGCGAGCCGGCCATCGGAGGACGGCCGGCACATCGACCGGGACTCAAGACGCACACGATGGCGGACCTCGTCACCATGTCGGTCGAGCCGCCGCCCATGCTCATCGAAGGAACGATCCCGGAGGTGGGCCTGACGGTCCTGGCAGGTCCGCCGAAGGTGGGAAAGACGTTGTGGGCCTCGCAGGTTGCACTCGTGGTCGCAGCAGAGGGCTCGCAGCCAAACTTCCTCGGCCGGAGCTCTGGATCCGGACCCGTTCTCATCATCGTCGAGGAAGGCTCGATCGCCGGGATCTCGTGGCGGCTCAAGCACCAATCCGCCGCTATGGGCATTGAGACGGCTCGACTCCAGGTCGCACACCGGCAGCGCGTCCGCCTCGACGCCCCAGGCTCGGTCGTCCAGCTGCGCGAGTTCGTGGAGGGCTACAAGCCGGCGCTCGTCATCCTCGATCCGCTCAACCGGCTGCACGGTGCCGACGAGAACCGTCCGACGCAGATGACGCCGGTCATGGACGCCCTCGCCGGCATCGCCTACGACTTCAAGTGCGCCGTCCTGGCGATCCACCACTTGTCCAAGCCCTCGAGCGAACGAACAGGCCCGATCTGGGACCGCTTCCGCGGAGCGACGTCCATTCGGTCAGGGACAGACGCGAACCTCGCCCTCGAGGGCTCCGGGACCACCGCGCAGTTGTTCGGCGAGTTCCGGGATGCGGAGCCGTTGTCGGAGTACCTCGAGCTCGACCGCGAGACGCTCACCTTCCGCCAGGTCGACGGCCCCACCGTGTCGCGCAAGGTCGAGCCGGCAGAGCTCCGCGCGTACATCGAGGCGGAAGGCCAGGCCACGGTCGCGACGATCGCGGCGCGGTTCGGAGTGACCCGGCCAACGGCGCGAGTCAGCGTCGAGAACCTCCCCGACATCGACTGGTACGACGGCCCACGTCGGACCCGCTTCTACACCCTCGGGACTGGTAAATGACCAGAAAGTCGACGCTGACCGGAAAGTGGCAAATCCCTTTAAGGGATGCCACACCGGTTTACCAGTCGTCCACTCAAGGAAGGGCCGCGGTGTCCCGGCCGGCCGCGGTGTCCCGGCCGGACCTCGCGCGCGCGAATCGGGCCGAACAGCGGATAACTCCGGAGCTCCAGGCCTCCCTCCACCGGGTCGATCGTGCTTGGGGAGTGGTCCGAGAACTGGCCCGAGAGGCGATGCGTGACAGGTATACGGCTCTGACCGAGGACGTCCCGCAATGACCACCTACACCGCGGAACGCGAGCTCGAGGTGGCCATCTACGCCGCAAGGACGACCGACAAGGAAGCGGCTGACCACTACGGCATGGTCCGCCGCACGGTGTCGCGCATCCGCAACCGCTGGCAGGACACTCCGGAGTTCCGCATCGCCAGGGCTCGCCTCTCCGCCCGCCTCGCCGATCAGTACGCGGACCTCGAGCAGCTTGCCATTGAGCGCGCCCAGGCTGCCCTCAGTGACCCGAAGACACCACCCCGGGACGTTGCCTCCCTCGGTAAGTGGATCTCCGAGCAGCGGGCGCTGACGACTGGCGACGTGACCTCCCGGACCGGGACAGTCAACGGCGGGATGCCCGACGAGCAGGCAGAGCAGGTGCGCAAGTTCTTCGAGGCGCTCGAGGGCTCGACCGACGAGGAGCTCCGCGAGTGGGCCGCGAACGGAGGGCTAGCGCAGCTCGCGAGCGAAACGCCGCATCGCCGAGCTATGGCCGACCTCGACGCATTGAAGATGTCCGATGGGTAGGTGGAGCGACTGGGACGCGATCGAGGCAGCCCAGGCACAGGCCGCCCGGGAGGACCGGGCGAAAGAACGCCAGAGGCGCGGCATCCGGCTCGTGCTGCCCGATGAGGCGCCACCTGAGCCTGTCGAGGTGTCTGAGGCCGTTCTAGACGGGCTGGAGGAATCCTCGCCGCCTCCGGCACCGCCCGTCGACTCGTGGCGAGTGGAGTCCGCGGCCCGAGCAAGAGAGGCCGTCGACCCGGTTGCGGCCATCCGGCTGTGGGCGCGTGACTGGCTCGACCGCATTGGAGGCGACAAGCCATGAAGCCGAAAGACCACCAGCCGCTGTCCCGCGAGGAGATCGCCAACCGCATCAACCACCCGCAGGTGCTCGACGTCATCGTCAGGTTCGGCCACACGATGGCCCAGGAAGCGGCGGCCGAGGCCAAACGCCAACCCCGCCCCGGTCGCATCAAGCACGTCCTCCGCGACGAGCGCGGGCTCATCACGTCGCTGATCGAGGAATCGGTGAACCTGGTCGAGGACGGCAAGCCGTGAGCGACATCCTGACCTTCGACGACAAGCACGACCTCGCGCTCCGCAACCTCCACCGGCTCGACGCGCAGCAACGGAAGGCTCTGGGCCGCCAGATGATGGTCGAGCTCTACCGGGAAGGACTCATCACCCTGGACCGGCTCCGCAAGGCCGGCATCGAGGTCGATGAGAACCTTGCAACCGGCGACCTCCAGGATGCATAATCCGCCCGAGGCGGATCTCCGCCGCCGACAATTGAATATCGACAGGCAACCGAACCTCTGGCGAACCTCCAGCCGACCTCTTGGAGAAGGGCGAAGCGGGGCGACGAAGGGCGACGGGATCACGAGCGACCGCTACGGCGGGCTGCTCTCCCTCCCCTGACTCAGAGGTTCTTTTCATGCCACGCGACAACATCGACGCGGAGCTCGGCGAGGCAGTCGCCGACGTTCGCAAGGCCGCGGATGCCGTCAAGGCTCTCACGGACTTCGGCTACGCCCAGGACGCGAGCGGCCAGTGGCGCGAGCCGTCCAGGGCGCACCTGTTCTCTGGCGGCGGCCCTTCCCACCAGTCCAGCACCAACGGCGGGGAATTCCTTCTCGGGATCACGCAGGCCCGCTCCAACGACGCCCAGGAGCAGGCGATCGGCAAGGCAAGCCTCGAGGGCCTGTCGCGCTACGTCGGCGAGGATCAGGTCGGTGCCAAGGCAACCCTCGGCACGACTGACACCACTGGCGGCTGGATCGCGCCAAACGGCGTGGTCGACGAGCTGATCAAGCCGACCCGAATCCAGAACCCGTACCGCAACCTCATGACCTGGCGGACCGGCGTCAACTCGCTGACGATCGACATCCCGCTTCGCACCGCGGCACCGGCCCGGGCCGTCATCGCCGCGTGGGGCGACACCAAGGAGAACGTCAACCTCACCTACAACGGCTACACGGCGACGGCCTACACCCTCGCCCGCATCTACGACATCGCCAAGCAGTTCGTCCGGATCAGCTCCGGGGCGGCGGAGCAGGACGTCATGTCCGAGCTCGGCCATGCCTTCGCCCTCGGCGAGGCGTACTACATCCGCGAGGGCACCGGGACCGCGCAGCCCTTCGGGTTCGTCCCGGCGCTCACGAATGGCCCGTCGACCTACCGGACGACGCACACCGCCGCGGCTGCCACAGTGGCCGGATCGGTTGCCTCGGCCATCGCCAAGGCGGCCGGCGCGCTCGTCTCGAGAGGCCGCACGCCGGAGGCCGCGGTCATCTCGGCCGATGGGTACGCCGAGCTCATGACGAACGGCTCCGACACGGCGGGATTCTTCCTGTCCGGCGTCTCGGGCCCTCAGTCGCTTCCAGGCTTCCGTCCCGGAACGCTCATCTCGCCCTGGGGCATCCCCGTCGTCGTCGATCCGGGCTTCGCCTCGGACGATCTTGTCGTCGCCGAGTGGTCCGCGTTCAAGGTCTACACCGGAGACGCGTACCGAGTCGACGTGTCCGACTAGGCCGGCGACCGCTGGGACAAAAACTTGGTCGGTTATCGCGGAGAAGAGGAGCTCGCCTTCGATGCACGGCCCGCGATCTACGCCGGGGCTGCGCAGCTCGTGACCGACATCCTCTCGTGAACTTCCTCGCGCTCCCTGGACCCGTTCCTGCAATTGGATGGCGGCGACACCATCTAGACGGGCTCCGCGGGCGATCGGCTCCGTCACCTGGCCCTTTCCCAGGCGGCGACAAGCGCACCGGCCCCGCTCCCGATCGGCGGGGCCACTTACTCCCATGAAGATCACCAACGTCGATCCACCCGGCGCACGGACCGCCGACACCGCTAGAGGCCGGCGCTCAACGAACCTCGCCGGATCAAAGGGCATGGTCTGGCGTGACGCCAGTACCGAGTCCGTGGGCCAGATCCGCGATATCACGGTCTATGGCGCCGAGTTCATCGACAACGACGACGGCACTGGTCAGCTCATCATCGGCGCGGGCGATGGTTCTGGTGACGGGACTGGCGGCGGTCCGGGCGGCGGCGACGGAGACAACGGGGGCTTCGTGGGGTCACCCGTCCAGATGCTCAACAACTCGGGCGGCAACCTCTCGGTGGGTTCAGTCGTCATCGTGGACGACACCGTCGACAACGCCGTGGACACGACCACCTCGGCGGCAAGCACCTACATCGTCGGTGTAGCCCAGGCACCGATCCTCAACGGCGAGATCGGCCCGATCCTGTTCAACGGCTACGCCGCCGAGGTCGTCACGACCGGCACCGTGGCGCTCGGCGACTACCTTGAGACATCGACCGTGGCCGGGTCCGCGCTGGCAGTCGCGGCGCGGACCGCGGGAACCTTCGCCGTCGTCACGGCAGCGGGCACCGTCGAGCCTGAAACCATCCTCGAGGACTCCGCGACAACCGAGTCGGTCGGTTCCGTCACGTCCCTCTCCATCACGATGCCTACGGCCCTCGCCGCCCAGGTCGGGCGCGTGTTGTTCCTCTCGCTCTGGCGCGACCCTTCGGTGACCACGGCCGTGACGCTGGCAGGCTGGACACGGCTCGGCGCCACGTCGGGCTGGTGGTACTACTACCGCATCTCGACGGGCTCTGACACCTGTGCGCCGTCCTGGACGACCGACTCGCCGGCCGTTGCTGTCGTCCTCTTGCTCGGCACGATCGTCGACGCCTCCGATCCCTTCGAAACGCAGGCGTTCGAGGGCACGGCGGCCGCCGCCACGCTGGCCGGAATGAGCAGCGCGCCTCGCTACGTCTTCGCCACGGTCCATGACGTGGCGGCCGAACCCTCCGGCTGGGACCTCCTGGCGTCCTCGAGCACGTCCGTGGCGGGGAGCTCCGGTGACCTCAACGCCACAGACGGCACGGTCACGAGCTACACCAACGGCACGGGAGCGGCTGCGTCGAACCCAACGAATGCCAACGACGGCAACACGGCGACGTACTCGGCCCTTGGCGCCGGCGGCGTCGGCGGCGCGCCGTACCCCATCCGGGGCTGGGAGGCTGACCTGGGGGCGTCGCAAGCGGTCGAGGCATTCATCATCAAGGAGGTCCCGACCAACAAGTCCTGGTTGAAGGACGTTATCGGCGCGACGATGGGCGTCGGTGCCTACGGCTCCCGGCTCCAGTACTGGAACGGCTCGGCCTGGACGAACATCGCGGGCAGCGTGACCTCGTTCGACGGCAACACGCCGGGAACGTGGACCTACACCTTTACGTCGCCCATCTCCGCCCAGAGGTGGCGCCTCGAGTCGGGCGGCAAGAACGTGACCGGGATCTGGGGCGCGGACACTGTCTACACATGGGGGATCATCGGTGACGGCACGCTCACGGCAAAGGGAACCATCGTCGGCAAGTACATCGGAAGGGCCTCAGGTGTCACCAGCCCGTTCCCTGGCTGAGGTCATGCACGGCACGGCCATCCACGAGGCCGGCCACGTCATCGCGGGGCTCGAGCTCGACTTCCCCATCCCGCTCGAGGTAGTCGCCGAACCGCCGAAGCAGCTGGGCCCGGGCCTCTACATGAAAGTGAACGGCGGCTACGTCAAATGGCAGAACGAGGGGGATCCGGGGCTACCGGCATTCACGCACATGGTGGCCCTCATGGCCGGGGATCTCGCGTTCCAGGCGTGGGGTGGCCAGAACATCGTCGTGTTCAAGAGCCGTGACCACGAAATGATCCGCGTCCTGGTCACGCTCCTGCCCGAAGGCGCCGAGGCTGACGCGCTCACGGTCGCCAAGGAGATCGTCACCAAGCACCTCATCGTCATCGGACGGTTTGCGATCCTCCTGGGGCAGCGTGGGCGGCTCGGGGGCCAGGAGCTCGTCGACGCGATCACGTTAGCTCGGGCTATTGACGTTCGAATCCCGGAGGTCTAGCGTCCGGCGAGCCGGGTACTAGACGGCGAACCGACTACGATCATCCTGCCCCGCCCGTGCTGCTAGTACCAGCTCGGTCGGGGCATTTGATTGGAGGCCCACGATGGCCAGGAACACCAAGGAACAGCGGTTCGAAGTGGCGTCCGCGATCATCGCGGAGCGGTGGCACATGGCGTCGACCAAGCTGGAGGAGTTTGTTGACGAGGTAACCCCGTCCTACGGCAACAGCGACAGCATCCAGGGCATCTACGACAACCTCCACGACCTCACCTATCGGATGGCCGGAGAGAGCGCGACGTCTCGCCACGAGGACGAGATCGAGCAGACGTTCCAGGAGCTCATGATCAAGATCGAATGCGACCTCCGTGACCTTGCGATCCGCATCGAGCTCGACCGCCTCAGCGGCCCGCAGGTGATCGCCGCGTAAGCCGCCCCCGCTAGCCTCACCACGGCCCCCGCTCCGGGCCGTCGCGGTCGATCCCGGCAGTCGCTTGCCGGCCAGTCCAGCGGCGGGCGACGGGGGCCGTTCGATGCCCGGCGACTAGAGCCGAATTCGGACAGCCGATAACCACCTACTGGACGGTGGATCGGCAGCCGCACCCAACGATTTAAGTGCGGCGTTGGGCGGTCTACTCATGTCAAGCAAGTGCTCTAACCAGCTGAGCTAGCCGCCCGAGGGTTCTGAACTCAAGTACACCACATTGCCGTGGGATCTTGCGTTATGGCCCCTGCCTACATCGCTCGAATACGCGTTCTTCCGGGTCCCGTCCTCCGGAGCTTCCGCGTGTCACCAAGCTAACCGGCGATGTCGATGCCGATTGCCTAAGGTTAGGGCAAGGTCATCGAGGCGCGGCACCAGCCGCAACAGAAGCTCGAGGTGAAGGAGCGCTCGTGGGACGCCGTGGTGCACCAACCGCGCTCAAAAAGCACGCGCTGTTCTGTATCCAACGTCGCTGGCTGATCGATGCGCCCGTGCATTCTGGGGCTGGCATCAGGAAGCGAACCCTCGGGGACGCCCTATTCCGTATCTCGCCGGCCGACATCAGGAAGAAACGGAAAGTCCCCCTGAGCTAAGTACGGGGTCGGTCTCGTCCACGATCTTCCAGAGACCCTCATTCGGCGATTACCCACCGGAATGAGATGTCGCTCCGGTGCCCGGCTCAGGACGGGCACCGGAGCAGTCTTGGATAACGGCCCTTCTACGGACGCGGACTCTCGGAATCCGCACCTCCTGCCATTACGGGCAGGAAATTGCGGCGTCCTCGATTCGGGTGACAGGCGGGTCTTGGCTCGGAGCAATGAACGCCGCGTAGACGGTCGCCCCACCGGCGGTCGTGACCTCTTGCGGGGAGTCGCCGCCCTCGGCGAACACGGCACCGTTAGGAAGACCCGGACCGTACGTCTGCGAGCCGCAGTCTGAGTCCCAGAGGGTCAACGCACCCGACTCGACAGTCACGATGACGACGCCTGGGTGGTGATGCCAGCCGCTGCGGCCGCCCGGTGCGAAGACGAGCTTCTGGATGCGGACGTCGGTCGGACCCTTCGTCTGGAATTTGACCCTGTCGCTGTTCAACTGGACCGTATGGTCGAAGTTCGCCGTGACGAACGTCGTGATGGCGACATTGGACCCGGGGTTTCCGAGGGCCACCGCCGCGGCGAGCGTGCCGATCACCGCAACGCCGATGGTCGCGGCAATCCAATTCTTCGCCGAACGCAAAACGCGCATAACGTTCTCCTTCCCAGAGATTCGCCCCCGTCCTGCTGATGTTCCGCTACAGCGCTCGTAGTGACGTCTGAGCCAATCGAGAGGCATGCCCGGGAAGGCGGGTCGTCTCAGTGACCCACCCCAGCTTCAGATCAGCCAATGAGTAGCTAGGGACTCACCTCCTAATCGACTGGGGCCTGTTGATCCACGCCCAAACCCTACGGGGATCCGGTCAGGCAGTTGT
Source organism: Candidatus Limnocylindrales bacterium (assembly GCA_046707905.1). GTDB lineage: Bacteria > Chloroflexota > Limnocylindria > Limnocylindrales > CSP1-4 > UBA5189. The sequence continues at coordinate 21,280 of JBKKDM010000078.1, forward strand.
TCCCGACACCCGGGTTGTGCGCAGATGACCCTGCAACCGCGTTCGAGACGCGAAAAAGAGTCGCTCAACCTCCCTCGCCGGGACTCCTCCGGCCTGGCTTGGCAGCATACGCCGCTGGATCGACCCTGTGCACCGCCAATCGATCGCGTTGCAATGAACGGTGCGTCGGCGCACCGATTTCGCATGATTAACGTGTGGGGAGGCTGTTCCACCCCAGGCTAGGTCTCGATCGCGGTCCCGAATACCACGATAACTCGGGGTGGTCGCTCGCGGCCTTCGTGCTCGGCTCGTCCCGGGCTACACCGCTGAGGGGCAGGAGGCATGTCACGCAAGTGCTCTAACCAGCTGAGCTAGCCGCCCGCGAGATGCGACGCGAGTTCCGTCGCGCCGCCGCGGAACGATATCGCAGGACCCGGAGGCGACCCGAAGCTCCAGGCCGAGGCCCGGGCTACACGAGCTGCGGACTCCTTCTACGGCGACCGGCGCAGCGATTGTTCGTGGTCGCGATCGTCGGTTACCTAATCGGCATCGGGATCGCGATTCCGTGTGCCTGGCGCCTCGCCCCATTGCGCCGCTCGGTCACTCCCGATCCCACGTCCGAACTTCCGGATGTGAGCGCCCGGGCTCAGCCGCCCTCGCAACTCGCCGGCCTCCCGGACAGCCAACTGTTGGCGGCCTCAAAGGAGTTCGGCAAGTCGGTCGGCGGCGGCGTTGACGTTGTCCTCCCAGATCGCACGGTAGTGCGGGGCGGTCCTCAGCTGGCTGGCGATGACCGACGCGAGCGCGGCCGGTGAGGTCTCTCCGTATTCCATTGGGGGAGGGCCGCCGTGGCGTTGGATGCGATGGGCGACATGCTCCCGTTGGACGGAGTGCCGACGTAACGGGAACCACACGAATGGCCGGCCGGAAGCCACGAGCTCCAGCGCGGTCGTGCCGCCACCGCCGACCACGGCCACGTCGGCGGCAGCCAGGTGGAGGTGCAGGTCGGCGAGGTAGTCGTGCAGCTCCGTGGAGGCGGGCGCCGACAGCGTCGAGAGGTCGATGCGCGGACCAGCAGCGACCACCAGTCGGAGGCCAGGAACCCGTGCCTCGAGGTCCCGCGCGGCCTCCAGGCAGCGTTCGATCAGCCCGCGCCCGACCGCCGTCCCACCTGCCGTCACCACGCAGACGCGCTCATCGGGCTCGTAGCCCAGACGCTGGCGCAGGGCCGCTCGATCCTGGATCTCGCCCGGGTCGAATCCGGAGATCGGTCCCGTCCAGGTAAACCGATCGCGTGCCCACTCGCGGATGCCGGGCAGCTCGTCGCCAAAGGACCGGTCCGGCAGATCCTCCAGTTCGCCCAAAAAGAGTGCCCGATCTCGAATGCGCGGGTAGCGCTCGACCTGCTCGACCATCTCCGCGTTGGCATCGGCCATCAAGTATCGGCGGCGATCGTCCGCATCGGCTCCCGGCAGCCAGCCGATCACATCGGTCAGCCAGGCGTAGGCGAAGCGCTTCAGCTCGGGGTTCTCGTGAAGGTGGTGGTCAAGACCCCACGCATTGTCCGCCACCACGAGGTCAAACGGCTCATCAGTGACGAGGTCGTTGAAAATCGTGAAGTCGAGAAAGTGAACCTCATCGCTGTTGCGCCAGGCGGCGAAGGCGTCCAACTCGTAGTCGCCGGCTGCGCGCTCCAGGTGCTCAGCCGCCGTCGGTAGCGCGGCGCTGGCGGGGTGGATGGTCTCGCCATGGCCGCGGAGCATCGAGCGCGCGGGTTCGGGCGCCAGCCACTCCACGCGGAGGTCGGCACGTCGGCCGCGGAGGGCTTTCGCGATCTTCAGGT
>JBKKDM010000079.1:0-2505 GCA_046707905.1 Candidatus Limnocylindrales bacterium
TACAAAACCGCGCAGAGCTTCACAGTCGCGCGCTCGAGCTTGAGCCAGCGCCAGGCGTCGACGTCGGCCTCGACCACCTTGCGCCCGGTGGTCTCATCGACCGGTCGGGCACCAAGCATGTCGTCGATCATGTCGCAGGCATTCTGGATCAGCGCGTTGGCGGCTGAATCCGAGAGCACAGCGGAGTCGACCCCGAGGTCCGTGCGAACGGCACCAACCGTCGTATAGGCGCCAGCGAGGAAGGGGAAGTAGACGGCGTCGGTCGTGTAAGTGCCCCCGTTAGCGTCCTTCCAGACGCTCCGGTACCAGGCTGTCGGGTCCAGCAGCGCATCGTCGGTCGTCAGATCTCGGGCCTGCGGACGTGCGGGATCGGCGTCGAGCCCGATGGGCGAGACCCCCGGGCCCGCAGCGAGGTTCTTGGTGTCGATCGTCGAGAAGCCCGTCGTCTGCTGCGCCGACTCCTGGATCAACGCTTCGTTGAATGGCACATTGTCAACCCGAGAGGGCGGCGTGAAGTCTTCAAGGGTTCTGACGAAGCCCATCAGCGCACCTTGCCGATGCGCCCACCGGCGAGCGAGCCCTCATCGCTCCGTGGAGCAGAGAGTGGCTCGGCTGAACCTGCCCTGTCGTCTGCGAGTGAGCCGGGGTTGTCCATGGCGATCCGTCCTTGCCGTGAGGTGGTGAGAAGAATGGGCAGAGCGAGCGCGGTGAAGGAGAACGTCCCGGCACCGCCCGCCGAGGTAACGCAGATCGCGCCGCCTGCTGTGGTGGTAATCACGCCAGGCACGCCTCCGCCCGACGCTTCGCTCGACGCCCCTCCGCTCGTCGTGAGCGTGGCCGCCACGCTGCCGCCGGCAGTTGTCGTGGCCTTGGCACCACCGGTCACGTCGAGGTAGATCGGGCCGGTGCCGTCGGCAACGCCAGTGCGCAACCAGCCGTCGTACTCTGTTCCCGAGGGCTGGGGGTCGGCTCGCAAGAAGCCGTCGTAGGAGCCAGGCATCAGGCCGTCTGCACAATCGCCTCGATCAGCTCCAAGTCCTCATCCGTCGTGGCGAAGCGAACTGGAGCTCCGGCCTGGAAGAAGCGCGCCCAGAAGACTGCGCCCTCATTCCCGGTGAAAGGGATCGCGACCGCGTACTCACCAACCGCATCTGAGGTGTCGCGCCCCATGTGCTGGTGATCGGAGGTTCGGTAAACGTCCACCCGTACCCCGGTGGTGATTGCCGTTCCTGTGCCACCGTCGCGGGCAATCCCGGAGATCGAAGCTGACGACTGTGACAACCCCTGCACCTGCCTTGGCGGTGGCCTTGCCGCCGCCGGTCGGGGTGATGAAGATCGTTGATGCAGCATCGCCGCCGGATGCGGCAGCTTTGGCGCCGCCGGGCTGCGTGACGAAGGGATGAGGGCTACCGCCGGCGGTTGCCGTGGCCTTACCGCCGCTGGCACCCCGCGATACCTGGACCTTCGGCGCTCCGCCTGACTTCGCTACCGCTTTCCCGCCACCCGCAGGAGTCACGAACTGCGTCGAGCCTGCATCAGCCGAAGAAGTCGTGGCCTTGGCGCCACCCGGTGCTGTTGCGAACTGCGTGGAGCCAGCATCCCCAGCGGTGCTAGATGCCTTTGCTCCACCTGTCCGGGTCACAAACGGATGCGGGAAGCCTCCGGCCTTCGCCCCTGTCTTCGCGCCACCAGCTTCGGTCACAAACGGTTTCGGTGACCCGCCCGCCGTTGAGTTTGTGGTCTTAGCTCCGCCCACCCTGGTCACAAGCGGATGCGGCGCTCCTCCCGCCGTCGCCCCAGCCTTCGCGCCGCCCGTCCTGTCAGCCCGGATCACCCACTCAACGGTGACTCCGAAATAGTCGACCTCGTAAGTCGCGTTGCTCACGGCCGAACCCACGCCGCCCTTGGCGGTTGCAGTAAGCGTGCCGTCCGCCAGCGTTGCGCGGGCAGCTAGCGCCCCAGCGTCGGTCGAGAGATCATTCGCCCCCAATGTGTTTCCGCCTGCCACGCTGGAACCCGCCGAGAGGGTGCCGTAGCCGATCGTGCGAACCACCTGCGAGGTACCGGCAAACGGGTCTGTCGAGGCCCCCGGCGCCGAGGAGAGGGTTAAGACGTGCGGAGCGCCCCCGCCAGTTATCACGTCGTAGTGGAAGCGGACTCCAACAATTGATGCCGCGGCGGGGATGGCGACTCCGGAGAACGGCGTACCCTCTCCCGCCAACAGGCGAAACAGCGTCGCGTTGAGAGTCTGGGTCGGGGTGAGGGCAAGGGTCGAGGCGGCGGTCGCGTTGGTGGCGTCGTCTACCTGGGAGTTGTTCGGGTTCGTCCAGGCGTTCGAGACCAACTCGCCGCCGTTGAGCGTGCTCGCGGGTCTACCTACGGTCGTCTGCGGCATCAGACCGCCTTGTGTCTCAGTCCGTGAACTGAATGAACGGTGGGATGCGAACGATGAAACCAGCCTGGTTGACGACAATGGCGGTGCCGGAATCGAAGTTCGCGTAGAAC
>JBKKDM010000080.1:0-14839 GCA_046707905.1 Candidatus Limnocylindrales bacterium
AAGCGCCCACCTACCACCGCCAAACGTGCGGGGCGCCCACACCTCCCGGGGGGGCGCCCCGCTACTATTTCCCGCGAGGAGGAGCCGCGTGGCGTTCGTTCGGGAGGAACGGTCGACCCTGTCGCGATTGCTGCCGATCGGCGTCCTGATCGGCCTGATCCTCACGGCGCTCGGCGTCACGGTCCTCCTGAATCCGCAGGGCGGCGTGAACATCCTCGCCTGGTTCTACGACCAGATCGGCAACCCGGCGGGCGCGACCCTCCTGCGCAACGACCAGGGCGACCAGTTCCTCGCCAAGCTCGTGCTCGGCGTGGTGGCCCTCTTCGTCGGCGTCGGCGGGATCTGGCTGATCTTCACCGGCGCCAGCACGCTGGTCGAACGCTTCCCACCAAAGATCCGGGATCGGATCCTGCCCTGGGTCTTCGTCGCGCCGGCGCTGCTCCTGCTCGGCGTCTACCTCGTCTATCCGGCCGTCGCGACGGTCATCGGCAGCTTCCAGGACGACGACGGTGCCTTCACCCTCGCCAACTGGGCGAGCCTCGCCACCGGCCCGTTCCTCGAGATCATTCGGAACAACGTGATCTGGCTGGTCGCCGCGACCGCCGGGAGCGTGGGCCTGGGCCTGCTGGTTGCCGCGCTCTTCGATCGCATCAAGCGCGAGTCGTTGGCCAAGGTCTTCATCTTCACCCCGCTCGCGATCTCACTCGTCGGGGCGACCGTCATCTGGAACTTCGTCTACGCCTGGCGGCCGTCCAGCCAGCCGCAGTTCGGCCTGGTGAACTCGATCTGGACCGCCCTCGGGAACGACCCGGTCGCATGGACGACGACATTCCCGGTCAACATCCCGGCCCAGATCATCATCATGATCTGGCTCCAGACCGGCTTTGCGATGGTCGTCCTCTCGGCGGCGATCAAGGGCGTCTCCGTCGAAGTGCTCGAGGCCGCGCGTCTCGACGGCGCGAGTGAGCGCCAGACGTTCTTCCAAGTGATCGTGCCCCTCATCCGCGGATCGATCGTGACGGTTGCCACCACCATCGGCATCGCGACGCTGAAGATCTTTGACATCGTCTTCTCGATCGCTGGCGGCCGAAACCACGACAGCGTGGTGGCCGTGCGCATGTACCAGGAGATGTTCCAGTTCTTCAATGACGGGCGCGCCGCGGCCCTCGCGACCGTCCTGTTCATCGCGGTCCTGCCGGTGATGGTCCTGAACCTCCGCAACTTCCGCCGCCAGCAGGCGATGTGATGGCTGCTCCAGTCGCGCTTCCCGAGCAGCCAATCGCACGAGCGTCCAAGGCGCGGCGCAATGCCTTCTGGCGCGCTCCGATGCTCGAGAGCCTGCCGCTGCGGATCTCGGTCCTCGTCATCTGCTTCCTGTGGACCATCCCGACGGCGGGCCTGCTCGTCACGTCCGTCCGGAATCCCCAGCTCATCACCAAGAGCGGCTGGTGGGAAGGCCTGATCAACATGTTCGCCCCGGGCCAGTGGACGTTCGCGAACTACGAGCAGGTCATGGGCAACGTCGGCATGGGTGCCGCCTTCCTCAACAGCCTGATCGTCACCATTCCGTCGACGGTGATCCCGATCACGATCGCGGCCTTCGCCGCGTATGCGTTCGCGTGGATCCCGTTCCGCGGCCGCGGCGTCCTGTTCATCATCGTCGTGGCGCTGCTCGTCGTGCCGATCCAGATGACCCTCATCCCGATCCTCAAGATCTACAGCGGCGCGTCGCTGTACGGATCGTTCGTCGGGATCTGGCTCGCGCATACCGCCTTCGGCCTGCCGCTCGCGATCTTCCTGCTCTACAACTTCATGTCGCAGCTGCCGCGGGACCTCTTCGAGTCGTCGGCGATCGATGGCGCGTCCGCCTTCCAGACCTTCATCCGGATCGTGCTGCCACTGTCCGTGCCGGCGCTGGGAGCTTTCGCGATCTTCCAGTTCCTGTGGGTCTGGAACGATCTCCTCGTCGCCCTGGTGTTCCTCGGCCCCGGCCAGGACGTGGCGGTCATGCCGACCCAGCTGTTCCTGATGCTCGGCCCCTACGGCGGCTCGTGGCATCTCCTGACGGCTGGCGCGTTCGTGACGATGGTCGTGCCGCTACTCGTCTTCCTGGCACTCCAGCGGTTCTTCGTGCGCGGGATCCTGGCCGGCTCCGTCAAGTAGGTCGGCCTCCGGTCAGCGCGAGGCGGCGATCAGCCTCCCGAACCACTTGGCACTGTCCTTGGGCGTGCGCTTCTGGGTCTCGTAGTCGACGTGCACGACCCCGAACCGTCGGGTGTAGCCGAGGCTCCACTCGTAGTTGTCGAGCAGCGACCAGACGTAGTAGCCGGTTAGCGGCACGCCAGCCTCGATCGCCTCGGCGGCCGCGGCAAGATGGCGGGCGAGGTACCGGATCCGTGGCTCGTCGCGAACGCGACCATCGGCGTCGACTGTGTCGGGGTACGCGGCCCCGTTCTCAGAGATCACGATGTCTCGCGGCGCGTATTCCTGGTGGAGTGCCAGCAGGACGTCGCGCAGCCCGTCGGGGGCGACCTCCCAGCCCATCTGCGTCTGCTCCGTCCCCGGCCGGGCGCCGACGTCGAAGTCGAAGGCTCGATCCGAGTGGGCGCTGACGGCATCGCGCCGGTAGTAGTTCAGGCCCAGGTAGTCGAGGTCGACCGCCGGCGGCTCGGCCAGCTCGACCCCGTCCAGGTGGCCGGCAGCCGCATGGGCTTCCCGGCCGAGCTGGGGGTAGCCCCGCCCGAACAGCGGATCCAGGAACCAGGCATCGCGCGCGGCGCTCCACTGGGCGGCGGCCCGTCGATCCAGGTCCGAGTCCGTCGCCGGGACGACCTGGTTGACGTCGAAGGCGACCCCGATCCGGGCTGACTTGACCTTCGAGCGGATGACCTCGGTCGCCGCGGCATGGGCCCGGAGCTGGTTGTCCATGACGCGCAGGGCCGTTGGCCAGTCGCGCAGGCCGGGGGCGTGGATCCCGTCAGCGTGCCCGAGGTACGCGTACACGGCCGGCTCGTTCAGCGTCATCCAGTCGGACACGCGATCGCCCAGCCGGGTGGCCACGAGCTCGGCGTAGTCCGCGAACCAGCCGATGACCCGCGGGTCCGCGAAGCCGCCCTCGTCCTGGAGCGCCTGCGGCAGGTCCCAGTGGAAGAGGTTGAGGACCGGCGTGACACGGTTGGCCAGGAGGGCATCGACGAGGCGGTCGTAGAAGTCGAGGCCGCGCGCGTTGGCCGGCGCCGTGCCCTCGGGCAGGACCCGGGACCAGCTCACGCTGAAGCGGTAGGAGTTCGCGCCCAGGGCGCCCATGAGGGCGGCGTCCTCGGCGTACCGGTGGTAGTGGTCGCAGGCAACGTCGCCCGTCTCGCCGTCGGCGATGGCTCCCGGCACGCGGGCGAAGGTGTCCCAGACGGAGCGGCCGCGGCCATCCTCGCTGGCCGCCCCCTCGATCTGGTAGGCGGAGGCCCCGAAGCCCCAGGCGAATCCGGCTGGGAATCGGGCCGCCAGCGCGGTCGGGTCGAGGTTCGGGTCGGGCTGCTGCATTGACCGATTCTACCGGGCTCCCTCCGTCTTCGTCCAGACTCTTGACAAAGTCAACGATGATCGTCCAGACTCTGGACGAAGTCCCCACGACCACACCCCTCGGCGCCAACCCACGCATCGCACGAAGATCCGGGAGGAGCGGGCCGACGGCTGTGACGTTCCCGTCCAAAGCGACCCACCAGCAGACGCGCGCCCATAACGCTGCGCTCGTGTTGAAGGCCCTCTACGACCACGGCCCGATCAGTCGGGCTGAGGTGGCGCGCATGAGCGGGCTGACCAGGACGACGGTCGGCGAGGTTGTCGGCGAGCTGATCGGCGACGGCATGGCCCGCGAGGCGGGTCGCGGCCCCTCGACCGGCGGCAAGGCCCCGATCCTCCTCGAGCTCGTCGACGGCGCCCGCACCGTCATCGGCCTCGATCTGGGCGAGACCGTGTTCCGCGGCGCGCTGCTGGACCTCCGGGGCCGCGTCATCGAGACGGTCGAGCGGGAGGTCGGCGGTCTCGACGGGCTCGACGGCGAGCAGGCGCTCGCGGTCGTCTACGAGCTCGTGGATGCCCTCCATGACAAGGTCGGGGGCGTGCCGCTGCTCGGAATCGGGATCGGAACCCCGGGCATCGTCGACGCCGGGACGGGCAGCATCCGCTGGGCCGTGAACCTCGACTGGCAGGACCTACCGCTCGGTGACCTCCTGACTGCGCGCTACGGCGTTCCGGTCCAGGTGGCCAACGATTCGCGCGCCGCGGCGCTGGCGATCCACCTCTTCAGCGGCGGCGGGTCGAGCCCTCGCCCGGCCAACCTCGTGGCGATCACCGTGGGGCTCGGGATCGGTGCCGGCCTCGTGATCGGCGGCGAGCTCTTCCACGGCGACGGCTTCGGTGCCGGCGAGATCGGCCACACGACGGTCGAGGACGACGGCGACGAGTGTCGCTGCGGCCGCTTCGGCTGCCTCGAGACCGTGGCGAGCTCCCGCGCGATCCTCCGCCGCGCGACCGACGCCGGGAGGGCCGACCCAGCGTCAGCGTTGGGCGTACGCCTCCGCGAGGCGGGGGAGCTGCACCTCGAGGACGTCGCGGCGGCCGCTGCGGCGGGCGACGAATCCGCGCGCCGAATCGTCCTCGCGGCTGGCACGTTCCTCGGCCAGGCAGTCGCCGGGCTCATCGGCGTCCTCGACATCGAGCGGGTGGTGCTCCACGGGAGCGTGGCGGTCCTCGGCCAGCCGTGGCTGGAAGCCGTCCGCGACGAGGCCCGGCGGCGGGCGTTGCCGATGCTGACGAACGCCGTGTCGATCGAGCTGGCGGAGCCGATCGGCGACCCTGCGGTCATGGGGGCGTCGGCCCTGCTCCTCACGGCCGAGCTCGGGCTCGCGGCGCTTCGCTGATGTCGCGCGAGCTGGTCGTCGGGGTCGACATCGGGGGCACGAAGACCGCGATCCTGGTCTGCGAGGCGGACGCGGGCGAGCCCGGTGGCGCCGTCCGAGCCCGCTCGGTCGCGCCGACGGCCGTCGGCGCGCCCGAGCGCGCCGCGGACGCCATCGCGAGCCTTGTGGCGGCGGCCCTCGCGGAGACATCCGCGACCCCCGACGACGTCGCGGCGCTCGGGATCGGCGTTCCCGGCCGGGTCGACCGCGAGTCCGGTCACGTCACGCTCGCCGTCAACCTCGATTGGCACGACCTGCCCCTCGCGAGCCGCCTCGAAGCGCGACTCGGCATTCCCACCACCATCGAAAACGACGTCCGAGCGGCGGCGCTGGGCCTCCACCAGCGTCGCCTGTTCGGATCGGCGACGTCGCTCGCGTTCCTGGCGATCGGCACCGGGATCTCGGCCGGGGTCGTGCTCGACGAGAAGCTCCATCGGGGTGCGCTGGGCCTCGCCGGAGAGATCGGGCACGTGGTCATCGACCCCACCGGCGCGCGCTGCGCCTGTGGCAATCGGGGTTGCTTCGAGACGATCGCCGCGGGCCCCGCGATCCTCCGCCAGACCCTGGCCGGCCGGGCGGCGCGCCGAAACGGCGACACTGGCGCCGCGCTCGCGCGGCCGCTGCCCGGTGCCGAGGCCGTCTTCGCCGCGGCGAGCGCCGGCGACGAGGTCGCGAGGGACGTGATCGAGACGGCCGGTCGAGCCATCGCCTGGGGCGTCCACATGCTGGCGCTCGCGTACGACGTCGAGCGGATCGTTCTCGGTGGCGGTGTCTCCCACGCCGGTGAGCCGTTCATGGCGCCGATCCGGCGGGAGCTCGATCGCGTCCGCGCGGCCTCGCCCCTCGCGGCGGAGATCCTGCGGCCCGACCTCGTGCAGCTCCTACCTCCCGGTGCCGACGCCGGGGCCTGGGGTGCCGTCGCCATCGCGCGCGAGTCGCTGGCGCGCATGCCGGAGCCGGCGCGTGGCCGCCACTGACGTCCGAGCCGCGATGACGGCCGGGTCGTTCGAGGTACCGTTCGATGGGCCCGATCCGCTGGAGCGGCTGATGCTCGCGTTCCGCGGAACCACGGTGCCGCGCTGGCTGGCCGAGCGGCTCGCCGCCGCGCCGGTCGCCGGGTGCACGCTGTTTCGGGCCCCGAACCTCCGCTCGCCGGCCCAGGTCCGCCGGCTCACGACGAGTCTCCAGGCGGCCGCGCGGGCCCGATCGCGGGCCAACGCCGGAGAGGCTCTGCCGCTGCTCATCGCCCTCGACCAGGAGGGCGGCCAGCTCATCTCACTTGGCGACGGCTTCACGCCCTTCGCCGGCCCCATGGCGATCGGCGCAACTGGGGACGCGGACCTCGCCGAGCGGGTCGGTCGGGCGATCGGGCTGGAGCTGCGGGCAGTCGGCGTCAACGTCAACTACGGACCCGACCTCGATGTCGCGTCGAACCCCGCCAGCCCGGCGCTCGGGATCCGGTCGTTCGGCGACGATCCGGCCGAGGTGGCGAGGCTCGGCACGGCCTGGATGCGGGGCGTGCAGTCGGCCGGGGTCGCCGCGACCGGCAAGCACTTCCCGGGCATGGGCGGCGTCACGGTCGACACCCATCACCAGCTCGGCGTGGTCGACAGCTCCCGGGACGACCTCGAGGCGCGCGAGCTGGTGCCATTCCGCGCGGCGATCGGCGCCGGGCTGCGGACCGTGATGTCCGGCCACTTCGCGGTGCCCGGGCTGACCGGCAGCGCGTCGCTCCCGGCGACGCTCTCGCGGCAGCTGATGCACGAGCTCCTGCGGGACGAGCTCGGCTTCGACGGGGTCTCGATCACCGACGCGCTCGACATGCATGCGATCCCGCAGGGCGCGGCGCAGGGGGTCGCGGTCGTCACGGCGCTGGACGCGGGCGTGGACCTGCTGCTCGCCACGCCCGATCGCCGCGCCCAGCGGCGCATCGAGACGGCGATCCGGCGAGCCGCGTCGACGGGCCTGCTGGACGCGGACACGGCGCGAGCGTCGGGGGTGCGGGTCCAGGCGCTGCGGCGGTGGCTGGGCGGGTTCGAGGACCCGCCGATGGACGTCGTCAACTCCACCGAGCACCGGGCGCTGGCGATGGAGCTCGGACGAAGATCGCTGACCCTGGTGCGCGACGACGCGGGGCTGCTTCCGCTGCGGGTCGCCACGGGAGCGAGAATCGGCGCCGTGATGCCCGAGCCGCGCGACCTGACGCCCGCCGACACCTCGTCCTACGTGCGCCCCGGCCTCGCGGACGCCCTGCGCGCGCACCACGCCGCCGTCGACGAGGTCGTCACCTCGCACCCGCCCACCGCCTCCGAGATCGCGGCCCTCCGCGAGCAGGCGGCGGGCTGGGACGTGGTCGTCGTCGGCACGATCGCGGCCGTGGCGGGCTCGCCGCAGGCGGAGCTCGTCGAGGCCCTTGCGTCGACGGGCCGGCCGCTCGTCACCGTCGCGTTGCGGACGCCATGGGATCTCGCGGCCTACCCGCGCGCGGCCACGAACGTGGCCACGTTCTCCATCCTCCCCGAATCGATGGCGGCGCTCGCGGCGGCGCTGTTCGGATCGGCCGGAGCGCGCGACGTGGCTTTCCCGGGTCGCCTTCCAGTCCGGCTCGCGCCATGAGCCTCCACAACGAGATCTTCGAGCAGCCCGACGCGCTCCGACGCCAGCTCGCCGGGCCCTCCCCGGGCCTCGACGCGCTCGCGGCGGTCCTCCGGGACAACCCGGTGGACTCGGTCGTCGTCGCCGCGCGGGGTACGTCCGACCACGCCGCGATCTACGCGCAGTACGTGCTCGGCGTTCGAAACGGGCTCTCGGTCGGCCTCGCGACCCCATCGATCGTGTCGCTCTACGGCACCGAGCCGCGCGTCGCTCGATCGCTGGTCGTCGGGATCAGCCAGTCGGGCGCCTCGCCCGACATCGTCGGGTTCGTCGCCGCGGCGCGACGCCAGGGTGCGCCAACGCTCGCGATCACGAACAACCCCGAGAGCGCGCTCGCGCGGGAGGCCGGGCACGTGCTTGACCTCGCCGCGGGCCCGGAGCTCGCCATCGCCGCGACCAAGACGTACACGACCTCGCTCCTCGCCATCGCCCGGCTCTCGCTCGCCCTCGACCCCGACCCCGCCGCTGCCGAGGCCCTGGCCGCGCTGCCCGCGGCAGTCGAGGCGGCCCTCGCCCTCGAGCCAACAGTCAAACGCATCGCGGCCGCCCTCGCCGCCGAGGGCGGCGGCTTCGATCGCTGCGTCATCGTCGGGCGCGGATTCGAGTACGCCTCGGCGCGGGAGTGGGCCCTGAAGCTCAAGGAGCTGGCGCGGGTCTTCGCGGATCCGTACTCCTCAGCGGACTTCCGCCACGGCCCGATCGCACTCGTCCAGTCCGGCATCCCGGTGCTCGTGCTCGCGCCCTACGGCGCGGCGGCCGAGGGGCAGCTGGAGCTGCTGCGCGACCTCCGCGACCGGGGCGTCGAGACGGTCGTCGCGTCGGATGACGAGGCGGCGCTCGCGCTCGGCCGCTGGTCCATCCCGATTCCCGCCGACGTGCCCGAGTGGCTCCGCCCGATCGTCTCGATCGTACCGGCCCAGCTCTTCGCGTACCACGCCTCTCGTGCCCGCGGCCTGGATCCGGACGCGCCGCGCTACATCTCGAAGGTCACACGCACGACGTAGCCGGGTCTCGGAACCATGACGGCCCAGGTGGCGTCAGGCATCCAATCCCGGGTCGACAGCGAATACGTTTCTTGACAGCGGGCCGCCGATGCGCACGATCAGCGCCTCGGTCGTAGCGACAGGGCACTCGAAGCCGGAGCGGGCATGCGGCGACGTCGGCGAATCACGCGCTTCCTCACCCGGAGTCTGGCCACGCTCGCGATCGGCGGATTCGCCGGATTCCTGGTGCTGCAGGTCGCCGCCGACCTGACCGCCAAACCCGCCGACGCGGTGGGTTCGGTTCCCGAGTCGCCCGTGGCCCGGCGATTCATCGATGCGTTCACCGCGGACGACCAGGCCTCGCTCACGCAGATGAACGTCGGCGCGGACGTCAAGGCGCGGGCCTCTCGCTTCCGCGCCGACTTCGCTCGCCTCGACCCGGCGGTTCACCTTGGCTCCTACCTGGGGTTGGCCGGCCAGACGCTCCACGCGTATGCCGCGCACGCGGTCACGGCCGACGGAACGGAGACGACGCTCGCCTGGCGGGTCGTCACGGTCGGAGGCCAGGTGGGCCTCGTCGATCCGCCTGGGACGATCGAAGCGCCATGACGTACGACCCTTCCGCCGCGACTGAAGCCCTCGCCGGCGACGCCGCCGCCGCTGGTGAGGCCGTTGGCAGCGCCGATGCGGCGCCAACCGTCGCGCCGGACGCAAAAGCCGCAGCACAGGCTGGCCAGGCTCGGTTACGTCTCCTCGCGGTCACCCGCCGCCTCGGCGGCTTCGCGTTCACGCTCGCGCTCCTGGTCGTGGGCGCCTGGGCCGGCAGCGAGGCGTTTCGGAACAGTCAGCCCGTCGCGGCGCCGCCGGCCAATCCGGCCGTTGCCGGCGTTCCGGCGCCGGCCGTCGTCCAGGAGTTTGCCGCCGCCATCGAATCGAACGACACGGACCGTGTCCGCACCTCGATGGCCAAGGAGATCTTCGATACCTATGCGTCCGAGCTCCAGAAGTATTCACTCTCGACCGTCGACAGCGTGGAGATCGTCGGAACCCTCCTGGATGGCCCGCGGACGGCGACGATGCTCGTCCTGACTGCCCGCCGGACGGACACCAGCCCATTCGCGCTGTTCCTCGTCGTCCAGACGCAGGACGGGCAGATCGTGAGGCTGCGATGAACCGCATTCGGGCCTTCGGGTCGCACCTGGGCTTCATCTGGGACAAGAACCTGCTGCGGCTGGCGATCGTCCTCGGCGTGCTGGCGCTGCTCGTCGCGGCCAACGGCACCATCGCGCTCGTGGCGGGCGCGGTCGGCTTCCTCGGTTCCGCGCCGTTCCTGGCGATCCAGCTGGCGCTCGGTTTCGCGTTCGGGATCATCCAGTTCTTCGGGATCATGTGGTTCCTGTCGCGGCCGCGGAAGTACACGGTCAAGCCGGACGACCCGCAGATCGGGCAGACGTTCAACGACTACCGCGGCCAGCCCGACCTCCTCGAGCACGCCCGGTCGACGGTCGAGATCCTGCGCGGCGTCAAGGCCTTCGAGCAGCGCGGCGGCGAGATGCCCAAGGGCATGCTCCTGTCCGGCGCCCCGGGGACCGGCAAGTCGTTCCTCGCCCAGATCATCGCCGCCGAGGCCCAGCTGCCGTTCATCTACATCGACTCGAGCTCGATCCGGGGCATGTTCATCGGCATCACCGAGCTGATGGTCATGAAGCTCTTCCGCGACGCCCGCGGCCTGGCCCGCAAGTACGCGCGCCCCGGCGAGCGGGGCGCCTGCATCGTGTTCATGGACGAGATCGACTCGATCGGCGTGAACCGCGGCGGCGGCCAGGGCCAGGGCATGATGATGGGCGGGATGTTCATGGGCGGGGGCAACGGCCTGAACACCCTGCTCAACCAGATGGACTCGCTGGTCGACGTCGTGGAGGACCGCTGGTTCCACAAGATCCTGCGCTTCTTCGGTCTGGAACGCGGGCCCGTCAAGAACAAGCCGCTGGTCTTCGTCATCGGCGCGACGAACCGGCCCGAGGTCCTGGACCCGGCGCTCGTCCGCCCCGGCCGGCTCGACCGGATCCTGGTCGTCCACACGCCAGACGTCGACGGCCGGCGCGACATCATCGAGCACTACCTGAGCAAAAAGCGCCACGACCCCGAGATCCCGATGGACCTCCTGCTCACGGACTCGATGGGCTGGACCCCGGTGATGATCAAGACGATCATCAACGAGGCCCTCATCCAGGCCCACAACAAGGGCCGCGAGTTCCTGACCTACAAGGACTGGCTCGACGCGGCCGACGAGCGAGCCCTCGGGCTCAAGCAGCCGATTCGCTCATGGAACCTGAGCGACCGGCGCGAGACGGCCTACCACGAGGCCGGGCACGCGATCGCGGCGCGATACCTGCGGCCCGACTACCGCATCTCCAAGGCCACGATCATCCGGCGGGGCCACGCGCTGGGCTTCGTGCAGCAGCGGCCGCTCGAGGAGCGGACTTCGATGTACGCCCGCTGGATCGAGACCCAGATCATGGTCTCGCTCGCCGGCCACGTGGTCGAGAACCGCTTCCTCGACACGTTGACGACCGGGCCGTCCAGCGACCTCGAGAGCGCTACCGCGAACGCCCAGCTGTATGTCGGGCGGTTCGCGATGGGCCCGACGAAGATGATCATTCCGCAGTTGCCCGGCCAGCCCCCGATCGGGCCGATCATGACGGCGACCCACGAGCTCCTCGATCAGCTGTACGAGGAGACCGAGCGGCTGCTGCGTGAGAAAGAGCCTGCCGTGCACGCTCTGGCACAGGCGCTCGTCGAGCGCCTGGAGCTCATTGGCGACGAGCTCGAGGAAGTGCTGTCGGCGGTCGAAGCCGCCCATCCCGAGCTGAAGCAGCCATTCGAACGGAACATCCTCCAGTTCCGGGCCTTCGCGCCGATCGAGCGCTCGACGGACGCGGCCTGGGTCCCGCCACCCGCGGGTGCGGCCCAGCAGCCGGCGGCGCGTGACGGACGCCCGAAGGGCTGGGAGGACCCGAGCACGGGGACCTGGCTCGGCACGGTCTGAGCTGACCCGGCGGGCGCCTGCCCGTCACTCGCGCGCGTCGCCGCGGCCCGAATGGGCGTGAAGCCACTGCGGCTGCGCCTGCGACACCTCGCGACCTGCGACGGCGAGGCCGTGATCGTGGCGCTTGAGGCGCCCGAGAAGTCGTTCGAGCGCTACCTCGACGCGATGCAGCCGGTGGTCGACAGCGTCCGGTTCGAGGACTACCGCTAGCGGCTGCCCGTGTGCGGCTAGGCGGGCGAGTGCGTCTGCCTCGTGGCCGCCAGGGACGCGAGCCGCTCGGCGTCGAGCTGATCGGGCGCGATCGCGGCCACGCGGGCGCGCGTCGAGGCGCGGAGCGTCGCGGTCCTGACGCCGCCCTCCAGCGCCGCGCGCTCACCGACGACTGCCCCCGGCCCGATCTCGGCAACGCCGCTGCCGTCGATCTCCACATCGAACTGCCCGTCCATCACGACGTAGACGTCGGTGGCGGCCTCGCCCTGGGTCGTGAGCGTCTCGCCCTCGTCGAGGGTCCTGATCTTCGGCTTCATGCCGCCGCGGAGGATCGTCGCCGACAGCTCCCGCTCCAGGCCCGACTCGGCGGCCGCCGTCAGTCGCTCGGAGTCGTACGAGCCCCATGGCGTGCCGTCCCCGAAGCAGTGGTCGGCCCAGGACCGGAAGTCGATCACGGCGGACTGCTCCACGAGGGCGCCGGTCTCGTCGTAGACCCAATGGCGGGGGAACGGGCTCGCGCCGGCGAGGCCGCGGCTCGACGTCCCGTCCGCGTTGATCGTCAGCTCCAGCGTCGACCATGCGATCGACGGCCAGAACTGGACCCACGGCCGGCGCTTGACCGGCCGCGGCGTGGGGATGCCCATCCGGCCGCCGACCGTCTGGACGAACCGGACCGACGACTCGCCGACCTCCGGATCCTTCTGGATGTCCGGCAGGTGGACCGCGGCGAACCGGATTGCCGCCGGGCCGAGGCGGACGGTCGTGGCGCCGATCTTGCCGCCGCCCAGGTAGCCATGGCCCACGATCCGGCCGTCCTCGACGTCGACGTAGGCTCGCAGGTCGTTGGCCTCGCGGAAGCGATCGCTCTTGCGCAGCTCCTCGAGGTCACCCGGGCCGATTCGGTCGGGCGGCGGCACGTCGTAGTGGGTCACCCCGAGCTCAAACGGGATCTTGGACGGCCCTTCGATGGCCTCGGCGGGGATCCAAGAGATCGCGGTCACGCTCGATTCGTGGCGGGTCACGGACACGGGTTTCACACCTCGGAAAAGTTGACTGCTGGGTTCGCGCGGTGCGCGAGCCAAGGATGCCCGAACCTGCAGAAAAGCGGGCGGTAAGCGTGGGCGTCATCGTGGCGCGGGTGGATGACCTCCGGTTTGGGATCGCGCTCCGAGCGGCCCGGATTCGTCGTAAGTGGCGTCAGGCTGACGTGGCCGCCATCGCGCGGACGTCGGAGTCGACCGTGTCGCGAGTCGAGCGCGGACGACTGGACGGCGTGCCGCTCCGGTCGATCCGGGCCATCGCCGCGGCCCTCGAGGTAACGGTCGAGCTGCTCCCGCGGTCACGAGCGGCCTCGCTCGAACGAATCGTCAACGAAACACACGCCGCCCTGGCCGACCAGGTGGTTGCGTGGCTCTCCGGCTTGGGAGGTTGGGTCGTCCGGCCGGAGGTCTCTTTCTCGAGATTTGGCGAGCGCGGGGTGATCGACCTCCTGGCCTGGCACGCCGCGAGTCGATCGCTGCTCGTCATCGAGCTCAAGACGGAGATCGTCGACGTGGGCGAGCTTCTCGGAACGCTCGATCGGAAGGTTCGAAATGCCTACGAGGTGGCAGCGGGCCTCGGCTGGGCCCCGGTTACCGTCTCGCGGCTGTTGGTGATCGGCGATGGCGCCTACAACCGCCGGCGTGTCGCGTCGTTCGCCGCCACGTTCGAGGCCGCGCTACCGGACCGGATCGCACGGGTTCGCCGCTGGTTGGTGGATCCGTCGGGCGCGGTTCGCGGCCTCATCTATTTCTCCAACCGTCACCCGGGGCAAGCTAACGCTCGAATCACCACGGTCCGGCGCGTCCGCAGGCCTCGCGAGTCGCCAACTCTGGAAACTCGTGCGGACACGCGGCCGGCAGCAGAGCCAGCGCGAGCCGTACGGGCGGAAGTCGCCGTTAGCTGTCCGGGGATGAGAGTTGGAAGAGTAGGGGCCTGGCGAGCGCCGCTCCGACCGACGGAGCCCACCTAGGGGCGCTCCGACTTACAGCCCGCTGTAGGCGTGTAGGCCCGTGAACCAGAGCGAGCCCGAGTAGGTCACGAGGACCATCGCGAAGCCGACCACGAGGAGAAGGGCCGCCGGGCGGCCCGACCACGCGCGCTGGTTGCGGGCGTGGAGGTAGATCGCGTAGACGAGCCAGGTGACCAGCGCTGCCGTCTCCTTGGGGTCCCAGCCCCAGTAGCGGGACCAGGCGATCGAGGCCCACCACGACCCGAGGATGATCATCGTGGCGAAGATCGGGAAGCCGATGATGACCGCCCGGTAGGCCACGGAATCGAGGACCCGGTGCGACGGCAGCCAGGCGAAGCGGTCGCCCTTGCCCTGGATCAGGTAGCCGATCCCGGCCGCGAACGACGTCGCGAAGATCCCGTACGAGACCACCGCGAGCCCGACATGGATCGTCAGCAGCGGCGCGTTCTGGAGCGCCGGCACGAGCGGCTCGATCTCGTTGGGCAGCGATGACGCGTAGAGGGCCAGCGCGAGCGCGACGCCGACCGGGATGAAGGCGATCGAGGCGATCGGGTAGCGGCGCCCGAGGACGAGGTACCCGAAAAGGATCGACGTCGCGAACGCGACCGAGAACTCGAACAGGTTGCCCCACGGCCCGCGCCCGACGATGACGCCGCGGATGACCATCGACCCGACGAGCGCCGCAAAGGCCCCGAGCGTCAGCCAGCGCGCGGCCCCCGAAAGCGGTGACTGCGCGGCGAAGTCGGTCGGGCGGGCGGTGGCGATTGCGGAGCGCGATTCGACGAAGGACCCGGTGGCCACGCCCGCCCACGCGGGTCGGACGGGATTGCCCGTTGCCAGCACCGCGCCCAGCGCTCGGCGCCCGTTGGCGAGCATGACGGCGTGGCCGATCGTCGCCGCGAACGCGAAGGCCAGGATGATCGTGCCCGCGGTGAACAGGGCCTGCGAGACGGTTTCCATGCTCTGCCTCCGG
>JBKKDM010000081.1:0-17365 GCA_046707905.1 Candidatus Limnocylindrales bacterium
AGCCCAGCACGTTGGCGAGCGCCGCGAGCGGGCCCGCGAACGGATCGCGGTCCGCCAGGACGGCAATCGGCAGGTCGTCGGCGGCGACGCCGTCCGGGACCCGAGGGCCGGCGACGACCACGTCATCGGCGAGCGGTGCCACGGCCGCGATCGTGGCCGCCAGGACCGATCCGTGACCCAGCTCGGCGGCGAGCTTGTCGGCACCGAATCGAGTCGAGCGCCCGCCGGCGAGGACGATCGCAGTGACCGTCATGCGTCGGGTTGGCTGCTGGGCGCGCGACGCCCCGGGATGTGACCCTCGGGCGTGCGCCGGAGGATCTCCCGGCGGTCCAGATCCTCGAGGATCGCGAGAACGTACTTCCGGCTCGTCCCGGTCGCGTCCCGGAGCGCGGCGGGGGTCAGCGGCGCGCGGCGGCTGTGTTCGAGGGCCACGGCGGCGAGACGGTGGTACGCCGAAGCCGACCAGGCGAGGTCCGGGCCGAGGCGGACGATCCGCCCGGCTGCCTGGAGCGCCTGCACGCCCTCGGGCGGGCAACCGGCCGCGACGGTGGCCGCGTCGAGCGACGGTGGTGCGGGCACGTCCAGCGCCCGTTCGAGTCGCGACATCGCCTCGACGAGCTCCTCGGACGCGTCGCCCCCGATCGCGGGGTCGCGAAGGACGTCGTCCCGGCGCAGGAGCCGGCCATCGGACACGAGGTGGTTCACGACGCGCGCGACCGTCAGCGAGACGAGGTCCAGGTGTCGTTGCTCCACGGTCGCGAGCGCGCGGAGCCGTCGCAGGACCGCGGCGCGTGCGCGCGGCAGCGGCAGGCCCGGGCTGATCGGCGCATCGCGGTGGTGGGTCGCGACGGCGTCGAGGGCGGCCTGGTCGAGCGCGCTCCGGACGTCGCGCGCCAGCGCCAGCGAACGCCCGGTGGCGTCCTCGAGCACGAGCGCGCCATGGAGATCGATCAGCGCGCCGTCGATGGCGCTCCAGCCCCCTCCCAGCGCCTCGCTCAGGGTCCCGACCCGCTCCGCGTTCACGCGCCGGTGGGAAGCGCCGCGTGGCGGGTGCATGTCGAGGACGCGAACGCCGCCGACGATGTCGCCGCTCGCCGGCTCGCGCACGACCCCCCGCGCCCCCACGAACGTCCCGGTCTCGCGAGCGAGGGTCAGCAGGATCGCGCCGGCATCTCCCCGGATGCGCCGGACGGTCGCGTCGACCTGGTCCGTGCCGATGTGGAGGCGGACGGTGGCACCGGCCCGCGGCAGCTGGCCCGCTCGTGGCCGGCTCCCAGGCCGCGCCGCGACTCCAACTTCAATGCCGCCGAGCTCAGCTACCGGGCGCACGGCGACCAGCAGGCGGTCGGTTGCGTGGACTCGCGCGTCGGCGGTCAGGACATCCCCGCGTCGCAGCTCGTCCGCGGGCACGCCGGCAAGATTCAACGCGGTCCGCCCGCCGTCGTGGCGGTCGCGCGTCGCGCCGTGGACCTGGACTTCGCGGACCCGAACCTCATCGCCGCCGGGCTCGCGCCGCACCATCGAGCCGCGCTCCAGCGTGCCGCCCCACAGGGTGCCCGTCACCACGGTGCCGCGACCCTTCACGCCGAACGCGCGGTCGATCGACAGCCGCGCCGGTCCGACGGCGCCACCTCGAGCCATTCGGCTCGCCACCGCGTCGCGCAGCTCCCGAAGCGCGGCCCGCACCTCGGGCACGCCGTCGCCGCGCACGGAGGACACGCCGAGCACCGGCACGGAGGCGAGGGTCGTCGCTCCCAGCAGTGCCCGGACGTCCCGTACGACCGCCTCGACTCGCCGCGGCTCGACCATATCGATCTTCGTGACGACCACGAGCCCATCCTCGATGCCGAGTGCGTCGAGGAGCTGGAGGTGCTCGATCGTCTGCGGCCGCGGCCCGTCGTCGGCCGCGACGACCAGCAGCGCCGCGTCGATCTCCCCTGCCCCGACCAGCATGTTGCCGATCAGCCGGTCGTGGCCCGGCACGTCCACGAAGTCGAGCTCCACGCCGTCATCGAACGTCATGTGGGCGTACCCGACATCGATCGTCATCCCCCGGGCCTGCTCCTCGGGCAGCCGGTCGGCATCGATCCCGGTGAGCGCGCGCAGCAGGCTCGTCTTGCCGTGGTCGATATGCCCGGCTGTGCCGATGACGACGGTCGGCACGGATCAGTCCGCCAATGCGGCGCGGACAGCGACTGGAAGGATCGCGTCGTCCTCCGGGTCGACCGTGCGAAGGTCGAGGCGGACCGAGCCGTCCTCGATGCGGCCGATCACTGGCGGCGAGCCGTTGCGGAGGGCCGCCAGCACGGCGTCCGGCGCAGTTCCGGCGATGGCCATCGACCACGAGGGCTGCGTCTGCCCGGGCAGCGAACCGCCGCCGATGGTCGAGGTCGTCGGCGCCGCGCGCACGCCTTCAATCGCGATGAGCTCCTCGAGGCGGCGCGCACGCCGCTCCAGGTCCTCGACCCTGGCTGCGATCTGGCGCCAGATCGGGATCTCGGAGGTGGCTTCGCCGCGCCGGTAGAGCCGGAGGGTCGCGACGAGCGCGGCAAGGATCACCTTGTCGGGCCGCATCGCGCGCGCCAGCGGGTCCTTCCGGAGCTTCGCGACCAGGTCCGCGCGGCCCGCGATGATCCCGACCTGGGGCCCACCGACCAGCTTGTCGCCCGAGAATGTCACGAGGTCAGCGCCTGCGGCGAGTCGCTCGCTCGGCATCGGCTCGTGGGCCAACCCGAACTGGCTGGTGTCCAGGAGCGCACCGGATCCCAGATCGTCGATCAGGATCGCGTCGTGACGGTGGGTGGCTTCCGCCAGTCCAGCGAAGTCAGGAACCTCGACGAACCCCGACTGCGAGAAGTTCGACGGATGGACTCGCAGGACGACCTTCGCCCGGCCCTCTGCGAGCACGTCCTCGAAATCCTCGATCCGCGTGCGGTTGGTCGTTCCCACCTCGATCAGGCGTCCGCCGGCTCGTCGGATCACGTCGGGGATCCGCACGCCGCCGCCGATCTCGACCAGCTCCCCACGTGACACGACGACACCGCCGCGGCCGGCCAATCCGACCGCGAGCGCCACGGCGGCCGCGTTGTTGTTCGTCACCAGCGCGGCCTCCGCGCCGGTGACGGCGCGGATCTCATCCTCGACGTCGGGCGCGCGCCTGCCGCGACGGCCGGTCTCCTTGTCGATCTCGAGCAGCAATGGCACGGTCGCGGCGTTGATGGCGGCCTGAATCGCGTGCCAGGACCATGGGGCGCGGCCGAGGTTGGTATGGAGGATGACCCCGGTCGCATTCACGGCGCGCTCGAGGCCA
This sequence comes from Candidatus Limnocylindrales bacterium, assembly GCA_046707905.1. Lineage (GTDB taxonomy): Bacteria > Chloroflexota > Limnocylindria > Limnocylindrales > CSP1-4 > UBA5189. The sequence goes on from JBKKDM010000081.1 coordinate 3,311, forward strand.
GCCGCATGCAGAGCGGCGTCCGAATCATCGAGCCAGAACCACCGCCCGAAGTAGGCGTCGACAAGCTCGTCGAGCGTGCGTGCCGGCTTCCCGGCCGCCAGGGACGCGCGCTCTTCGGCCACGACGTCGCGCGCCACGCTTGTTCGGGCGGCCCGATCGCGGCCTTCGAGGCCCTCGAGGTGCTCGGCGCCTTCAGCCTCGCGCAGGAGCGCGTCCACGCTTGGTGGTCGTGGTCGGGTGCTCGTCGACATCGACACCTCTGTCTGGCGGGAGCGCATGGGAGTCGAACCCACCGCACGACGCCGAACGCCGCGCCACTCGTTTTGAAGACGAGGCCGGGCACCGGCCCGAACGCGCTCCCGCGTCATCGTATCGAGCCTTCGCGCGGCGACCGTATCGGCACGGTCGCACCCGGCTAGCCTCACCAGACGCAGGGTGGAGGGCGCATGGGCGTCGTCACGACGTACCGGCAGCTGCTTCGCAACGGCCCGCTGGCCCGGCTGCTCATCGGCGAGTTCGTTTCGTCGATCGGCGATTGGCTGTACCTCGTCGCCCTGGTGGTCCTCGTCTATCGCGAGACCGAGGACCCGATCCTCCTTGGCATCGTCGGAGCAGCGCGACTGCTGCCGTACGTTTTCCTCTCGATCCCGGCGGGGATCGTCGGCGACCGTTTCGACCGCCGCTACGTCCTCCTCGTCTCGGATCTCGTCCGCGCCGCCTGCATGGTCGTCCTCGCGATCCTCGTGAGCATCGACGGCCCGCTCTGGGCGATCGCGGCGGTCGCCATTCTCGCCGCGTGCTTCGCACCGTTCTTCTACCCCGCCTTCGGGGCCCTGCTTCCGAGCCTGGTTCGGGACGAGCGCGAGTTCGGGCCCGCCAACAGCGCCTGGGCGACGCTCGACAATCTCGCCTGGGTGGTCGGACCGGGGATCGCCGGCCTGATCATCGCGACCGGGGGGATCCAGATCGCGTTCGTGATCAACGCCGTCTCGTTCGGGGTCATCGCGCTGCTGCTCCTGACCCTGCCGAAAGCCGTAGCCGCGGTCGCCGAGGCCGCCGTCGTCGATCCGGCTGAGATCGCTCCCGCTGACCAGCCAGCGGCGGACGATCCCGTCCCCTCGCCGCGCGGCCGGCGCACGCGGTGGATTCCGCGAGACATCGACCTGTCCGCGGTCAGTGGCGTCCTCCTCCTCGACATGCTCACCTGGTTCGCGTTCGGTGGCATCAACATCCTGATCGTCATCCTGGCCATCGACGTCTTCGATGGCGGAGACGCGGCAACCGGGTTCCTCAGCGCCGCCACGGGCGTGGGCGGCATCATCGGCGCGGTCGCTTCCGGCGTCCTCGTCCTCCGGCCGCGGCTCGGGCCGGCGATCCTCCTCGGATCCGCCGCCTTCACGGCGGCGCTTGTCCTGCTGGGCGTGGCCGACAGCCTCTTTGTCGCCTTCATCGCCATCACCGTGGCGTCGGTCGGCCACCTCGTCCTCGACGTCGTCAGGACGACCATCCTGCAACGGGTCGTGCCCGATGCGTTTCGGGGTCGGTTCACCGGCGTCCTGATGACCACCTCGGGCGGCGCCGAGGCACTGGGCACGCTGGTGGTCCCGATCGTGGCCGTGTTCGCCGGGCTCGCGAGCGTGATGGCCTTCACCGCGGTCTCCCTGCTCGCCGGGGCGGTCCTGGCCGTGTGGCTGATCGGGCGCGCGGCCGATGTCGCGCCGGGCCCGTACGACCGCGAGCTTCGGCGGATCGCGCGGCTCCCGATCTTCGCGGGCCTTTCGAGAGCCCGCGTCGAGGACGCGCTTCGCAAGCTCGCGCCGGTCCTCGTGACGGCTGGCGAGATCGTGATCAACCAGGGCGACGAGGCGGACCGGTTCTACGTCATCGTCACCGGCCGGTTCGACGTCTCTCGCGCAGCTTCCGCGGGGAGCGAGCCCCAGCACCTCCGCGTGCTCGGGCCGGACAGCGTCTTCGGGGAGCTGGGACTGCTGCGCCGCGAGCCGCGGAGCGCGACGGTGCGGGCGCTCGACGAAGGCCTGCTCTTCTCCATGGAACGCGACGCGTTCCTGTCGATGGTCGGAGCGCGGCGCTCGGTGTCGGACCGGCTGCTCGCCCTTTACGACCCGGACGTTCTGCCGGTCAAAGGCTAGCTGCCCGTGTCAGCCGAGCGGCAGCTCCCGCGAGAGGAAAGTCGCGCGGGCGGCGCGGGCCTTCGAGCTCCGCATCGCGTGGTCGGCCGGGTACCACTCGAGCGTCGGGTCGCCGGGCGCGGCGCGGGCCAGCTCGAGCGCGTCCATCGGCGCGATGAAGAAGTCGCGGTCGCTGAACTGCCAGAGCACCGAGCCCTTGAGTTCGCCCGCCTTGGTCACCGGGTCGAACGGGGCGAGCCGGCGGAGGTAGTCGAACCGGTCGCCCTCGACCTTCCAGAAGCGAAGGAACCAGTCGCCCCAGCGTGGCGCGGCAGCAATGACGACTGTTGCCTTGAACGCCGGGCGCCGAGCCGCGAGCCCGAGGCCATGCATGGCGCCGAAGTCGTGCGCCACCAGCGCGAGCGGCGTCCGGTTGGGCAACCCCGCCTGGAGCCGGTCGAGCGCGGCGTCCAGTCGGCGCTGCTCCAGCTCGAGATTCGCCACGTCGGTGTCGGCGTCTGCAGGATCGGGGACCCACGGCAGGCGGCCGGCCGGGAGGACGCAGCGGACGCCGCGCCGCGCGTAGTCGCGCGCCTCGGAGAGGAACTGGGTCCGGTCGCTCCTATGCTCGCCGAGCCAGTGCAGGAACAGGATCCCAGCGCGAACCTCGCCTCCGGCCGGCTCCACCACGTACGCCTCGACGGCGGCGTCGCCCTCGCCGAGCGTCTCGTCCGTGACCTTGATTCGAACCATCGATCGATTGTGCGCCGGGGCAGCCCGGGTGTGACGCGGCGCGCTCCGGAGCCGGCGGCGGCCCCGCGACTATGCTCCGGCCATGGTCGACCTCGGGCTCCCGCCGATCCGCCTCACGGAGTTGACGGAGTGCGGCGGCTGCGCGGCGAAGCTCGGCGCCGATGTCCTGTCGGAGGCGCTCGCCGGCCTCGGGCTGGACGACGCCGCGTCGCTCGAGTCGAATGGCCATGGGGCCCCGTCGGACGGCGCGACCGGCCTCATCGCCGGCCTCCATCCGCCCGATGACGCCGCGGTCCACGTCGTGGCGCCGGGCGTCGCGGTGATCGGGACGCTCGACTTCTTCCCGCCGCTCGTCGATGACCCTCGAACTTACGGCGAGATCGCCGCGGCCAATGCGCTGAGTGACGTCTTTGCGATGGGCGGTCGCGTTCTGTTTGCGCTTTCGATCGCCGCGATCCCGGAGTCGATGCCCACACCGGTTTTCCGCGCGATCCTCGACGGCGCGGCCTCCAAGGTACGCGAGGCCGGTGGGGTGCTCGCCGGCGGCCACACGATCCGCGACCCCGAGCCAAAGTACGGTCTGGCGGTCATCGGCGTCGCAGCGCCGGATCGCCTACTCCGAAAGGGCGGCGCGCAGCCGAGCGACCTCCTGATCCTCACGAAGCCCCTCGGCACCGGCCTCATCGTGAGTGGCCGGCGGCAGGGCCGGACATCCGACGAGGACCTGGGCACCGCGATCGACTCGATGCGCGCGTTGAACCGGGCCGCCTCCGAGATCCTCGTGGAGCACGGCATCCGCGCTGCGACGGACGTCACGGGCTTCGGGCTCCTGGGCCACGGGCTGGAGATGGCCCGGGCTTCAGGCACCTCGTTCGCGTTTGATGCCGCGAAGCTGCCGGCCCTCGACGGCGCGCTGGACCTGGCTCGCGGCGGCGTCGAAACCGGCGGCGCCGCCCACAACCGGCGCTATGTGCTGCCGGCCCTGACGCTCGGTGCAGATGTAGCGCCGGAGCTCGTGACGCTCGCCCACGACCCGCAGACCTCGGGCGGACTCCTCGCCGCGATCCCTCCGTCCAGCGTCAAGAATCTCCATCGCGACCTCGAATCCGCCGGCATTCGCCATTGGGCGGTCGGTCGTGTCGAGCCCTCGTCAACGCCCGGCGTCACCCTCGCGTGACATCACGCCGACTGAGGACAGGAGATGTCGCAGCTTGCACAGCAACGGCCGAGGCTTGACCCTGCCCGAAAATTTGTCCTAGCTTCCGCCGCCGCGATTCTTGTCGCGCTCGCAGTCGTCGCATTCGTCGAGACGACAGTGATCTATCCCGAGCGATGCATGTCGTACCCGACCGTCGACGGTGTACCGACGCAGCCGGGCCAGTTCTGCATTCGCTACGCTCCCGCCCTTGGCCGCTACGAATTGCCGCCAGCCGGAATCCCGGCAGACATTTCGCGCGTCGACCCGACGACGTCTGGAGCTGAAAATGTCGAGATTGTCGCCGGCGTCTCGGCCTTTGCAGCCACTTTCCTGGGTACTTGGTGGCTCACCGGCGCCATCCTGCGCCGCCGCCGCGCGACTGACATTCATGGACGCTGAGTGACGCGTCCCAATCACGCTTGATCTGCGAGGGCTCAGGAATCGAACGATGGTCGAATGAACCTTGACGAAGTTCACCGAGGCGATCGGTTGCACTGGTTGCGCCGCATGGCGCCCATGGGGCTCGCCGCACTCTTCATCGGCAGCGGGACGCTCCACCTGCTGCGTCCACGGGTGTTCGCCGCCGCGATGCCGTGTGCCTTGCCGGCGCCGGGCGCGCTCATCGCGACGAGCGGGATCGCCGAACTCCTGTGCGCCATCGGAATTCTTCGGGGACATCGGCTGGCGGGTCCCATCAGTGCGATCCTGCTGGTTGCTGTCTTTCCGGCCAACGTGACCGTTGCGCTCAACACGGCGGCGGATCCGAACTCGTCGCGGCTCGCTCGCTTCGCGGCCTGGATGCGACTTCCGTTGCAGGTCCCACTGGTCTGGGCCGCGCTGCAAGCAGGGAGGTCGCGACACTAGTGCGGGAAGACAGCAGGTTCAGCAAGGGGGAAACGTGAAGCTTCTTCTCGCTTCGGCCGGGATCACGAACCCCAGCATCCAGAACGCCCTCGTCGAGCTACTGGGCAAGCCGATCTCCGAGTGCGACGCCCTTTGCATTTCGACCGCGACCTACGGCCACCCCGCGACGAACCCCGGCCACGCCTGGCGGTTCATCGCTGGGGAGGAGCCCCGAACGCCGATGGTCGAGCTGGGCTGGAAGTCCGTCGGTGTCCTGGAGCTGACCGCGCTGCCGAGCATCGAGAAGGCGCGCTGGGTCGAGTGGGTTCGCGAGACGGACGTGCTGCTCGTGAACGGCGGCGATCCGTTGTACCTGTGCCACTGGATGCGCGAGTCTGGGCTCGCCGACCTCCTCCAGACATTGCCAGAGATGCTGTGGGTGGGCCTGAGCGCCGGGAGCCTGGTCATGACGCCCCGGATCGGCGAGGACTTCGTCCATTGGAAACCGCCTACCGGCAACGACGAAACGCTGGGCGTCGTCGACTTCGCGATCTTCCCGCACCTCGACCACCCGGATCTCCCGGAAAACACGATGGCCGACGCCGAGCGATGGGCGGCCGGGATGACGATCCCGGCCTACGCGATCGACGACGCGACGGCGATCAAGGTGGTCGATGGATCGATCGAGGTCATCTCCGAGGGCAACTGGAGGCTGTTCAGCCCCTGATTCGGCGCGGCGGGTCGGTGCCCAGGCGACATCCCCACATGACGCCTGGCTTCCGCGGGTAGCGTGTTCGGCGCGAGGTCGACGAGGATCAGCCGGGGCGCTGGATCCGGATGTCGTCGAGCCCGGCCTCGGCCAGGTTGTGGGGCGTCCCGTCCGCAGCCACGAAGAGCAGGCGGATGGTCTGGCCCGCAAAGGCGCCAAGCGAAACGGACGCCGACTTCCACGCCGCGTCGACGTCGGAGGTCGTCCCGAGCTTCTCGAAGACCTTCGTCCGGACATCGGTCTCGACGTTGACAACGTAGACCCGGAACGAATCCGCGGCGCTCGAGCCGGCCGAGTGGGCCAGGTACCACTTGAAGGTCAGCGGGCCGTAGTCGCCCGCGCCGGCGGGCAGGTCGATCTCGCGCGATGCGATCGACGCCAGCCCGTCGAGGTCGTACGAGGTGGACGAGCTGCCGGCCGGAATGCCGGTGACGTAGGCGTTCGAGCCCGACGCCGCCGTCCCGAGCTGCTTCGGCCCGTTCGAGCTGGTCGCGGCAGGATTGCCGCGCGCCCACGCCCCGGCGGTCGAGGCCGCGGCCGTGTCCTCCCCGAAGGGATTGCGCGTCCAGCCGCGCTGCAGCTCCAGGTCGTCGAAGAGCGGCCCGCAGTTCGCGACCTGGGTGCCGCTCGCCTGGTACGGGCAGTCGGCGGCGTCGATGAGGTACAGCAGCGCCGCGCGGTTGCGCGCGGTCTGGGCGGCGATCCGCTCGTCGGGCGGGTAGTGACCGCCGAGGCTGGTGCTGCCCTCCGGCGGGTAGAGCTCGACGGTGAACGAGAAGATCCGATGGCGACCGTACATCCAGTCGCTCTGGTCGCCGTCGCTGACGTACCAGTCGCCCGATTGCCGGACCGTGTAGCCATTGGTCGCCGCCATGTCCTGGGCCAACTCGACGAAGGTCGTCCGGTCGATCGAGGTCATATCGCTTGGCAGGTTGGTCGTGGTGTAGGAGTAGGGGTAGAGGATCAGCTCGCCGTTCGTGTGCAGCGCGACGTGGGTCCGGATCTGCTGCTGCCCGCCGATCACGCGGCTGTTCACGAAGTTGGACAGGGCCTTGGTCTCGGGCGCGGAGAAGGCCTTCCAGCCTCGGTAGTTCCTCGACGACGGGCTGCCGGACGAGCCGCCGCAGCAGCCCCACTTGTACTCCCAGTTGCGGTTCAGGTCCGTGCCGACGGAGGAGCTCGTCGGGTGGGGCTGGCGGTTCTTGCGCCAGCCGCGGTACGGGTTACCGGTGAGGTCGAACTGGCCGCCGTCGGGATTGACCATGAAGACGATCCAGACTTCGCGGCTGTCGACGAGGTCCGTGACCTGCTCGTCCGACCCGTAGTCGTCGACGAGCTCGTTGAAGAGGTAGAGGGCCTGCTCCACCGTCAGGTGCTCGTCGCCGTGATGGAGCGCGTCGACGAGGACCTCGGGCTCGGGCTCATCGGTGTCGACGTTGTCGCTGACCTTGGCCAACCAGACGCTCCGGCCGCCGGGGGTCGCGCCGATGGTCCGGACATCGACGATGTCGTCGTGGGCTGCCTCGACGGCGTTGATCTCGGCAACCATCTCGGGGTAGTTGTGGAACAGCGAATCCTTCGACGGGAAGCCCGCCGGCACCGAGGCCGCGACCGGCGCGGCGGAGGCGAGGAGCAGGGCGACCATCGCGGCGATCAGGGCGCTCGGGGCTCGGCGGCGAGCGGTCATGCGGACAGGGTGACGGAACCCGCGCCCGTTTGCAGTCCCCCAATAGAACCGAACCACCTGACCCGGTGACCTTCGGGGGGCCGCAGGGTGTCGTCCGCGTTGCGTATCGTTGGATCGTGGCTCGGAGAACCTCGACGCTCCTCGGCATGGCGGCCGTCCTCGTGCTGCTCGTCGCCGCCTGCGGGCCGGGCACGACGACGGCGGCGGACGTCACGCCGGACCCGCAGACGGCCACCGCGATCGCAGGACGCTTCGAGGTCCGGTTCACCGTCGATCGGACGACCCTCCGAACCGGCGACAACGTCAGTGGCACGGCCGAGCTGTGGCTCAAGGCCGGCGGGAGCGGAATGCTGTCCGGGTCCAGCGACCTGTTCTCCTTCGAGTTCGTCGAGGTCGGCGGCCAGAATCGCGTCGTCCTGCCGGTGGTCTCGAGCGACTGCTCGCCCCACCAGGTCGGCGCCGATCGACCGCTGACCTCGCCGATCATGAAGTCCGGCGGCGTCCCGGATGGCAACGCCAACGCCGACTTCGTGCGGCAGTTCCTGGCGGGCCCGGAGATCCACCTGCCGACGGGCACTTGGGACATCACCGCGGTTGCCGGCTTCGTCGATGGGCGGGCGTGCGCCGGGATGGGGCACGCCATCCGGGCGACCGTTCGCGTGACCGTCAGCTAGGTCTCGCGGCATGCCGCCGGGCGACTGGAACGCGGTCTCCTACGACAAGGTCGCGGATCCCCAGGCGCGCTGGGGCGCCGAGGTGCTGGAGCGGCTGCCCCTCGAGGGCGACGAGACCGTCCTCGACGCCGGCTGCGGCACCGGCCGGGTCACCGAGCTGCTCCTCGCCCGCCTTCCGCGCGGGCGGGTCGTCGCGCTGGACGCCTCTGCCGGGATGCTCGAGCAGGCCCGCGGGCGGCTGGCGCGATTCGGCGATCAGGTGACGTATGTCCAGGCGGACCTCGTGCAGCCGCTCCCGATCGACGGGCCGGTCGACGCGGTGCTGTCCACGGCGACCTTCCACTGGGTGCTGGACCACGACAAGCTCTTCGCGAATCTCGCTTCCGTGCTCCGCCCCGGCGGCTTGCTCGTGGCCCAGTGCGGCGGCTTCGGCAACGTGGCGACGCTCCTCCGGATCGCCTCGGAGGTCCACCCTGGGTTCCACCGCGTGCACAACTTCCAAACCGCGGACGCGACCCGGGAGCGCCTCGATCGATCCGGGTTCGACCGGGTCGAGACCTGGCTCTCGGCGGCGCCGACGCCGTTCGATACGCCCGAGCAGTTCGAGGCATTCCTCGAGACGGTCTGCCTCCGAACCTTCCTCGATGAGTTCCCCACCGAGGCGCGCGAGCCGTTCGTGCAGGCCGTCGCGGCCCGGATGCCGGAGCTCACACTCGACTACGTCCGGCTGAACATCACCGCCCGCCGCGCGGACTAGAAGCCGCGCCGGCTAGCGCGATCGGGCGGTCGGGCGGCTTTTTCCGCCAACTCGCTCCCGGGGACAGCTATCGTCGAATTCGACGTCTCTCATGTGTGATGCGCCGTCCGCGGACCTCAAATGACCATCGATTCGTGCTTGATTGTCGACCCGGCCCCGACCCGGGTCGGCAGCATGGATGCCGCGCGCGTCGATAGCGGTCCACGGGCGAGAGTTGGAGAATCTTGGCGCGCCGCGCCGGCTAGAACCGCCGGCTAGAACCGCCGGCTAGAACCACCGGACCCTGGAGTACGCGCCGGCGATCGCGGCGCCCACGCCGATCGCGATGTACGGCAAGGTCGACTGCAGCCAGAGCCCGAAGGTCAGCTCGACATCGCCGGGGATCGAGCCCATGAACGTCACGATCTGGATTCCGGCGCCGAGCAGGAAGCCGCCGACCAGCCCGCCATAGAGCATCGCCCGCGGGAGCGGCCCGCGCTTCAGTCCGACGAACCGGACGAACCCCTCCGCGATGAAGGCGCCGGCGAAGAACGCCAGGAAGATCGAGTAGAACCCGAGCTGCCCACCGAGGTAGCCGAGGATCAGGCCGCCACCGAGCGACGTCCCGAGCCCCAGGAGCAGCTGCTGCGGCGTGAACGAAGAGAACGTCGCGCTCTTCACGAGCCCGCACTGCTTGCAGCGGAACCCGACGGGGCCCTGGACGGCGCACTTCGGGCAGATGGGCTGGTCGCACCGCCCGCAGCGGACGTACGTCTCGCTCCTGGGGTGGCGATAGCAGTACAGGGTGCCGTCGTCGTCGGCGGAGTCGGTGGCGGGATCGGTGGCGGGGTCGATGGCGCCCGGGTTGAGCGCCCCCTCAGCGGTCACGGCGCGAGCGTTCGGTTCGGCGGCGCCACGTCAAGGGCTCTGTGGACGCTCGGGGTTGGGTGCGGCGAGAAGCGTTGCCCGACGCGATATGTCTGTGCGTCATGGAATTGGCCGCAAGCGACGCGGTCGGCGAGTTTCCAGCCGGCTCAATGCGTCCCAGACATCATTCGGGTCGATAGGACCCGGAATCCGGCTGCGCGGTGCGCTTCCATGTCTCCCGGGCATCGAGCGGCCGAAGGGCTTCCGACCGGCCGCCTTCCGGCCGCGATTGCGGCCAACCTCATGCCTGCAAGACACGAGTCGAGCACTTGGCGCCGCCCGAACGGCGGCGACGCCACTCGAAGGGGCCAGAGCGCGCGAAGCGGGTCGGGTCGGAACCCCGGCCGTACACTCGCCGGGCCGGCGATGGTCGCCGGCCGGTGGACCCAAGCGGAGGCATTCGTGCCGAAGTCGTACGTTCGCCTGACCCAGCCCCTCGTGCGAGACACGAAGGGCGGCGAGCTCCGTCCCGCGACGTGGGACGAGGCGCTCGACCGGACCGTCGCGGCGCTCCGCGCGGCACTCGATCGGCAACGCGCCGAGGGTGCCAGGGCGCCCGTCGGGATCTTCAGCTGCTCCAAGGCGACCAACGAGGTCAACTACGCAGCCCAGAAGCTCTCCCGGATGGTCCTGGGCAGCAACAACATCGACAGCTGCAACCGCACCTGACACGCACCGTCTGTCGCCGGTCTGGCGACCGTTTTCGGTGCTGGCGGTGGGACCAGCTCATATCGCGAGGCTGAAGAGACCGACCTGATCGTGCTCTGGGGCTCCAACGCCCGGGAGACGCATCCGATCTTCTTCCATCACCTCCTCAAGGGCGTGCACAACGGGGCACGCCTGTACGCGGTCGACCCGCGCCGGACGAGCTCGGCCGAGTGGGCCGACGCATGGCTGGGCCTCGACGTCGGCTCGGACATCGCCCTCGCGAACGCCATCGGGCGGGAGATCATCTACGCCGGCCTCGCGAACCGCGAGTTCATCGAGCGGGCGACGTCCGACTTCGAGGCCTTCAAGGCCCATGTCGAGAGCTACACCCTCGAGTACGCCGAGCGCGAGACCGGGGTCCCGGCGGCAGCAATCCAGGAGCTGGCCCACGCCTTCGCCACGGCCGACAAGGCCATGATCTGCTGGACCCTTGGCATCACCGAGCACCACAACGCGGTCGACAACGTCCTGGCCCTCATCAACCTCTGCCTCCTGACCGGCCATGTCGGCAAGTACGGCTCCGGCCTGAACCCGCTGCGGGGCCAGAACAACGTCCAGGGCGGCGGCGACATGGGCGCGCTCCCCGATCGGCTGCCCGGCTTCCAGTACATCGAGAACGACGACCTCCGGAAGCGCTGCGAGACGATCTGGGGCTGCGACATCCCCGCGCGTCGCGGCTGGCACCTCTCCGGGATGCTCGAGGCGATGGACCGCAAGGAGCTCACCGCGCTTTACGTCATCGGCGAGAACCCGCTGCAGTCCGAGGCCGACCGCCACCTCACCGAGCAGCGGCTCGGCAGTCTCGATTTCCTCGCCGTCCAGGACATCTTCCTCACCGCGACGGCCGAGATCGCCGACGTCGTGCTGCCCGCAGCCGCCTCATGGGCCGAGGCGGAGGGCACGGTCACGAACTCGGAGCGGCGCGTCCAGCGCGTCCGGAAGGCGCTCGACCCACCGGGCGAGGCGAAGGAAGACCTCTGGATCATCTTCGAGATCGCACGCCGGCTCGGCACGGACTGGGGCGAGGCCTCCGCCGAGAAGGTCTGGGACGAGGTCCGCCAAGTCTCGCCCGTACATCGCGGGATGTCCTACGAGCGCCTCGAGGCCCTCGGCGGGATCCAGTGGCCGTGCTGGGACGACCAGCACCCCGGCGAGCTGTTCCTGCACTCGCGCCTGTGGGAAGACCCCGTGCCGGGGTTGCGCGCCCCATTCAGCCCGGTCGACCATGACCCACCCGTCGACAAGCTGTCCGAGGACTTCCCGATCCGCCTCACGACCGGTCGCCGGCTCGACTCGTACAACACCGGCGTCCAGTCGGGCAGCTACACCTCGCCGCTGCGGCGGGGCGAGTCGCTGGACATCTCGCCCGAGGACGCGGCCGCGATGGACCTTGCCGATGGCGAGCGGGTCCGCATCACGTCACGCCGCGGCTCGATCGAGGCGCCGGTGCGGCTGGATCCCTCGCTGCGCCCCGGCCTGACGTTCATGACGCTCCACTTCCAGGACGACGTCCAGACGAACATCCTCACGATCGACGCGACCGACCCCAAGTCCGGCACGGCCGAGTTCAAGGCGACCGCGATCCGCATCGAGAAGCTCGAGGCAGCCGTCCCAGCCTGACGGCGTCGATCGGGGGACGTCCCGGAGCCGATCGGGACGGAGGCGGGCACTACACTCGGCGCCGATGGACCTGCACGTCATCGGGCCGCTCGCGACGCCGGCCGAGCGAGCCGCCGTTGATGCGGTCCTCGGTCCGGCCGAGACCGGCTGGCGGGGTGGCGATCGGAACATCACGACCGAAGGACACGCGGCCCGAGGCGGCCACGAGGCCCGGAGCCGCCGCGACCTCCTGCTCCCGGCGCTGCACGCGCTGCAGGATCGCGTCGGGCAGATCACGCAGCCCGGAATGAACTACGTTTGCCGGCGCCTCTCGGTGCCACCAGCCGAGGCGTATGGCGTCGCGACGTTCTACGCCCTGTTCTCGACGAAGGCCCGCCCGGCCGCGGTCGCCCATGTCTGCGATGACATCGCCTGTCGACTCGCCGGCGCGGAGGATGTCTGCGCCGATCTCGCGCGAACGCTCGGTCCGGCCGGCGAGCCGGCGCGGGGCGGGAGCGTTGGGTGGCTCCGCAGCCCGTGCCTGGGTGCCTGCGAGCTCGCACCCGCGGCGCTGCTCACGATCGCCGGCGAGACGCCGCTCCGGGAGACCGTGGCGCCCGTCGACGCCGCGGGGGTGGTTGCGCGGCTGGAGCGCGCCGCCGCGGGCGAATCCAACCTGAGCAACGGTGCCGGCGGCGGCAGCGGACCCGGGGCCGCAGATGCCGTCGCCTTCCGCGAGGCGGTCCGCGCCTCCGTGCCCCAGGCGGGCGAGGCGCAGCTCCAGCTCCTGCGCCGCGTCGGCGTCGTCGACCCGACCTCGCTCGACGACTACCTCGCGAACCGCGGCTACGTCGCGCTTGGGCAAGCGCTCGAGATGGGCCAGGAGGCGGTGATCCGCGAGGTCACCGAGTCGAAGCTCGTCGGGCGTGGCGGCGCCGCGTTCCCCACCGGGCGCAAGTGGTCAGCGGTCGCAAGCCAGCCCGCGCAGCCGCATTACGTCGTCTGCAACGCCGACGAGTCCGAGCCCGGCACGTTCAGCAACCGAGTGCTGATGGAGCTCGACCCGTTCTCGGTCATCGAGTCGATGACCATCGAGGGCTTCGCCACGAACGCGGCGAAGGGTTACCTCTACATCCGCGGCGAGTATCCCCTCGCGGAGTCCCGTATCCTCGGCGCGATCGCGGCGGCGCGCGCCGCCGGCTACCTCGGGCCGTCCGTCATCGGGAGCGACTTCGCGTTCGACATCGAGCTTCGTCGCGGCGCCGGCGCCTACATCTGCGGCGAGGAGACGGCCCTGTTCGAGTCCATCGAGGGCAAGCGGGGCGAGCCGCGCAACAAGCCGCCCTTCCCGGTCGAGGTCGGGCTGTTCGGCAAGCCGACCGCCGTCAACAACGTCGAGACCCTCGTGAACGTGCTCGCGATCCTCGAGGACGGGCCGGGTGGCGGGGCGCGCTACGCGGCTGTCGGCACGGAGGACTCCACCGGACCCAAGCTCTTCTGCCTCTCGGGCAACGTCGCCCGGCCCGGGGTCTACGAGGTCACCTTCGGGACGACCCTCGCGCAGCTGCTGCAGCTCGGCGGGGGCGTGCCGGGTGGGCGGAAGATCCGGGCGATCCTGCTGGGTGGCGCGGCGGGCACGTTCGTGAGCCCCGACCTGCTCGAGACGCCGTTGACGTTCGAGGGCACCCGGGCCATCGGCGCCAGCCTCGGCTCGGGCGTGGTGATGGTCTTCGACGAGACGGCCGACATGGTGGGCGCCCTGCGGCGCATCGCCGCGTTCTTCCGCGACGAGTCGTGTGGCCAATGCGTGCCCTGCCGGGTCGGGACGGTCCGCCAGGAGGAGCTGCTCGCGCGGCTCGCCGATCGCGTCGAGGTTCGGTCGCGCGACGACGAGCTCGTCCTGCTCCGCGAGATCGGGCAGGCGATGCGCGACGCCTCGATCTTCGTGCTCGGGCAGACCGCTTCGATGGCGATCGAGTCGGTCCTGCGTCATCCCGAGATGATCGCGCTGTGAGGTCGACCGGATGAGCGA
>JBKKDM010000082.1:0-4681 GCA_046707905.1 Candidatus Limnocylindrales bacterium
TCTACAGCCCGGCGACGCGGCCGACCGACATGATCCCCGGCCAGGTCCGGCTGCTGCGGAGCCTCCTCGACGGCCGGGAGGGGAGCCTGGCCCGGATCATCCTCGCCTCGGAGACCGACGGCACCTATGTCCCCCGTGCAACTCCCAAGCCCACACCCTCGCACTGATGGCTCGCGGAGCTTCGCCTCATTGCTCGGGGAGCTCCGGGGCGATCCCGGTGCGCGCATACCAACCGGCTCGCCGTGCATTACCCTTTGTCCGAACGCACCGCAGCGAGGACGGCTCCGTTGCTCCTCCCCCTGGCAGGCCTGCTGGTGGGCGTCCTGCTCGGGCTCGTCCTCAACGTCACAATCGGCTTCGATCTCAGCCGCTATTCGGCCGTGGCGATCCTCGCCGCGCTCGATTCGGTCCTCGGAGCGGTGCGGGCCGAGCTCGATGGCGTCTACAACAACAGGATCTTCATCTCTGGGTTCGTCACCAACGCGATCGTCGCCGTGATCCTCACGTTCATCGGGGATCGACTGGGCCTGGACCTGTATCTGGTGGCGCTGATCACGTTCGGCTTGCGGATCTTCAACAACGTCGCCCTCATCCGGCGGCACTTCATCTGATGCAGAGGTAGCGGTGGCGGTCGAAGGAGTCCTCGTAGCGCTCGATGTCGGGACGAGCAAGGTCTGCGCGCTGATCGGCGAGATCGGGCGCGACGGACGGCTCACGGTCATCGGCCACGGGACGGTGCCGTCGTCGGGCCTCAAGCGCGGCGCGGTGGTGAACATCGAGCAGACGGTGCGGTCGATCCGCGATGCCGTGGAGCGGGCCGAGCGCCTCTCCGGCTGGAAGATCGACAAGGCCTTCGTCGGCGTCGGCGGCGCCCAGATCACGAGCTTCAACTCGAAGGGCCAGGTGTCCGTCGCGGCCCACACCAAGGAGGTCGGGCGGGACGATATCCGGCGCGCGGTGGAGCAGGCCCTGACCGTGCCGATCGCCTCGGACCGCGAGGTCCTCCACGTGGAGCGACGCGGTTTCACGGTCGACGGCCAGGAGGGGGTCAAGGACCCGCTCGGGATGAGCGCCATCCGCCTCGAGGTCGAGACCCACATCGTCACCGCGCCGCAGACCGCGGTCCAGAACCTCATGAAGTGCGTCGCCCAGGCGGGGGTCAAGATCGACGAGCTGGTTGTCAACGCCCTCGCCTCCGCCGAGGCGGTCGCGAACGAGACGGAGCGGGAGCTCGGCGTCGCGGTCGCGGACATCGGCGCCGGCACGATCGACATCGCGATGTTCAACGAGGGCTCGCCGTTCCGGACCAGCGTCCTGCCGGTCGGCGGGAACTTCGTCACCAACGACATCGCCATCGGGATCAAGACCTCGCTCCCGGCGGCGGAGGAGCTCAAGGTCAGCCACGGCACCTGCGACCTGCGCGGGATCGAGGAGGACGAGGAGATCGCCGTCTCGATCCTGGGCGAGGAGGCGGGCCGCTCGATCGGGCGCCTCGAGCTCTGCCGGATCATCGAGTCGCGGATGCGCGAGACGTTCGAGCTGATCGGAGCCGAGCTCCAGGCCGGCGGGGCCGGCATGCTGCCCGCCGGGCTGATCCTGACGGGCGGCGGGGCCCAGCTGGCGGGCGTCGCCGAGCTGGGTCGCGAGGTCCTCTCGATGCCGGTCCGCGTCGTTGGGCCGACCGGCGTGGGCGGGCTGACCGATTCGATCATGACCCCGGCCTACGCCACGTCGATCGGGCTGCTCCAGTGGGGCGCCTCGATGCTCGACGACGGCGAGGCCCCGCGCTACGAGTCCGCGCCGGCCGCCGGCCTGCTGGGCCGGATGCGGAGCGCCGTCAAGAGCATGCTGCCCTAGCGACTCCTCGGGGCGGCTGGCTGGTCCCCGCTGGCACCGCTAGCACCATTTCATTGCCCCGTCTGTCGATTTCGATGCGCGCTCGGCGGGGGGCCGATGGTAGACTCGGCCGGAACCTGCGGGCGGGAGAACGCGGCGAGCGAGCGCGCCGGTGCCCAGTTCATTTCCCCCCCCATAAACACGGCCCGGTGAGGCCGGTCGGAGGATAGCGATGGGCCTGCGCTCGGACTCGGAGAACTTCGCCCTCGTCAGGGTGGTCGGCGTCGGTGGTGGCGGCAGCAACGCCGTCAATCGGATGATCCGGGCGGAGATGATGGGCGTGGAGTTCATCGCTCTGAACACCGATGCCCAGGCACTTCTCCAGTCCGACGCGCCGCACAAGCTGCGCATCGGCGACAAGCTCACCCGGGGCCTCGGCGCCGGCGGCGATCCCTCCATCGGGGAGCGCGCGGCCGAGGAGGACAGCGAGAAGATCGCCCAGGCCCTCGAGGGCTCGGACATGGTCTTCATCACCTCCGGCCTCGGCGGCGGCACCGGCTCGGGGGCGGCCCCGATCGTCGCGGAGATCGCGAAGGAGCAGGGCGCGCTGACGATCGCGGTCGTCACGAAGCCGTTCTCGTTCGAGGGCGCGAAGCGCAAGCTGACGGCCGAGAAGTCGGCCGAGTCGCTCAAGGCCAAGGTCGACACGCTGATCACCATCCCCAACGACCGGCTTCGCGACGTCGTCCAGAAGAACACCTCGATCCTCGACGCCTTCCGCGTCGTCGACGACGTCCTCCGCCAGGGCGTCCAGGGGATCAGCGACATCATCACCGTGCCGGGGCTCATCAACCTCGACTTCGCGGATGTCCGGGCGATCATGAAGGACGCCGGCTCGGCGCTCATGGGGATCGGCCGGGCGAGCGGGGAGAACCGCGCGATCGAGGCGGCTCGGCAGGCGATCGCCAGCCCGCTGCTCGAGGTCGACATCGCGGGCGCGCAGGGGATCCTGTTCAACATCTCGGGCTCGGCCAACATGTCGCTGTTCGAGGTCACGGAGGCCGCAGAGGAGATCCGCGCCGCCGCCGACCCCGAGGCGAACATCATCTTCGGGACCAGCTTCAACGAGCGGCTCGGCGAAGAGGTGGCGATCACGGTCATCGCGACGGGCTTCGATGGCAAGCGCCACACGGCCTCGTCGCGAGCCGGCGCGGGCGCCGCGGCCGACGGGTCTGCCAAGGCACCCCGGGACTTCCTCGAGGAGCTCGAGCGGCAGCGCAGCTCGATGTCCGATACCGGCGTTCCGGATGCTCCCGCGGCACGCGTCGAGGGCAACGGCAACGGCGCGAGCGTCGCCGCCGAGCCGGTCCCGGTTCGTGCCCGGCCGGCGTACGACGCCGACGACCTGGAGATCCCGAGCTTCCTGCGCCGGTCGCGCTGATCCGGCGCCTGGCCGCGTTGTCGGCCGCGCTGTCCTCGCTGCCTGGCGTTCGCGCGCAGCCTGGACCGAGGTGGTCTCGGTCAGCTAGTCACGGCGTGACGCTACGTCCGGGGGTTTCCGTCAAGGAGTCATTGCGCGACTCCCCGCCGAAGAATGCGGCGGGATCGCGGGGCCAGCCACGATCAACGTCCTCGCCACAGATCGGGCCGGTCGTGACGACGAGTCACGGGGTGGCGTTTTGACGGCTTCCGAGACCAAGCGCATCTCCGACCGGCGCGCCCAAATCTTCGATCGCCTCCTGCGAGCAGCCTTCGCTGCCGGGCGCGATCCTGGTGACGTGCGGGTCGTCGCCGTGACGAAGACCGTCGATGCGGAGCGGGTTCGGGCGGCCGTGGCGGCAGGCTTCGAATCGTTCGGCGAGAACCGGGTCCAGGAGCGCGCCACGAAGGCGGAGGCCCTCGCCGGCGTGCCCGGCGAATGGCACCTCGTGGGACCGCTCCAGTCGAACAAGGCGCGTCGTGCCGTAGAGCTGTTCGACGTCATCGAGTCGATCGATTCCCTGGACCTGGCTCGGCGCCTCGACCGCATCGCGGCGGAGGTCCAGCCCGGGTCGCGCCTCCGCGTCCTGCTCCAGGTGAACGTCGACGAGGATCCCGCGAAGGCGGGCTTCGATCCGGAAGTGCTCGCGCGGGAGCTGCCGTCGATCCTCGGCCTACAGGCGCTCGCGGTGGAGGGGCTGATGACCGTCGGGCGCCTGGTCGACTCGCCCGAGGCCGCCCGACCGACCTTCGCCGCGTTGCGCGCCCTCTCGGAGCAGCTCCGGGCCGGCAATCCCGGGCTCGGGCCCGAGCTCTCGATGGGGATGACGGATGACTACCCGATCGCCATCGAGGAGGGCGCGACGATCGTCAGGATCGGGCGGGCGATCTTCGGCGATCGACCGCACGCCCGCTAGACTCGGCCTCGATGGGCGCGGCATTCCTGGCCAACTTCGTACGTTTCCTCGTCTACGCGCTGTGGCTCCTGATCCTCGCTCGCGTGATCCTCTCGTGGATCGACCCAGGCGGCCGCGGCACGATCGCCCGCTTCGTCTTCCAGATGACCGAGCCGATCCTCGCGCCCGTTCGTCGCATCCTCCCGCGGACCGGGATGCTCGATCTGTCGGCCTTCATCGTCCTGCTCATCCTCGGCGCGATCATGCGAGCGGTCGGCTGAGGGACGCCCATCTGCCGAGGCCTGTCCGAGGGTCGAGGTATGATCCCGCTTGGTTCCGGCCCGCGGCCGGCGGCCTTCGGGGCGATTGGCTCAGTGGTTAGAGCACGCGGTTCACATCCGCGGGGTCACTGGTTCGAATCCAGTATCGCCCACCAACATTCCCGGGCTGATGCGGCCCGTCCGCCGCGT
>JBKKDM010000083.1:0-7400 GCA_046707905.1 Candidatus Limnocylindrales bacterium
GCCCCACACCATGCCAAGCGCCGCATCGAGCGCGTCCGCGACGGGCGTTTTCCCGGCCCGAGTCCAGAAGCTGCTCGAGCGCGAGCTCGAGGCCTTCGCGGACCGCCACCCTCGAACCCGCGCCCTCCATGCTCACGCTCGCGAGAGCCTGCTCGACGGCGTCCCGATGAACTGGATGGTCAAGTGGGCCGGGCCGTTCCCGCTCTTCCTGGAATCCGCTTCGGGTGCCCACGCCACGTGCGCCGACGGCCACGACTACGTCGACCTGTGCCTCGGTGACACCGGCGCGATGGCCGGACATGGCCCTCCAGCCGTGATCTCGGCCGTGGAGCGGCAGCTCAGGAAGGGCATCACCACCATGCTGCCGACCGAGGACGCGGCCTGGGTCGGCGAGGAGCTGACGCGCCGGTTCGGGCTGCCGAGCTGGCAGTTCACGCTGACCGCGACCGACGCCAACCGCTTCTCGTTGCGGCTGGCCCGGGCCATCACCGGCAGGCCATTCGTCGCGGTCCACGAGTGGTGCTACCACGGCTCCGTCGACGAGAGCTTCGCCGTCCTCGACGGCTCCGCGGACGACCCGTTCGAGACGCGCCGCGTCGTCACCCGCGCCGGCAACACCGGACCGGCGGTCGACCCGGCTTCGACGACACGGGTCGTGCCATTCAACGACCTCGACGCCCTCGACGCCGCCCTGCGCGACGGCCAGGTCGCGGCGCTCCTGATCGAGCCGGCGCTGACCAACGTCGGGATCGTGCTGCCCGAACCCGGCTACCTCGAGGGCGTGCGCGAGATCACCCGGCGCCACGGGACGATCCTCATCCACGACGAGACGCACACGATCTGCGCCGGGCCCGGTGGCGTCACCGGCGCCGGTGGCTACGCGCCGGACATGCTCGTGATCGGCAAGACGATCGGCGGCGGGATCCCCGTCGCGGCCTACGGGCTGTCGGACGAGGTCGCCGATCGGCTCCGAGCAGTCGACACCTACAAGGACAGCGACGTCGGCGGGATCGGCGGCACACTGGCTGGGTACGCGCTCTCGATGGCCGCGGCGCGGGCGACCCTCGGCGAGGTGCTGACTGCGACCGCGTTCGAACGGATGCTGCCGCTGGCCGAGCGCTGGGAGCGCGGCGTCAGCGACGCGATCCAGCGGCGCGGGGCCCCGTGGAGCGTGACCCGCCTCGGGGCCCGGGCGGAGTACCACTTCATGCCCGACCCGCCGCGGGACGGCGCGGAGCAGATCGCCCACGTCGACACGGACCTGGAGCGTCTGCTCCACCTGTGGGTGATGAACCGGGGCGTGCTCATGACGCCATTCCACAACATGGCCCTGATGTCACCGGTCACGACCGAGGCGGACGTCGACCGCCACACCGCTGCCGTCGACGAGGTGCTGGCGGCGCTGTTCGGCTGAGCGCGCGCGTCCCCGCTCGCGCCGAGCCAGCCTCCCTATCCTTCGAGCCATGTCGTTCATGGCCCACGAGGCTGCCGGCCTCGACCAGCGAGGTCTCGAGGCTGCCCGCGTGCGGAGCCGCTGGGTCCTCTTTCTCACCGTCGCCCTCGGCAGCACCGGCCACCTCGCGGCGGTCACGGTCGCCGCCCTCGCGGGGAAGGAGCTCCTGGGGTCTGCGGCGCTTGCCGGGGCTCCGAGCGCCGCCGTGGTCTTCGGGGCGGCCGTGGGCGCGGTCGCGCTGTCGTCGTTGATGGCCCGGCGCGGACGTCGCCTCGGCCTGACCTCCGGGTACGTGACGAGCATTGCCGGTGCCGTCATCGGCGCCTACGGGATCGTGACTCGCTCGTTTCCGCTGCTGATCGTCGGGACCTTCATGATCGGTTTCGGCAACAGCTCCAACAACCTCTCGCGCTACGCGGCAGCGGACATGGCCGAGCCGCAGCGGCGCCCCGTCGCCATCGGGCTGGTCGTCTGGGGCTCGACGGTTGGCGGGATCGTTGGCCCGCTCCTGGTCCCCTTCGCCAGTGACCTCGCTGCGCAGGTCGGCCTGCCGCCCCTCGCCGGGCCGTACCTCGTCCCGATCGTGATGGTGGGCGCAGCAGCTGTGATGTCGTTCCTGCTGCTTCGGCCGGATCCGTTCGCCCTCGCCACCGATGCCGCCCAACCGGTCGATCCAGAGCGCGATGTCAGGCCCGCATGGGAGATCCTGCGCCGGCCGGCTGTCCTGGCGGCGGTGGTGGCGCTCGCCTGCAGCCAGGCCACGATGGTCCTGATCATGACGATCACGCCCATCCACCTCGACGACCATGGCCACAGCCTCGGGACCGTCGGCTTCGTGATCAGCGGTCACGTCGTCGGAATGTTCGCCCTCGCCCCGCTGTCGGGCTGGATCACCCAGCGATTCGGGAGCGTGCCGACGATCTTCCTCGGCACGGCGGTCCTGGTGGTGGCCGCACTCCTCGCGGCGATCGCGCCACCGGAGCGGAGCGACATCCTCGCCGTGGCCCTGTTCCTCCTCGGCTACGGCTGGAACCTCGGGTTCGTGGCGGGGAGCTCGCTCCTGTCGGCGAGCGTCCATCTGGCCGACCGCGCCCGCGTACAGGGCGCGGCCGACGCGGTCATCTGGACGACGTCGGCCATGGCGAGCCTCGGGTCGGGCGCCGTCGTGGCCGCCGCGGGCTTCTCGACACTCGGGATCCTCGGCGCGGGGCTCGTCCTGGTGCCGATCTGGCTGCTGTCCCAGAGCCGACGGGCAGCGGTCGCCGGAGCGGCGGGCTCGGGTGGAGCGACGGCCTAGGCGGGCTCCAGCAGCTCGCGCACCAGCCACGCCGCGAGGACGCGGGCACAGTCGACTACCTCGGTCGTCGAGACCCATTCGTTCGCGGAGTGCGCGAGGCGCTTGTCGCCCGGCCCGAAGATCACCGTCGGCGTGTCGCCGTGGTGGATCAGGAGGCGCATGTCGGCGCCATACGGCTCGCCGTGGAGCTCGGGAGCGCGATGCAGCACGTCCTCGACGACGGCGGCGAGCCCGACCGGCAGCGGGTGGTCGGCCGGGACGCGGGACGACGAGAACTTCCCGCCGGTGAGCGCGACGGTCGCGGGATGCTGGCGGAGGAAGGGATCGGACTCGTTGGCGTCGTCGATGCAGCGTTGGAGATCGCGCTCCGCGTCGCGCCAAGTCTGGCCGAGCTTCACGCCGTAACGGCCCTCGACCTCGAGCCTGTCGATGACCGTCGACGGCCAGCTGCCACCGTGAACCGTGCCGATGATCGTCGCGTACGGCAGGCCATGGGCCGTCATGAGCGGCTCGGTCTCGGCGGCGTTGCGCGCCGTCTCGTCGGCCTCGAGCGCGCGGACGAGCGTCTGGAGATTGTCGAGTGCGGACACGCCCTCGCGGCGGACGGACGCATGCGCGGCGCGGCCGGGCACGGTGAGCTTGAACGTGATGGCGCCGGCGTGGGCGATGACGACGTGGAGGCCTGTCGGCTCCGTGATGACCGCCACGTCGCCGGTCACGCCGGCGCGGATGGCCGCGAGCATGCCCTGGCCACCGTCCTCCTCCGAGGGCACGCTGGCGACGAGGATCTCGCCCCCGAGCCGGTCCGCCAGGCCAGCGTCGACGAGCGCCCGGACCGCGGCGAGGATCGAGGCGACGCCGCCCTTCATGTCGCAGGCGCCGCGGCCGTACAGCCGGTCGCCCTCGACGCTACCGGACCACGGGTCGGCGTCCCAGGTCGCGAGGTCGCCCGGCGGGACGACGTCCACGTGGCCCACGAGCACGACCCGCCGCCCTCCTGGCCGACCCAGTCGACCGAGCACGATCGGGAGCCGGTCGCGCGGCATCTCCTCGCCAGGCCACTCGGGGTCGCTCCGGGCCTCCGCCGGGTCGGGCTCCAGGCGCTCCACCCTGGTCCCCGCGTCCTCCAGCAGCGTCGCCATCAGGTCCTGGACCGCGCCCTCGTCCCCGGTGATGCTCTCGGTCCGAACCAGCCGCACCAGCGCGTCGATCGTCCATTCGCCGTCGACCGCGGCGATCGCCGCCTGCTCCGCGGTTCGGTCGACCGCTCGCCCGCTCGGTCGCTCCCCCGCCCCGAGCGTCACGCGGTCGCGGGCGAGGCGGCGATGGCCGCCAGCTCATCGGCCAGTCGGTCAACCTCAGCCCGGGTGTTGTAGTGGGTCAGGCCGATGCGGACGACGCCGTCCGGCGCGAGCCCGAGCCGCTCCATCAGGCCGGTCGCGTAGAAGTCGCCGTCCCACACGGCGATGCCCTTTTCGCCGAGCGCCTCGGCGGCGGCGCGCGGGGTGACGCCCTCGATCGTGATGGCGGCTGTCGGCGTCCGGCGCTCCATGTCGGCCTCGGCGGTGAGCCCGAGCAGCCGGATGCCGTCAATCGCGTGGAGCCGTTCGGCCAGGTGGCGATGGAGGTCCATCTCGTAGGTGCGAATCGCGCGCATGCCCGCGAGGATCCGCTCCCGCCGGCTCGCATCGGCCGGGGCGTCGCCGTAGCGCGACCCGAGCTCCCCGATGTACTCCACCGCGGCGGCCGCGCCGGCATACCCCTCGAAGTTGCCGGTCCCGGTCTGGAACTTGTGATCGGCCGGCCGGACCTTGTAGGCGGGCAGTCGCTCGAGGATCTCCGCTCGGCCGTAGACCGCGCCGACGTGTGGGCCGAAGAACTTGTAGGCCGAGCAGGCGACGAAGTCCGCGTCGACGGCGCGGGCATCCAGCGGCAGGTGGGGCGCCGCGTGGACGGCGTCGACGAACAGCCAGGCGCCGACGGCGTGCGCCCGCCGGGCGATCTCGGCGATCGGGTTGATCGTGCCGACGGCATTCGAGGCCCAGCCGACGGCAACCAGCTTCGTGCGCTCGTTCAGGACCGCGTCCAGGCCCTCGAGCCGAAGGGTGCAGTCGGTGAGATCAGGCTCCCAGGTCCGGACGATCAGCTCGTTGTCGCGGGCCGCGGCGACCCAGGGATCGATGTTCGCCTGGTGATCGAGCCCGCTCACGAGAATCTCGTCGCCCGGTCGCATGGCGCCCACGATCGAGCGGGAGAGGTGGAACGTCAGCGTGGTCATGTTCGGCCCGAGGGTCAGCTCCTCGGGCGTGACGCCGAGGAGGTCGGCGAGGGCCGCGCAGGCCTCATCGACGAGGGCGTCGGACGCGCGCGATGTCGGAAAGGCGCCGCCGTGGTTGGCGTTCGACTCGCGGTAGTAGCGCACGACGGCGTCGATCACCGAGTCGGGCACCTGGGTGCCGCCGGGCCCGTCGAAGAAGGCCATCGGGCGGCCATCGTGCGTCAGAGAGAGCGCCGGGAAGCGAGCTCGAATCGCGTCGACGTCGAAGGCGGGCATGTCCCGGGATGCTAGCGGTTCGCCGAACGTGGAACGGGCGTCGTTGACCGCGCAACGAGCCCGGCCGTACGATTCACGAACTATGCCGACCACGACGACCCGCGCACCGCGCGAAACCAGGCCGCTTCCGGGCGCCGATGCCGGGGTCGCGCCGCTCACGGCCCGCGATAGCCGGCTCGCGCCATGGCGCGCGTTTGTGCGCGCGCAGGCCCACGTCTCGCGCCGGCTCGACGAGGATCTCCGGGCGGAGCACGGCCTCTCGCTCCAGGAGTACGTCGCGCTCCTGATCCTGGCCGAGTCGCCCGAGCGCCGGCTGCGGATGGGCCGCCTGGCCGATTCGCTGACCCTGTCGAAGAGCGGGGCGACGCGCCTGATCGATCGCCTGGTCGACGACGGGTTCGTCGCACGGGTGAGCTGCTCGTCCGACCTGCGTGGCGCGGAGGCGGCCCTGACGGACGAAGGCCTCCAGCGGCTTCGAACCGCTGCGCCGACGCACCTCCGCGGCATCGCGGACTACTTCCTCTCCGCGATCGAGAAGGACGATCTCGAGGTCGTCGAGCGAACAATGCAGTGCGTGGCCGATCGCGCCTGCGGCGCCAAGGACCAGGCCTGACGGACGCCCCCGCGCGGGGCCGCCTCCTGGCCGGCACCTCGGGCTTCTCGTACGCCGACTGGATTCCCCGCTTCTACCCGCCGGGCACGCGCGCGTCCGGGCTGCTCGCGACCTACGCCACCCGACTTCCGGCGGTCGAGCTCAACGCGACGTTCCGCCGGCGCCCGACGGTGTCCGCGATCCGCGGCTGGGTCGCCGCCACGCCGCTCGACTTCCGGTTTGCCGTCAAGGCCCAGCGGTCGTCGGCGATCCGCGGGCTGTTCGGCTCGCCCGAGGAGACGGTCAGGTGGCTCACCGAGCCCCTGGGCGAGTTCGGGGAACGGCTGGGCGCCGTCCTCTACCGCGTCCCGGCCGAGATCCGGCGCGATGGGCCGTGGGTCGAGGGCGATGTCGCGCTCGCGGACACGCGCCTCCGGGCGCTGCTCGCAACGTGGCCGGCGGCGATCCCGCTGGTGCTGGAGTTCCAGGATCGGTCGTGGCACGTCGACGAGACATTTGCCGCGATGCGGGCCGCCGGCGCGGTGCTCTGCATCACCGAGCTGCCGCCCGAGGGCGACGAGGGCGCTGGCGGCGAAGGTGACGGCGGCAAACCCGAGCCGAGCCTCGACCTCGAGCCGCCGATTGTCCGGCGAACTGGCGCGTTCCTGTACATGCGTCTGCGCCTCCACGACTACGGCCCGGACGCGCTGGACGCATGGGCCGCACGCATCGAGCCGTTCCTCGCCGCCGGGGACGATGTCTATGTCTTCTTCCGCCACGACGCGGTCGGGCGCGCGGGCGAGCTCGCCGTGGACCTGCTGGCGAGCGCGGCGACGGCGAGGTAGATCCGGGGCTATCTCTCACAGCGAAGATGACGAGGGTGACGGCCCTCGACCGGGCTGTGCCCGCCAGCCAGGCAGCAATTCCATCTCTCGGGGAGAACAGCTCGCTTGGTGGACGACGCCTTCGGCCGGTTGACGGGACGTTCTTCGCTGCCAGAGATACCACGACGACGACAGCCGGCCCCGGGTCGGCTGCCCTCAGCCGGCGGCGGCGCCGTGCGGCCGGCCGGACTGGTGATCGACCCGGTGGGTGTACTCGGCAGGCCCGAAGATCACGAGGACGACGAGCTCTTCCTCGACGTCGTGGAAGCGATGCTCGACGTCGGCGCCGACGAAGACGACGGAGCCCGCCTCGACCGCCCGATCCTTCGCCCCGACCAGGATCCGGGCCCGGCCAGAGACCACGTGGTACACCTCGTCCTCGGTGTGGGGACCCTGCGGATCGGTCGCGCCGGCGGGCAGGACGTACACGCCGACGGACAGGTCATGGGTTCTGATGAACTCGAGGTAGAGCCGGCCGGATTCGGCCCGCTGGCGGAGCAGGTCGGCGAGCTCGAAGGCCTCCACGGGGCGGGAGCCTAGCACCGCGTTCGTGCCCGATTTGGGCGACTTGCAACCAACGGCACGACTCTCACGTACATTCCCGTGATGGCATCTCCGAC
>JBKKDM010000084.1:0-2624 GCA_046707905.1 Candidatus Limnocylindrales bacterium
GGCGGAGGAGGCGGCGATGTGGGCGAGTTCGGGCGTGCGGCCGGCCCACCGCCTCCGTCAGCTGGGCCGAAGCCGGGCCGGCGCGTCGATGTGCCGTCTCCTCGGTCGCTCGGCGTTTTATGGCCTCCCCCAGGCGTAGACGGCAGCGCGGCCGGTGCTGGCGCGTCGCACGAGCGTGACGTGTCCATGGTCGAGCAGGGTGTTGCGGGCGGCGCTTAGCCGCTCTCGTTTCCACGCCACGCGGCCTTCGCGGTCGGGCCTAGGTTGGGAACTCATACAACATATTGAAAGAGGGTGCTACACTGACCCAAGATTAGGTTTTGGAGGGTCTATGAAGGCGCATCTTTTCTGGTTGTCGGACGAAGCATGGGCCGCAGTTGAACCGCATCTGCCCAAGGGTCAGCCCGGCAAGCCGCGTGTGGACGACCGCGTGGTGATCTCGGGCATCCTGCACGTGCTCAAGACCGGTTGCCGCTGGCGCGATGTTCCGGCCGACTACGGGCCGCCCACGACGATCTACAATCGCTACCATCGCTGGGCGCAGCGTCGCATCTGGCAGAGGATCTTCGAGAGGATGGCCGCGGCCGGCGCCGTTCCCGAGGAATTGTCGCTCGACAGCACCCACGTGAAGGCCCACCGCTCGGCACATGGCTCAAAAAGGGGGCATGGGCGGAAGCGATCGGTGTCTCTCGCGGTGGAAGAACGAGCAAAATCCATGCTTTGGCCGATGCTGAAGGCAGGCCCATCGCCTTCGCCCTGACGCCGGGGAACGTGGCCGACATCTCGATGGCGATCCCGATCCTCGAAGGGATCGGCCGGCCCAAGCGCCTGATCGCCGACAAAGCCTACGACGCCGACAAGCTGCGAGCCTGGCTCAAGGCGCGGCGCATCAAGCCAGTGATCCCTTCTACCGCCTCCAGGAACAAGCCCTATCCACTCGATAAAGCCGCTTACCGGCGACGGAACGTCATCGAGCGCATGTTCGGTCGCCTGAAGAACTGGCGCAGGATCGCGACCCGTTACGACCGCTTAGCGCAGAACTACCTCGCCGCCATCGCGCTTGTTTCCATCGTCATCGCCTGGACTTGAATGAGTCCCCTACCTAGGTCGTGAACCCATAAACGGGATTCCCGTTTCGATGAGACTGTGATTCAAGCTTTCCAACAGGGAGGGCTCGATGACGGGACGACATGATCTGACGGACTGGGAGTGGGCGGTGATCGCGCCGCTGCTGCCGAACAAGCCGCGCGGGGTGGCTCGCGTGGACGATCGTCGGGTGATCGACGGGATCTTCTACATCTTGCGAACCGGCGCGCCGTGGCGCGACCTTCCCGAGCGCTACGGGCCGCGGACGACGGTCTACAACCGCTACAACAGATGGGCAAAGGTCGGGGTCTGGCTGCGGGTGTTCGAGGCGCTTGCCGAGCGCTCGCCCGGCTCCCTGCACCTGATCGACAGTTCCGTCGTCCGCGCCCACCAGCACGCCGCCGGCGGAAAAAAGGGGGCGAGGATCACGCCATCGGTCGCTCCCGTGGAGGGCTGAGCACCAAGATCCACGCCGTTGTCGACCGGCGCGGCCTGCCGGTGCGGCTGTTGCTCACCCAGGGTCAGGCCTCCGACAAGACCACCGCTCCGGACCTCGTCGCCCCGCTCGCCTTGACCGGCGACGTGGTCGCCGACCGCGGCTATTTCGGTCGCGCGGTGATCGAAGCGATCGAGGCGGCGGGCGCCACGGCGCACGTGCCCTCCCAGAGCAACGTCGGCGTCGTCCGATCGGTCGATCTTCAACCGCCTGAAGCACTTCCGAGGCATCGCGACCCGCTACAACAAGCTCGCTCGGAACTTCCTCGCCGCCGTCCTGCTCGCCTCAGCACGCCTCTGGCTCAAGCATTATGAGTCCACTACCTAGCGGACCAGCCTGGCGGCATGACGCGGGAGGAGCTGCAGGCGATGCTCGAGGCCAACGCCGCGCAACTGCGCGCCGAGATCACCCGGCAGCTCTTGGCGCAAGATCCGGTGACCGCGGGCATCGATTCCAACAGCGCGGCGGCCGAAGCGGAGGCGCGCAAGCGGATGGAGGAGGAGCGCAAGCGCCGCGAGGCGATCGACAGGGCGCAGATCGCCTCGAACGGCGTGGTGATCGACGGCGTGAACGGCGGTCAGACCGCCGCCGGTGGCGCCGGTCGTCGGCTCTCGGAGAACGAGGGCTTCCTTGCCGCCTCGGCCGAACAGACCCACGACACCGTGCGCGCCGAGCAGCTCGCCGATCCGTCGCGGACGATCGTGCAGGGGACGATCCTCGAGGGCGTGCTCGAGACGGCGATCAACACCGACCTGCCCGGCGCGATCCGCGCGGTGCTGACCGAGGACGTGGTCTCCTACGACGGATCGACCACCCTCCTGCCCCGCGGCACCCGGCTGATCGGCACCTACAGCTCCAACGCCAAGATCGCGCAGCGCCGAGCGCTGATCGCCTCGAACCGGGCGGTGACGCCGGCCGGCACCAGCGTCGCCTTGGGCGGCATCGGCGCCGATGCGCTCGGTCGAAGTGGACAGACCGGCCACGTCGACACTCACTTCTGGGAGCGGTTCGGCTCCGCCGCGCTGATCTCGATCTTCGGCCT
>JBKKDM010000085.1:0-15522 GCA_046707905.1 Candidatus Limnocylindrales bacterium
GTTGTCGGCTTCCGTCTCGCGTGCGATCCGCCCGAGGACGCCGTTCATGAGGCGTCGCATCGGGTCGCCACTGTAGATCCGGGCCAGTTCGACCCACTCGGCGATGGCTACCCGGGCCGGCGTCCCGGAATATAGCACCTCACCCAGCGCGCAACGGAGCAGCGAGCGGTCCATCCGGGCCAGCTGGATGACCGGGTATTGCGGCGCCGCGACCTCGATTCGGGCGTCGATCTCGAGCCGATTCCTGACCACCGACGACACGATCGTCCGGGCCAGCTCCCCGGCTGCCGGGTCAGCCTCGACCTCGGCCAGCTGGCGCTCCAGGACCGCCGTTGCCGTTCGCTGTCCGAAGTCGGCCTCGAAGACCGCGGCCAGCCCGACCCGCCGGCCCGCCCGCAGCGAGCGAATCCGGTCCGACGTGCCTCCCGAGCCGGTCGTCATGGGGTCATGACACGTTGGAACGCCCGGCGTTCCATGCGAAGGCGGAACGATGCCAGCGCTCCGGTTTCGGCCCACTCCTTCGTTGTTTGGATCGCCCAGCGTTCCAGATCGCGCCGCAGCGACGCAAACGGTTGGCTCCACATACCTTCCTTCGTCCTGTGGAACGCCACGCGTTCCAACAGCGCGAATTGAGCAGCCGGCCGCGAATTGAGCATCTGGCAGGTGACTACGTTCCGACGCCGTCGACGAGGACCGTGACCGACCGCACCTGGAGGCCGAGCAGGCGTTCCACGGCCCGACCGACGGCCTCGCGAACCTGGCGGCCGGCATGCCCGAGGTCGGCGCCGGGACGGGCGATGATCCGCAGCTCCAGCTCCACACCCTCCTTGCGGACGCGAACCATGATCGGCGGCCCGGCGAGCGCGGCGCGCCAGGGCGGGCCGCGGCGGGCGACCTTGAGGACTTCCGGGATCTCCTGCGCGGCCAGGCGGGCGACCTCGACGATGACGCCACGCCCGACGGTCAGCTCGATCGGCTCCAGCGCCGGCGGGCCGACCGGCGACTCGTCGACCAGCAGGGCATCGTCGTGGGCTGGCTCCTGGGCGGGCGCGGTCGGGTCCTGCGTCATGTCGGGCTTCCCGCTGGCTCCGCGATGGCCGCGAGCCGCACAGCGTCCTCGCGCAGGGCGTCCGCGATGAGGCCCGGGACGTTCGTTCGGGCCGTCTCCGCCGCGACGGCGCAGGCGAACCCGACCATCCGCCGCTTCGCGCGGCCGTGGGTGATGATCACCGCGCCCTTGACGCCCAGAAGCGGTGAGCCGCCCGCGGTCTCGTAGTCGAAGACCTTTCGGATCCGCCCGATCCCGGACCGGAGCAGCAGGTACGCCAGCTTGCCCCGGATGCCCCGCCGGAACTCCGCCCGCCACAGGTCGAAGATGAAGGTCGAGAGGCCCTCGTAGAACTTGATAACAACGTTCCCGGTGACGGCGTCGGTCACGACCACGTCGGCGTGATCCGCGACGAGGTCCTTGCCCTCGACGTTGCCGACGAACCGCAGGCCGGACGCGTCCAGCAGCTCCGTCGCCTGCTGGATCCGGGCATCGCCCTTGCCCTTCTCCTCGCCGATCGAGAGCAGCGCGACGCGCGGCGACGGAATCCCGACGACCCGCTCGGCGAAGATCGCGCCCATCCGGGCGTACTGCAGCAGGTTCTCCGGCGACGAGTCGGGGTTGGCGCCGATGTCGAGGAGCACGAACGGCTTCCCGGCGCGGACCATCTGGACGGCCAGCGCTGGCCGATCGACGCCGGGCAGTCGCCCGATCCGAAGGACGGCGGCGGCCATCGCCGCGCCCGTGTGTCCAGCGGTCATGACCGCATCGGCCCGCCCGTCCCTCACGAGATCGCACGCGACCGTGATCGATGAATCCTTCTTCTCGCGCAGGGCCAGCGCCGGATGCTCATGCATCTCAATGACCTGGCTCGCCGGCACCACCTCGACGTTCGAGGGCAGGTCGCGTTCGATCGCGGCAATTCGGGCCGGGTCGCCCACGAGGAGGACCGTGTCCTCGGGATGGGCTCGGGCGTGGTCGAGGGAGCCGAGAACGACCTCCGCGGGACCGTGGTCACCGCCCATCGCATCGACCGCGAGTCGAATCCCGCGGGAGCTGGAGGCGCGCATGGCGGCCACGCTACCGGGTCGTCGGGGTGTCTTCCTTCGGGGCCTTGATCTCGAGAACCGGCCGGCCACCGTAGTAGCCGCAGTTCGGGCAGGCCCGATGGCTGCGCTTCTGCTCGTGGCAATGGGGGCACTCTTCGAGCTGCGGCAGCGAGAGCGCCTGGTGTGCGCGTCGATCGCCCTGCCGAGCGTGGGAGACCCTTCGCTTGGGCACGCCCATGAGAGTTGCTGCTCCTTCCGATGCGCGTGCTTGGACGCGATGTGAGGTCCGGGATGGGCTCGCGGCTGCACGCCGCGCGGCCGACGGGAGTCTACCCGCTCTCGCCCTCCGCGTCGACCTTGAAGCCCTTGAGCGCGGCCAGCCGCGGGTCGACCTCGTCGCGCTCATGCTCGACGTGGTCTGGGCCGAGTCGCTCGCCGCACTCGACGCACAGGCCGGCACAGGCCTCCTCGCAGAGGGCCACGATCGGCTCCGCGAGGGAGATCGCTTCGGCGGCCAGCGTCGCGAGGTCCAGCTCGTGGTGATCCGTCAGCCGCGTGGCCTCGGGCTCGTCGCCCGGCTCGATCGCCCGGCCCGTCCCGATGTCGACGCTCGGGAGCGCCTCCTCCTTGATCCGCGTCGAGATGGGGATCTCGATGTCGCGGAGGCAGCGGGAGCAGGTCCCGGCAATCGCCGTCGAGATCGTGGCGTCGACCAGGACGCCGCGGTTGGTGCGGGAGATCCGGACCTCGCCCTCGAGCGGCTCGACCAGCCGCAGGTCGTCGGGCAGCAGGATCGTGGCGCCGTGGATCTCGAAGCGGCGCTCGCTCCCCGGCGGCTCGGCGAGGAGGCCCGCGAGCGGGTAGCGCAGGGTGGCCGGCGCGGTCATCGCGAGACGGTCTGGCCGGCGTCCTCTTCGCGCAGGAAGGCCGGCTCGTCGTCGGGGACGCCCGGCCAGTCGTCGAGATCCTTCGAGCCGGCGTCCGGCGTCGTCACGGCGGCCGGCTGGGCATTGGCTTCCTCGCCCCGGAGCTCCGCCTGCCGGACTTGGAGGACGTCGATGCCCTTCTCGATCCCGGCGAGGGACTTGCGAACCTCGGCCTCGAGGGTCCCGAGCACGTCGGCGGCGTACGAGTCGGCTCCGAGCCGGACGTTGTCGGCGACGGCCATCGCCTCGGCGACGATCTGCCGGCCCTCGGCCTCGGCGCGCTCGGTCAGGCCCCGCTCCCCGATCAGGTAGGCCGCCTGCTCCTGGGCCCGGGCGGCGATCTTGCCGGCCTCGTCGTTGGCCTTCTCGATGATCCGCTCGCCCTCGGCGTTGATCCGCTTCGCGGCGTGGACCTCTTCCGGAACGGCCACGCGGAGCTGGTCGATGAGCTCGAGGATGGCGTCCTTGTCGACGAGGACCTTGCGGGTCGTGGGCACGCCGGTGCCGGTCGCGATCAGCGACTCGAGCCGTTCGAGCAGGAACATGATGTCCACCGCGGCCAAGTATGGCACGCGGTGGGTCGTCACCGGGCCGCCCCGGGACGCTAGCCGGG
Organism: Candidatus Limnocylindrales bacterium; assembly: GCA_046707905.1. Taxonomy (GTDB): domain Bacteria; phylum Chloroflexota; class Limnocylindria; order Limnocylindrales; family CSP1-4; genus UBA5189. The sequence continues at coordinate 3,637 of JBKKDM010000085.1, forward strand.
CGCCTCGCGCTGCCGGACCAGGGTCCGCAGGGCCGTGAGGGCGGCGGGCGGGACCATGCTCGAGACGTCCCCGCCGAAGGACGCGATCTCCTTGACCAGGCTGGAGCTCACGTAGCCGTACTCGACCGCGGTCATGAAGAAGACAGTGTCGATGTCGTCGGCGATGGCGCGGTTGTTGGCCGCGAGCTGGCCCTCGGCCTCGAAGTCGGAGATCGCCCGGAGCCCGCGGACCAGCCAGCGGGCGCCGTTCGCACGGGCCGCATCGACCGTCAGGCCGTCGAACGTGGTGACCGAGGCGTGGTCGGCGTCGAGTCCGGCGTCGCGAATCGCCGTCTCGAGCACGACGACGCGGGTTTCGGCCGGGAGCAACGGCGTCTTGCGTGGATTCGCGAGGACCGCCACGACCACGCGATCGAAGACCGCGAGGGCTCGCTGGAGAACGTCGAGGTGGCCGTTGGTGACGGGATCGAACGAGCCCGGGTAGAGCGCGACCCTCATCCGACCTCCTCGCCATCGTCCGCGGTCGACCAGCGGTAGAACGTCAGCGTCGTCTCCCCGAACCTGGCTTCGCGGGCCGATCGTAGCAGTCCATGCCGGGCCCCCGGACTCGCCCCGCGGAAGTGCTTGGCGACCGCGACGCCTTCGCGGGCGAGGATCCCGCCGGGGCCCGCCGCTGCGATGGCCGCCAGCGCGCGATCGAGGAGCTGCGGCTCGTCGTAAGGCGGATCGAGGACGATCGCGACGAAGGGCCCTTCTTCGCCACGGCCGCCGCGCGTCTCGCCGGCCAGCCACGAGATGACCTCGGCCTTCACGATCCGCGCCGACGCGCCCTCCAGGCTCGCGGTTCGGAGGTTCCGCTCGATCACCTGCCCGGCGTTGGCGTTGCGCTCGACGAAGACCGCCACCCGAGCGCCGCGGGACAGCGCCTCGATCCCCGCGGCACCGCTGCCGGCGAACAGGTCGAGGAACGCGGCGTCGCGGAGCTCGGGCTCGATGATCGCGAAGAGGCTCTGCTTGACCCGATCGCCCAGCGGCCGCGTCCCGGCTCCCGGCGCGACGAGGCGCCGGCCGCGTGCGACACCCGCGATGACCCGCCCGGCGCTGCCGCCGACACCGGGTCGCGGGCGTGGCCTCTCCGGCATTCGCTTGCTGCCTACGCGGCGCCGGCCGGCTCGGCCTGCGCGACGCGGGCCAGCCAGCCGCGGGCCATCTCGGTCGCCAGACGCGCATTGCCGGAGCGGAGCTCGCCCTGGCCGTCGAGCATCGCCTCGGCTGCCGCGCGGGCCTTGACGGCCAGGTCCCGATGGTCCGTCCGCTGGAGCGAGGCAACCCGGAGGCGTGGCAGGCCGCTCTGGACGAGACCCAGGACGTCGCCCTCGCGGCGGAGCTCCCAGTCGCGTTCCGCCAGCTCGAAGCCGTCCTGAAGGTCCTTGACCGCCTTGAGCCGCGCCTGGGCCGTCTCGTCGACCGAGTCCGAGACGAGCACGCAGTAGGAGGCCGCCTCGCCGCGGCCGACGCGGCCACGGAGCTGGTGGAGCTGGGCCAGACCGAACCGGTCGGCGCCCTGGATGACCATCATCGTGGCTTCGGGGACGTCCACGCCCACCTCGACCACGGTCGTACCAACGAGCACCTGGATCTCGCCGTCGCGGAAGCGGGCCATCTCCGCGTCGCGATCGGCGGCCTTCATCCGCCCGTGGACCATCCCGACCCGCAGCGGCGCCAGCACCTCGCGAAGGCGGACCGCCTCGGCCTCGGCCGCCGGCGCCGAGGCATCCCAGAATCCGTGGGGCGCGCCGTCGGTCGCGGGCGCCGCGTCGTCCACCTCCGCCTCGTCGATCAGCGGCACGACGACGAACGATCGATGGCCGGTGCTCGCTTCCTCCCGGACCTTGTCCCACGTCCCGGCGAGCTCATCCGGCCGGCGGATGCCGGTCTTGATCGGGAGTCGGCCCTCTGGCGGCGTCCGGAGGTTCGAGACGTCGAGGTCGGCGTAGAGGACCTGCCCGAGCGTCCGCGGGATCGGCGTGGCGGTCATGAGCAGGACGTGCGGCGACCGGCCGCCGCCGGCCTTGGCCTCGAGCTGGCCGCGCTGCTCCACCCCGAACCGATGCTGCTCGTCGATGACCGCAAGCCCCAGCGCGGCGAACTGGACGCGGTCCTGGAGGAGCGCGTGCGTCCCGACGACGATCGGCGCCATCCCGGACGCGACCAGCTGCAGCGTCTGCCGGGCGGAGGCCGCACCCAGCGAGCCGGTCAGCAGCTCCACGGGCAGGTTGGCATCCTCCAGCAGCGAGGTCAGCGTCCGGTGATGCTGCCGGGCCAGGAGGTCCGTCGGGGCGAGGAGCGCGCCCTGCAGCCCGGCGCGGGCGGCGGCCGCGAGGGCGTACGCGGCGACGGCGGTCTTGCCAGAGCCAACGTCGCCCTGGAGGAGCCGGAGCATCGGCGTCGGCCGCGCGATGTCGGTGCGAATGTCGGTGATCGCCGAATCCTGGTCGGGCGTGAGCGTGACCTCCCGCGCGAGCTTCCGACCGAGGGACGCCTCGACGGCGCGGCGAATCTCGCCGTCGACCGCGTCGTCGACTGCGACCGGCTGGGCCGCGTCCCGCCCCCGCTGGCGCCGTCGCCCGACCATGCCGAGCTGCAGCGCCAGCAGCTCGTCGAATGCCAGTCGATCCAGGGCGGCGTCGCGGGCGTCGAACGACGTCGGGAAGTGGGCCTCCTCGACGGCCCCGCCGATCTCCGTCACGCCGGCCTCGGCCCGAAGGTCGTCGGGAAGGTACTCGGGATAGGCGGCCCCGGCGCGATCCAGCGCGTCGCGGACGGCCCGCCGGAGGGTCACCGCCGTCAGCCCCGCGGTCAGGCGGTAGACCGGCACGATCCGGCCCACGTGGAGGAGCTCGTCCCCGTTGCCTTCGGGCTGGAAGTCGGGATTGTCGAGCGTCCGCTTCCGCCCGAAATGCTTGAGCTTCCCGGACACGATGACCCGCTGGCCGGGGTGCATCCGCCGCTCGATGTAGCGGCGCCCGAACCACGTCGCCTCCAGCGTGCCGGTCTCGTCCTCGAGGACCGCGATGGTCCGCTGGACCCGTTGCCGGAACGACGCCTCAACCCGGACGTCGACCACGGTCACGCGGGCCGAGATGACCTCGCCATCCTCGACCCAGGCGAGGTCGCCGAGCTTGCGCATCTCGCGCAGGTCGTCGTAGCGGCGCGGGAGGTGGAACAGGAGGTCCCGAACGGTCCCGACCCCCAGGCGCTTCCCGACCCGCCCGAGGACGCTCGCACCCGGGACGCGCGAAGCGGCGATCGACTGCTCGAGAAGGGCCTCGCCCGTGAGCGGTGGCGCGACGGCCGCCGCCTTCCGGGTTCCCGCGCCGGTTCCGCCCCGGGCGCTCCCCGCGGCCCCGGTGCTCCCGGGCCCCCTGCCGCCACTGTTCGTGGCCCCCTTCGTGTTGCCCGACCTCGCGGCCGCCACGGATCTGACGACCCGGCCTTCCCCCACGCCCCTACTCGGCCGAGATCAGGTAGCGGTAGTGGGGCTGGCCGCCGTGGACGACCTCGACCTCCGCCCCGGTCCCGAGGTCATGGATCTGCTTGGCGAGCGTCTCCGTGGATGCCAGGTCCCCGCTGTCGCCGTAGTAGATCGTGACCAGCTCGAAGCCTGGGCTGAGGGCCTTGATCGCACCCAAAACCGCCTCGGACGGATCATCGTGGACCGCGACGAGGCCGTCATCCGGGTCGAGGGCGATGGTCTGGCCCTGCCTGACCTTCTTGCCGCTGACCGTCGCGTCACGAACCGCCTCGGTGACCGAGACCGTCTGGACCGCTCGACCGGCCGTGGTCATCTCCGGGGCATTGGCCAGGGCGCCCTTGTCCGGGTCCATCGCCAGCAGCGCGGCAAAGCCCTCGGCAGCGTTGCGCGTGGCCACGACCGCGACTGGCCGGTCGGTCATGGCGGCGACCTGGCGCGCCGCGAGGACGATGTTGGGGTTGTTCGGGAGCAGCAGGACCTCGAGCGCATCCACGGCCTTGACCGCCTCGAGCAGCTCGCCGGTGCTGGGGTTCTGGGTCTGTCCGCCGTAGACGACCTTGTGGACGCCGAAGTCCTTGAAGATCGCCGCGAGGCCCTCGCCCGCGGCCACGGCGACGACCGCGAGCGGGATCGCGGCCGGGCTCGGGAAAGGTGTGGCGCCGTTCGTCGCGGCGGCAGCAGGCGTCCCGGATCCGTCGGCGCCATCGGCCGCGAAGGCCGCGGCCCGCGTCTCGCGGACGTCCTCGGTCTGCGTATCGAGGTTTTCGATCGTGATCTTCGAGAGTGTCCCGAGACCCAGGGCGTAGGCCAGCACCTGGTCCGGCCGCTCGTTGTGGATGTGGACCTTGATGGCCCGGGCATCGCCGGCGACGAGAACCGACTCGCCGATCGACTCGTAGTAGGAGCGGATGCCGTCCACGTCGAGCGGCTTCTCGGGCGTGGCCATGGCCATGAACATCGTCTCGAACCCGAAGCCCTCGTCGCGCATCCCGGCACCGGGTGGTGCGCCGTGGTGGGCCTCGCTGGAGCCCGCCCCCGCTGGCGCGGCGGCGAGCGCCTTGGCGGCCATCCTGGGCGCCGCGACCTCGACCGAGCCGGTCAGGAACGCGTGGGCCCCCTCCATGAGCCGGAACAGGCCCTGGCCGCCAGAGTCGACGACCCCTGCCTCGCGCAGGATCGCCAGGAGCGTCGGCGTCCTGGCCACGGAGGCGTGGGCCGCCGCGACGGTCGTGCCCATGACCGCATCGAGCGTCCGCTCCCGCTCGGCGCTCGCGACGGCGGCGGCCGACGCGTCCCGGATGACCGTCAGGATCGTTCCCTCGACCGGCTTCGCGACGGCGCCGTAGGCCGCCTTTGTGCCCTGGTCGAGGGCGTTCGCGAGGTCGAGGGCGTTGAACTTCGTCTTGCCGGCAAGGCCCTCGGCAAGGCCCCGGAGGATCTGGCTGGTGATGACGCCGGAGTTGCCGCGCGCGCCCATCAACGCCCCGAAGGCCGCAGCGGACGCGACCCGCTCCGCGGAGACGGTGGGCCCGAGCGCCTCGGCCTCGGCCAGGGCCGCGCGGACGGTGGCCATCATGTTCGAGCCGGTGTCGCCGTCGGGGACCGGGAAGACGTTGAGCGCGTTGACCTCGTCGACCGCGGCCTCCAGGCCCGCGGCGGCGGCCCGGAACGCGCCGAGCAGGCCGGCTCCGTCGCAGGACTTGCGGGCCATCAGAAGACGTCCGTGCCGCTGTCCGCGAGGTCGGACGGCCCGAGGCTCGGGTGGGACGGCGGCTTCGGAGGTTCGCCGCCGGGATGGACCTCCAGGCGGGCGACGCGGATGGTCAGCCGGTCGATCTCGCGCCCGAGGGCCGCCCGGATCGCGTGGCGGACCGCGAGGTCGACCTGGCGCGCGACCTCGGCGATCGGCAGACCGTGGGCGACCCGCAGGTGGAGCTGGATCGCGAGCGTGCCGCCGGCGACGGAGACGCGAAGGCCGCCGGGCCGCTGCTCGATCCAGCCGAGCACGCGATCCGGCCAGTTGCCCGCAAAGCCGGCGACACCGTAGGAGCCCAGCGTCACGCGCCGCACGATGTCGATGACCGCTCGCCTCGTGACGAGCGCGCGACCTCCGATGGCCTGGTCCGGCACCGTCCCTCCTGCACGCCGACGCGAGCTCCCGGGACCGCCCGGGGTGCGTGGTATAGTACCGCCCGGTTCGCGCCGGACAGGCTCGAAGGCCCCCGTTTGATCATCCCTGAGGTTCCTGATGGCTCGTTCCTGCGCGGTCTGCGGCAAGGTCTCGATGGGCGGTTTCAACCCCCAGTCGTCCGGTTCGAACCGGGTGCGCGCGCATCGCCGCTACCAGCCGAACCTCCAGCCGACGATGCTGACGGGCAAGAACGGGGTCGCGACGCGAGCCCTGGTCTGCACGCGCTGCCGGCGCACCGCGACGAAGTCCGCCCGCTAGGGCCGACTCGCCGTGCGCACCTCGCGCACCGGCTGGCTGCGGGTGTCCTCGCCCTGGCCGGCATCTTCGCCTTCGGGTTCAGTCCACTGCTGGCTCTCGTGATCGCCGGGATGGTCCTCGCGGTGATCCTCGACGATCGCGGCATCCTCGGGTCCGGCCGCTGGCGGGCCCAGCTAGCCTTCATCGCGTCGCCCTTCCTGGATCTGGCGAACGCGTCCGCGCTGGCGAGGGTGAGCCGATGACCGAAAAGCCTCTCGGCCCCGACGGCCATTTCGACGAGCGAGTGGCAAGCACCTACGACGAGGTCGCCGAGCCGATGGTCGACGGCACGCCGGTCGTGGAAGCCGTCAAGGTGCTTCGAGATCTCGCCGCGGGCGGCCGCGTGCTGGAGCTCGCCATCGGGACCGGCCGCGTGGCGCTGCTGCTTGCGCGCATCGGCGTCGACGTCACCGGCATAGAGCTGTCGCGGGCGATGGTCGCCAGGCTGACCGCAAAGCGCCACGGGAGCGAGATTCCCGTCGTGATCGGCGACATGACCTCGACCCGCGTCGAGGGCTCGTTCTCGCTGGTCTACCTGGTCTTCAACACGATCATGAACGTCCGGACCCAGGCGGGCCAGGTCGAGGTCTTTCGGAACGCGGCGGCGCACCTCCGGCCCGGCGGCCGCTTCCTCATCGAATGCGGCGTCCCGGACCTGCGTCGCCTGCCCTACGGCGAGACCTCCGTGGTGTTCGACCGAACCGACGACCATGTCGGGGTCGACGAGTACGACGTCGCCAACCAGGGACTGGTCTCGCACCACTTCACGAGGCGGGGCGATCGCTGGGAGTACGGCGCAGGGCCATTCCGTTATGCGTGGCCCGCCGAGATGGACCTCATGGCCGAGCTTGCCGGCATGCGCCTCGTGGACCGCTGGCACGGCTGGGACCGCCGGCCGTTCACCAGCGAGAGCCCCCATCACGTCTCGATCTGGGAGAAGCCCGCGTAGCTCCAGGCGGCCGTGCGCGAGGGCTCAGGGACGCTCGGTGTCCAGCCAGATGATGAACGGGCCGTCGTTCACGAGCTCCACCGCCATCTCGGTGCCGAACGAGCCCGTCTGAACGTCCTGGACCCCGGCGGCGCGGAGCTCGTCGGCGAAGCGGCAATAGAGGCGATCGGCGAGCTCCGGCGGCGCGGCGTTGGTGAACCCGGGACGGCGACCGCGGGCCGTGTCGGCGAAGAGCGTGAACTGGCTCACGACCAGGGCCGCGCCGCCCACCTCGAGGATGGAGCGGTTCGTCCGGCCGTCCTCGTCCGCGAAGATCCGGAGCTCGGTCGCCCGTCGCGCCAGCGCCGTCGAGGTCGCGTCGTCGTCGGCGAGCCCGACGCCGAGCAGCACCAGAAGGCCCGGCCCGATCGAGGCGATCGTCTCGTCATCGACGCGGACGGCGGCACGCGTCACGCGCTGGAGAAGGGCCCGCACCTCAGCCCGAGGCGACGCCGGGCTCGGCCGCCGCCGGGATCGTCGCCTTGGCGAGCGTTCGCGCCCGGCGCCCGAAGCGCTCCTTCGCCACCTTCTCGGCCGACGCCGGGACGAGCAGGTCCCAACGCCGGATCTCGTCGTCCATGTCGGCCGGATCCTCGCCCGAGCGGAACAGCAGGACCGGGATGCCGGCCGCTTCGACCTCGTCGCGCAGGCCCCGAGCCTCGGGCCGGCGGAGCGTGGTGAAGGTGACCATCCGATCGCGCGGGATCGGCGGCTTGCCCTTGTTCAGCCCGTACTGGTAGCCCTCGTCGGCGAGCGCGCGGATGAGGCGGACCTCGCGGGCGATGTCGCGACCCTTCAGCCACAGCGCCGACCCGACGACGAGGATGTCGACGCCCAGCCCGCCGACGAGCTCGGCGGTGTCGCGGTTGACCCCGCCGTCGACGTGGACCTCGCCCCCGTGGAGCTTGTGGGAGAGGTACTCGCGCGCCTGGAGCAGCTTGGCCTTCGCCACGTCGGTCATGAACGACTGGCCGCCGAAGCCGGGCTCGACCGTCATGACCATCACGATGTCGAGCAGCGTCCGATACGGCTCGAGCGCCGTCAGCGGTGTCTTCGGCTTCACGCACAGGCCGGCGGCGCGGCCGGCACCCTTGATCGCCTCGAGCGTTGGCTCGATCGGCTCGTCGATCTCGACGTGGATGGTCACGGAGTCGCAGCCGGCGTCGAGGTACTCGTCGATGTACTGGCCGGGGTTGGCGATCATCAGGTGGGCGTCGAACGGGATCCGGGTCCGCTTCCGGAGCGCCTTGATGGTCTTCGCCCCGAAGGTGAGATTCGGCACGAAGTGGCCGTCCATCACGTCGAGGTGGATCCGGTCTGCGCCCTCGCGCTCCGCTCGCGTCACCGCGTGGGCGAGGTTGCCGAGGTCGGCGTCGAGGATGCTCGCGGCGACGCGAGCCCGGCCCAGCGAGGGCTGGTCGCGATTCGGCCGGTCGCGGCGCCGGATCACGCTTCGACGCCCGCCGGCACTGGTTCGTCGGAGCGCTCGCCACGGAGGGCCTTTGCGCTCGCGGCTTCGAGGCGCTGCCGCCGTCGCGCGACGACTGGGGCCGCCGGCTCCCCTGCCCGCTCCGCCGCCAGCTGCCCGCAAGCGGCGCCGATCTCCTGGCCCCGGTTGCGCCGGATCGTCACCGAGATGCCGGCCTCGCGGACCCGCGCCGCGAACCGCTCGATCACCGCCATCGGGCTGGCCTGCCAGGGCGTGTGGGCCACGGGATTCATCGGGATCAGGTTGACGTGCGCCAGGTCGCCGCGCAGCAGGTTCGCGAGGGCGTCCGCGTCCGCGTCCGTGTCGTTCACGCCACCGATCATCGTGACCTCGTAGCTGATCCGCCGGCCCGTCGCGCGGGCGTGGTCGCGGGCCGCCGCGACGACGTCGGCCACCGGCCAGCGGCGATTCAGCGGGACGAGCACGTCCCGCAGCGCGTCGCGGGCGGCGTGGAGCGAGATCGCGAGGGTGAACTGCGGCCCGAGCGCGGTCAGGCGGCGGATGCCAGGCACGACGCCGGAGGTGGAGACCGTGATGTGGCGCGCGCCAAGGCCGAGCCGGCCGGGATCGTTGAGCGCCGCGACCGCCTCCAGGACGCGGTCGAGGTTGAGCAGCGGCTCGCCCATGCCCATGAACACCACGTTCGTCAGGTGCGCGCCGTCCTCGCGCGTCGCCAGGCGGCCGGTGGCGCTGCGGACCTGGTCGAGGATCTCGGCCGTCTCGAGGTCGCGCTCGAAGCCCAGCTCGCCGGTCGCGCAGAACGGGCACCCGACCGCGCAGCCGGCCTGGCTGGAGATGCACAGCGTGTGCCGTGCGCGCTGGCCGGGGCGGGCCGGGTAGTGCATCAGCACCGACTCGATGGTCTGCCCGTCGCCGAGGCGGTGGAGCGTCTTCTCGGTCTGGCCGCCGTCGGCCTGGACGAGCTGGTCATCCTCGACGGTCGACCAGCGGAACGTCGCATCCACCGCGGCCGCCAGCTCGCGCGACAGCGTGGTCGCGTCGGCCGCCGAGGCCGCGCTCGTGCCCCACAGCGCCGCCTGGAGCTGCCGGGCGCGATACGCCGGCTCGCCGCGCTCGCCGAGCCACGCCGCAAGCGCCGCATCGCCGATGCCCGAGAGGCCGGGGCGCGGGTCGCCGGTAGCGCGGGTCGGCGCCATCGCCAGGACGGGCTTCATGGCATCGCCTCGGCCGACGCCGCGTTGAGCGCGCGCCAGACCCGCGGACGCGTCATCGGCAGCTCTCGGAGCCGCGCGCCCGTCGCCGCGGCCACGGCGTTCGCGATGGCGGCCGCACCCGCGATGACCGGCGCCTCGCCGATGCCCTTCGCGCCCAGCGGACCGTCCGGCGCCGGGACCTCCACCTGCGTCGTCGCAAGGCGGCCCACGTCGTCGACGCGCGGCAGCGCGTAGTCCATGAACGTGCCTGTCTGGAGCTGGCCGTCCTCGTCGTGGACCAGCGCCTCCAGCGTCGCCCAGCCGACGCCCTGCGCCGCCGCACCGTGCTGCTGTCCGACGACGAGCGCCGGGTTCAGCACCCGGCCGACGTCCTGCACGACATGGTCATCGACGACCGTGATCGCTCCGGTGGCACGGTCGACCCGGACCCGGACAACATGCCCCGACACCGACGGCGCGAGGCTCGGATCCTCCGTGCGTCCGTGCCCCTCGATCGGTGCCCGGCCCGCGCGCGCGTTGCCGCGGATCACCTTGGCGATCGGGATCGCGCGTTCCGGCGTCCCCCGCGGCCGGACGGTCCCGTCCGTCAGCTCCAGGTCCTCGACGGCGATCTCGAGCTGCAGCGCCGCCGCCTCGAGCAGCCGCTGCGCGGTCTCCTCCGCGGCCTTCAGGATCGCCCGCCCGGCCGAGTACGTGATCGTGCTGCCGCCGCTCCCGGGTGACGCCGGCGCGCTTGCCGAGTCGACGTACTGCACCTGGACCAGATCCGCTTCGATCCCCAACACATCCGCCACGATCGCCTGGAAGCCGCCGGCCACGCCCGACATGTCGGCCACGCCGGTCATGATCTGGACGCTCCCGTCGGGCGACATCCGGCACGCCGCGGCCGCCGGATTCGTGGCGCCCGGCCAGTAGGCGATCGCGACCCCCACGCCCTCGTCCGCGCCACCGGCCCCGCGCGAGCGCCAGGTCTCGGTTGCCGCGAGCGCGTCCAGGACCGCTGTCGTCCCATGGGGCGCCCACTCCTCGCCATCGACGGTCGGCGAGCCCTCGGCCGCGACGTTCCGTCGACGGAGCTCGATCGGGTCGATGCCGAGCTCGACCGCCAGCTCGTCGATCAGCGTCTCGATCGCGAAGGCCATCGCCGGCGCGGACGGCGCGCGATAGGCGCCGACGCCGAAGCGGTTCGTCCGCACGCCGTAGGCCTTGATGTCGAAGGCCGGCCAGGCATACGGACCCGCGAGCAGCACACCGGCGAGCGACTCGGCGCTGCCCTCCTCGAACGCCCCCGCGTCCGCCACGACCCGCGCCTCCAGCGCGGTGAACCGCCCATCGGCCTCGGCCCCGATCCGCAACGTCGTCGCGAACGGCTGCCCGGGGTTGGCGGCGGCGAAGTCCTCCGAGCGGGTGGCGATGAGACGCACGGGCCGGCGCAGCTTGACCGCGGCCGCCGCGACGAGGGTGTCGAGCAGCGGCCACTTGCCCCCGAAGGCCCCACCGAGCGGCGTCGCCACGGCCCGGACGCGACGCTGCGGCCAGCCCAGCGCCTTGGCGACCTCGTTTCGGGCACCGAAGAGCGATTGTGTTGACGTCTCCAGCACGAGCGAGCCGTCGTCGTCGAGCCAGGCCGTGCAGGCCTGCGGCTCCAGGTAGCCCTGGTGGATCCACTGGCTGGCGAAGCGGCCCTCGCGCACGTTCGCAGCGGCGGCGAACGCGGCTGCGACGTCCCCCTCCCGGTAGCGGTGGCGGCCGGTGACGTTGGCAGACAGGTCCTCGGCGTCGATCGAGTCGTCGCCCCCGCCGCCGACGCCAGCGTGGGTCTGGGCGTCCATCGAGCCGGTCCGGTCGCCCTCCGCGCCGAGGTCCATCCGGGCCAGGGCTGCACCGGGTTCCATGGCGGCCTCGGGATCGACCGCCGGAGCGAGCGGCTCGAGGTCCACGAACACCTGCTCGGCCGCGTCGGCGGCGGCCTCCGGGGTTCGAGCCACCACGATCGCCACGGGCTGGCCGGCGAACACGACCTCCGATTCCGCGAGGGGCATCGACAGCCGGTCGGAACCTTCGGCGACGATCGGGAGGTCGCCCGCGGCGAGGACGGCGACGACGCCCGGCGTGTCGTAGGCCCCGCTGACGTCGATGCCGGTGATCCGGGCGTGCGCGCGGGGCGCCAGCACGAGGCGCGCATGCAGGAGGCCGCGCACGTAGCGGTCC
>JBKKDM010000086.1:0-7512 GCA_046707905.1 Candidatus Limnocylindrales bacterium
GGGGGCCGAAGGAGCCGGGCAGGCGTGCACCCGGGCAGGCGTGCACCCGGGCAGCCGGGCAGGCCCGCTGCCTTGCTCCTCGTTTACCCGCCCCCAGACTGGATGTCGAGCGGTAATCGATTGCACACGCCGCTCGCCGAGCGCAACGAGCGTGGCGGTGCGGCGATCGCAGTCTCGAGTGCCTCGTCGGGCCCGATTCTCTCAACACCGAGTCAGGCGGTGACTATTTGAGAATCTCCGGGCAACGAGGCGGGTGGTGGCACGACGTTGGGCAACGAGGCGGGTGGTGGCACCACGTTGGTGCCACGCAATTCATGCCACGCCTGCGACGGGATGGCCGGGTATGCCGCGTGGTGCCGTGCCAGCCCCGCCGCTCGGGGACGCGCTCCGCCACATGGCGCCGCGCGCGGTGAGCGGCCACCTCCGTGGTTGTGCCGCCATGATGTCCTGGCGACCAGATTGAGCGTGGGGCGGTCGATCGAACTCGTGCGATAATCGACGCGCGCGCGGGGCTCGGTCGACTCGAACGGGCGACGACCCCGGGGCCAGGCCCGGCCGGCGAACCGAGCGCGACCACCAGAGGAAACCGTCCAACATGACCGTCGAGACGTCCACCTGGGTGACCAAGAAGGGTCTTGCCCAGATGCTCAAGGGCGGCGTCATCATGGATGTCGTCACGCCCGAACAGGCCAAGGTCGCCGAAGACGCCGGCGCGGTCGCCGTGATGGCGCTCGAGCGCGTGCCGGCAGACATCCGCAAGGCGGGCGGCGTCGCGCGGATGAGCGATCCGTCGATGATCGAGGGGATCATGATCGCGGTCACAATCCCGGTGATGGCGAAGGCCGGGATCGGCCATTTCGTCGAGGCCCAGATCCTCGAGGCGCTCGGCGTCGACTACATCGACGAGTCCGAGGTCCTGACTCCGGCCGACGAGGCGAACCACATCGACAAGCACGCCTTCAAGGTTCCGTTCGTGTGCGGCTGCCGCAATCTCGGTGAGGCACTCCGGCGGATCAACGAAGGCGCCGCCATGATCCGGACGAAGGGCGAGGCCGGGACGGGCAACGTCGTCTCGGCGGTCATGCAGCTGCGATCCGTCCTGTCGGAGATCCGCCGGCTACAGGGGATGCGCGAGGACGAGCTCTTCGTCGCGGCCAAGGAGCTCCAGGCGCCGTACGAGCTGGTCAAGGACCTCGCCGCGAACGGCAAGCTTCCCGTGGTGAACTTCGTCGCCGGTGGGATCTCCACCCCGGCCGACGCCGCGCTGGTCATGCAGCTCGGCGCGGAGGGCGTGTTCGTCGGGTCCGGCATCTTCAAGAGCGAGGATCCGGCTCGGATGGCGAACGCGATCGTCCAGGCGACGACCCACTTCGACGACCCGAAGATCCTCGCGGACGTCTCGAAGGGCCTCGGCGCCCCGATGCGGGGCATCGCGATGGAAGCCATTCCGCCGGAGGAGCGCCTGGCGGTCCGCGGCTGGTGATGGCGGCCGCGCTGATGCGGCCCGCTCGCTGCGTTGGCATCTCCGCTCCGCGCTCACGCACCTCCCAGGTGCGCTCGCTTTCGGTGCTCGCTGCCGCCTTGCGATCGGACCACCTCAGCGCGCCCGCGAGGCGGCCGTGAAGATCGGGGTGCTCGCGCTCCAGGGTGACTTCGCGGAGCATGTCGCGATGCTCGATTCCATCGGGGTCGAGTCGGTCGAAGTGCGCCGGGCCGGCCATCTCGATGGCATCAGCGGGCTGTGCCTGCCGGGAGGCGAGTCCACGACGATGCGCAAGCTCATCGATCGCTGGGAGCTGCGCGAGCCCCTGCTGGACTTTGCCGCGACCGGGGCGCCGCTGTTCGGGACCTGTGCCGGGATGATCATCCTGGCGAAGGAGATCGCCGACGGGGACGAACCCGTCCTGCCGCTGCTCGACGTGACCGTTCGCCGGAATGCGTTCGGGCGCCAGCTCGACTCGTTCGAGGGCGAGCTGCCGGTCCCGCTCGTGGGCGACTCGCCGGTTCGAGGCGTCTTCATCCGGGCCCCGGTGATCGAGCGCGTCGGTCCCGGCGTGGACGTGCTCGCAAAGCTCGATGACGGTCGGATCGTGGCCGTTCGCGAGCGGAACATCGTCGCGACGGCGTTCCACCCGGAGCTCGCGGGAGAGCCGCGGTTCCATAGGCTCATCGCGACCATGGCCGCGGAGCACGACGACCCAGGCGAGGGCGCCGGCCGCCGCCGCCACCCCACGCGCCGCGCCGGACTGCCGAGGTGATCACTCCGGGCCGCGCCGGCAAGCCCGGCGGGAAGGTTCGCGCAGCCCGATTGACGGACCTCGCTGCACTTGGCGAGCTGTCGCGGCTCGCGCAGACGGAAGGCTCGGGCTCGCGGACGCTCGGCCTTCCCGTCAACGGGCCGCCGATCGGCGTCTTCAGCCTGTTCCGGCTGCCGCTGGTGGCGTTCCGCCCGCACGACCTGCTGTTCGTCTTCGAGCAGGATCGTCACGTCGCCGGGCTCGTCCGGGTGGAGCGTGAGAACTGGCGCGACGACTGGACGATCGTGGAGCTCGACGCGATCGGGACGGCGGCGGACACCGCGCGTGGCCCCGGCGGCCCGGGCGAGATCCGATACCGCCTGGTCCAGCAGGTCCTGCGCGAGGGCCAGAAGCGCGGCGCCGCGCGGTTCCACGTCGCCTGCGCCGACGAAGACGACAACGTGGAGCTGTTCATGCAGCAGGGATTCGCCCGGTACGGCGAAGAGCGGGTCCTGTACCGGCCGCCGGACCAGCCGCTGCCCCGCCTGATGTCGGACGCCGCGGCGGCGAAGGCCCGGATCCGGCCCGCGCGACCCATCGATGCGCCCGCACTCATGCAGCTCTACGCCTCGGTGACGCCGGCCCCGGTCCAGCGGCTGGAGGCCTTCCGGATCCCCGACTGGGAACGACAGGGCTCGAACTGGCGAGTCCCGCGCAGCTCGCTCGCGCCGATCCTTCGCTTCGCCGATCTGGACGGCTTCGTCCAGGAGAGTCCCGACGGCCTGCGGCTTGATGGGTTCATCCAGACGGGCGTGGCGCGTGAGGATCAGCCCCACTACCTGCGGCTTCTGGGCCGGCCGGAGATCGACCTCGCGCCGCTGATCGAGTACGGCCTCGGCGCGATCGCGGGCCAGGACGACCGGGGTGGCTCGGCGCGCCCGAATCACGGCGTGCTCGCGCCCGTGCGAACCTACGAGGCACCGGCGGACCGCCGCCTCGAGGAGGCGGGCTTCGCCGAGATTGCGACGGTGACCCTGCTGCTGAAGGAAACGCTTGTCCGCGTGGCCGAGCCGGGACTGGTCCCGGCGGCGGTCCGCCACCTGGAGGTGACGCGTGGCTCGTGATCGCGCCGCCAGTGACGGGGCCACCGAGGCCGAGGTCGTGGTTGCCGCGCCCGCGGTTCCACCCGCGGAGCCGCGCGACACCCCGGACGACCTCGAGAAGCTGCTGTCCGCGCTGCCGCGCGAGATCGTCGACGCCATCCGCGCGCTGCCGAATCGCGAGGACCTGATCGAGGTCGTCATGGACCTCGGGCGGCGCCCGGAGGCGCGCTACCCGGATTCGGAGGTCGAGCTGCTGGATCGGGAGATCGTCGAGGCTGACATCCAGGCGGTCGTCGACAACATCGGGAGCTTTGGCGACGACAACCGGGCCGGCATCGAGCGGACGCTCCACCGCATCTCGGCGATCCGCAACCGCAAGGGCAAGATCGTCGGGCTCACGTGCCGCATCGGACGAGCGGTCTTCGGAACGATCGAGATCATTGCGGACTTCGTGGAGACCGGGAAGTCGCTGCTGATCATGGGCCGGCCAGGCATCGGCAAGACCACGATGCTGCGCGAGGCCGCGCGCGTCCTCGCCGACGACCTCGACAAGCGGGTCGTCGTCGTCGACACCTCGAACGAGATCGCCGGCGACGGCGACATCCCCCATCCGGCCATCGGCAAGGCTCGCCGGATGCAGGTCCGCACCCCGTCCCTGCAGCACGAGGTGATGATCGAGGCGGTCGAGAACCACATGCCCCAGGTCATCGTCATCGACGAGATCGGGACCGAGCTCGAGGCCCAGGCCGCCCGCACCATCGCCGAGCGCGGCGTGCAGCTGATCGGCACGGCGCACGGCAACACGCTCGACAACCTGATGCTCAACCCGACCTTGTCCGACCTCATCGGCGGCATCCAGAGCGTGACCCTCGGCGACGAGGAAGCGCGGCGCCGGCGATCGCAGAAGTCGGTGCTGGAGCGGAAGGCCCCGCCGACGTTCGACGTGGTCATCGAGATCCAGGATCGCGAGCGCGTCCTCGTCCACGCCGACGTCGCGGACACCATCGACGCGATCCTCCGAGGTGACGCCGTCGCGCCGGAGCTCCGCTGGCGCGACGAGGAGGGCGTGCATCGGTCGCAGTCGCGGCCGCGGCCCTCGCCTCGAGAGCAGCTTCAGCCGGACCGCTTCTCCGGGCTGATCGGCGCGGGCAACGGCTGGCGGACCGAGCCCTCGTGGCGCGGCGACTCCGGCTTCCGAGGCGGCCCCGGCTCGTTCGGGGCCGGGGAGCGGGGGACGCGCTCCGGGTTCCGGCCGGGCGCTTCGGGTTCCTGGCGGCCGGGCCGGTCGCCCGCGACCAGCCTCCTGCCCGGCTCGCCGCGGGGCGGGACCACCGCCCAGGCCGAGGCGCCGTTCGTCGCCGGCGAGATCGCGGATCGCGGGCCCGTGGAGCGCGGCACGGCGGCCGCTGCGGACCAGCGTGCCCGTGACGCCCGGGAGCTCTCCCGGCAACGGGAGTGGCGCGACTCGGCGGCCAAGGCCATCGATGCCCTGAAGGCCGACGAAGGCACCGGGCCGGTCAACGTCGCCGACCTCGAGGCGGACGACGAGGCCCTGATGGACCGCGCCCGGGAAGCGGGGATCGCCGAGGACGGCGAAGCGCTCCACGTTCCCGACGCCGAGGGCCTGCCGACCTTGCGGGTCCTGCCGCAGGGCATCAGCCGGAAGCGCCTCGAGCAGGCGATCCGGGAGCTCCAGCTGCCGGTGATCGTCGCCCGCGACGTCGACGAGGCGGACGTCGTCATGACGATCCGGAGCGAGTACAAGCAGAAGACGCCGATGGTCCGCGAGGCCGAGGATCGAAACATGCCGATCTACGTCCTGAAGACGAACACGATCCCGCAGATGCAGTCGTCCCTGACGTCGATCTTCGCGCTTGAGATCGACCCCCGCGACGCCGCGCTGCGCGAGACGGAGGACGCGATCGGGCTCGTGCTGGGGAGTGCCGAAACCGTCGAGCTGTCCCCGCAGAACGCCTACATCCGGCGGCTCCAGCACCAGATGGCTGAGCGAGCCAATCTCGTCTCTCGCTCCCGTGGCCGCGAGCCATACCGACGCGTGCGCCTGTACCCGGACGCCGCCAAAAGCCCCTGGCGCTGAGCTTCTGGCGCTGACCCGGCGCGCGCGCCACCAGCCACGACTGGTGCCGATTGCATAACTTCCTCTACCAAACTCGGCTCGCGGCCGGCTAGTAACGCCCGCCCGCCGTCCTGATACTCCGGGCAACGCACCGAACTGCACCGGGATGCACAACTTCGGTGTCGAAGGGGAGGGACGCGAGTGCCGCAGCTCGACGGCGGGGACACGGCGTGGATGCTGGTCGCGACGGCAATGGTGATGGTCATGCTGCCGGGCCTGGCGCTGTTCTACGGCGGGCTGGTCCGCCGCAAGAACGTCCTCTCGACGATCATGCACAGCTTCTTCGGGCTGGCGCTCGTGAGCGTGGTCTGGGTCCTCATCGGGTTCTCGCTGGCGTTCGGGAGCGACATCACCGGCCTGGGCCTGATCGGCGGTCCCGACTACCTCGGCTTCTCGAACGTCGGGCTCACGCCGCACCCGGTCTATGGCACGACCGTCCCGTTCGTTCTCTTCGCCGGCTTCCAGCTGATGTTCGCGGCGATCACGCCGGCGCTGATCAGCGGCGCCTTTGCCGAGCGCAAGCGGTTCCGCAGCTTCGTCATCTTCACGGTTCTCTGGTCGCTGCTGGTGTACTCGCCGATCGCGCACTGGGTCTGGGCGACCGATGGCTGGCTGTTCAAGCTCGGTGCCCTCGACTTCGCTGGCGGCACGGTCGTCCACGCCTCGTCCGGCGTCGCGGCGCTCGTGGCGGCCCTAGCCATCGGGCGACGCGCCAAGACCGGGGATCGCATGGAGCCCCACGACATCCCGATGACCATGCTCGGCGCGGGCCTCCTGTGGTTCGGCTGGTTCGGGTTCAACGCCGGCTCGGCGCTGACGGCCGGCGGCCTCGCGGCGAACGCGCTCGTCGTCACCAACACGGCCGCGGGCGCCGCGACCATCTCGTGGGTCCTCGCGAGCTACTTCCACAAGGGCAAGGTCAGCGTCGTGGGCGCGGCCTGCGGCGCGGTTGCGGGGCTCGTGGCCATCACGCCGGCCTCGGGGTTCGTGACCGCCGGCGGCGCGGTCCTCATCGGCCTCGCGGTCGGGTTCATCTGCTACAGCGCGACGCTCCTGCGGGAGCGACTTCGGATCGACGACGCGCTCGACGTCTTCGCGGTCCACGGCGTCGGCGGGACGTTCGGGGCCCTCGCAACCGGCGTCTTCGCAACGACAGCGATCAACGCGTTCCCGGGCTGGGTCGATGGGAACCCCGGCCAGGTGGCGACCCAGGCGATCGCGGTCGGGGCAGTGCTGCTCTACGCGGGGGTCGCGACCTTCGCGATCATCAAGGTCGTGGAGTTCGTCCTCGGGCTGCGCGTGCCGGCGGACGAGGAGGAGGTCGGGCTGGACCTCGCCGTCCACGGCGAGGCGGCGTACCAGGCGTAGCCGCTAAGGACCAGCGGGAAGCCTCCGGAGCACCGCTTCCGCGTCGGCCACCGTCCGCCGGACGATCTCGGCCGCCGGCAGCACCTCGTGGACCAGGCCGACGCTCTGCCCGGCCCAGAGGGACAGCTCGTCGATCCGGCCGGTCGTCCCCACGCGAGGGGACATCGATGAGTACCGCACGATCTCGCTGCCGTCGGCGCCGGTTGCGATGACCTCGTCCTCGCCGGGTCGCTCGCCGGACGGCGGTGAGCCGGCTGCGAGCCAGCGATCGATCGTGGCGTTGCGCAGCACGCGGTGGGCCGCGTTCCGCCAGCCGACGTCGAACAGCGTTCCGTGGAACGTATCCGTCTCCCGGGCCTCGAGGAGGCGCTCCTGATATCGCAGATGGGCCGGGGCCTCGACGCTCGCGACGAAGCGGGTGCCCATCCAGGCCGCGCCTGCGCCAAGCGTGAGGATCGCTGCGAGACCCCGACCGTCGGCGATTCCGCCCGCAGCGATCACGGGGGCGTCGAGACGTGGCTCCACACGTGACCCCCGGCCTCCCAGCCCTGGGCGACGATGAGGTCGACCCCCGCGTCGACCGCTTGGCGCGCCGCTTAGGCCCCGCCGACGGTCAGGCTCGCGAGCGCGCCGGCGGCGGGGGCCCGGGCGGCGTACGGCGCCGCGT
>JBKKDM010000087.1:0-28400 GCA_046707905.1 Candidatus Limnocylindrales bacterium
CGCCCCCCGGGCGCCCCCCGCTCGCCGTTTTCCCGTGGGCTGGCTCGGGCTCCTGCCCTTCTTCCTGTTCTCGTTCGCGTTCATCGTGCTGCCGACCGTGTACCTCGTGACCGGCAGCCTGCAGAAGAACGACCAGCCCTCGCTCCAGAACTACGCCGACCTCGGCACCGGGATCATCCCGCAGGCCTTCTTCACGAGCATCGAGATCAGTCTCGTGACCGCGATAGCCGGCGGGATCCTCGGGTTCCTGATGGCCTACGCGATCATCCTGGGCGGCCTGCCGAAGTTCCTGCGGACCGCGGTCTCGACGTTCTCCGGCGTCGCGTCGAACTTCGCGGGCGTGCCACTCGCCCTGGCCTTCGTCTTCACCCTCGGCCAGCTCGGTGTGGTCACGACGTTCCTGCGCGAGAACTTCGGCTTCAACATCTACGACACCGGCTTCAAGCTCTCCGACAAGCTTGGCCTCGAGCTGGTCTACCTGTACTTCCAGATCCCGCTGATGATCCTGATCATCGCGCCGGCCATCGACGGCCTGAAGAAGGAGTGGCGCGAGGCCGCGGAGAACATGGGCGCGTCGTCGTCGGAATACTGGCGGCACGTCGCGCTGCCGATCCTGACCCCGTCCATCCTCGGGACGATGATCCTGCTCTTCGGCAATGCCTTCGGCGCCCAGGCCACGGCCTACCAGCTGACCGGCGGGGCCCTGCCACTCCTGACGCTCGTGATCTCCTCGCAGATCAGCGGCGATGTGCTCCACAACCCGGGGCTCGGCTACGCCGTGGCGATGGTCATGATCGGGATCATGGCCGTGTCGATCGGGCTGTACACCGTCCTCCAGCGGCGCGCCGAGCGGTGGCTCCGGTCGTGACGGGCGGCACCGGCAACCCCCCGGCCCAGGTGGGTGTCTCGAAGCGATGGCTCCGCTCGCGAAGCGGCGACGGCACGCCCCAGAAGAGCCTGGCGACCCGGGTCGTCTCGTGGCTGATCTTCATCGCCATCGGGGCGTACTTCACCCTGCCACTGGTCGCGACCTTCCTGCACTCGATCAAGCCCGTCATCGATGGCGTCCCGCAGCCGACGCTCGCTTACCGGACGATTCTCGGGTCGCCCAACTTCTACGGCGGCCTGCTCTATTCCTTCATCGTCGGCATCCTGACGATCTTCCTGAGCCTGCTGATCATCGTCCCGACGGCCTACTGGGTCCGGCTCCGCGCGCCACGCCTGCGCCCGGTCGTCGAGTTCGTGACCCTGCTGCCGTTCGTCATCCCACCCGTCGTCTATGTCTTCGGGCTGATCAGGACGTATGGCGGGCCACCGTTCCCGCTCCTCGACACGAACCTCGGGAGCGACATGGTGCTGGTCGCGGCCTACGTCATCCTGTCGTTCCCGTATATGTACCGCGCCGTGGACACCGGCCTCGCGGCGATCGACATCCGGTCGCTCACGGAGGCCTCCCAGAGCCTCGGCGCAGGCTGGACGCGGATCCTGCTGCGGGTCATCTTCCCGAACCTGCGGACCGCGATCCTGTCCGGCGCGTTCCTCACGCTGGCGATCGTCGTCGGGGAGTTCACGATCGCGACCTATCTGGCGCGGAACGCCGCCTTCGGGCCATACATCTCGCTGCTCGGCCGAACCCAGCCCTACACGCCGGCCGTCGTCTCGCTGGTCAGCTTTGCGCTGACGTGGCTCGCCATGGGCCTGATTGCATATATCGGGCGCGGCTCTCGGACGCGAATCTCCGTCGCGGGCGCCAAATGATCCGCCTGTCGGCCCATCCCCATTGCCAGAGGACGACGTCTCGATGAGCTACCTGACCCTCACCGACGTCCAGAAGCGCTTCGGCGAGTTCTCGGCGGTCCAGGACTTCAACCTGTCCGCGGAGAAGGGCGAGTTCGTGTCCTTCCTGGGGCCGTCCGGGTGCGGCAAGACGACGACGCTCCGGATGATCGCGGGTTTCGAGGAGCCGACGTCGGGCACGATCACGATCGATGGTCGGGACATCACCCGCGTTCCGCCTAACCGCCGGAACGTGGGCATGGTCTTCCAGTCGTACGCCCTCTTCCCGAACATGACGGTCGCCGACAACGTCGGCTTCGGCCTCAAGGTCCGGAAGCGGCCGGCGGACCAGATCAGGAAGCGCGTCGCCGAGCTCCTGGAGATCGTCAACCTGCCGGACCGGGGCAGCCGGTACCCGTATCAGCTCTCGGGCGGGCAGCAGCAGCGCGTCGCCCTGGCCCGGGCGCTGGCGTTCGAGCCCCAGGTCCTGCTCCTCGACGAGCCGCTCTCAGCCCTCGACGCCAAGATTCGCGTCGCGCTGCGCCACGAGATCCGGCAGATCCAGCGGCAGCTCGGGATCACCACCGTCTACGTGACCCACGACCAGGAGGAGGCCCTGTCGCTGTCCGACCGCGTCGTCGTGATGAGCGAGGGCCGGATCGAGCAGGTGGGGACGCCGTTCGAGATCTACAACTTCCCGGCGACGGCCTTCGTGGCCTCGTTCGTCGGGACCCTGAACATCCTGTCGGGCAAGGTCATCGACGCCGGGCGCGGCGAGATCGCGATCTCGGGGCAGACGATCAACCTGACGTCGAAGTTCGAGGCCCGAGCGGGCCAGGACGTTCGCGTCGCCCTGCGACCCGAGATGGCCTCGCTCGCAGACCGGCCGGTCGGCTGCACCCGCCTGCAGGGCCAGGTCGTCGACGTGAGCTTCCTCGGATCGATCGTCCGGATCCGAGTGCAGATCGGGATGGGACCCGCGTTCGCCGAGAACGACGCCGATGGCGAGGCCCAGGTCGTGATGCTCGACGAGTTCAACGAGCCGTCCTTGAAAGTGCCGCAGCTCGGGGACACGGTCGCCGTGAGCTTTCCGATGGACGGTCCGCTGGTCCTGGACGCGACGGCGCCGGTCGAAGAGGTCGAGGCCCTCATCGCGGAGGCGTGAGCCACCCGCCGACGATCGACCAGCTCGCGGGCATCGAATCCATGACGAGTCCCGCCGCGGTCCACCTGCTCGATGGGATCGACCTGATCATCTTCGACAAGGACGGCACCCTCATCGAGTTCGACCTGATGTGGGGCGGCTGGGTCGACGACATCGCCGGGAAGCTCGAGGCATCGACGGGGCTGCAGCTGCGGGCGGGCCTCTACGAGATGCTGGGCGTGGATGCGGTCACTGGGCTCGTGTTCTGGCATGGGCTGATGGCGGCCACGCCGATGGCCCGGATCCGGGAGGCGGTCGAAGCCTTCGTCGCGGCGGCGGGCGCGGGTTCCGAGCAGGCGCGCACCGCCGTCGACTCCGCGTGGTACGCGCCGGACCCGGTGGGACTCGCGCGGCCGGTCACTGAGCTTCCGGACCTCCTGCGCCGCCTCCGGACCAGGGTCGGGCTGTTTGCCGTCGCGACCAGTGACGACCGCGGGCCGACCGAGCGGACGCTCGCCGCGCTCGGGATCGCCGACGAGTTCGCGATCGTGGCCTGTGCCGATGACGGCATCCCGAACAAGCCCGCGCCCGATCCCGTGCTCCGGATCTGCGAGCGCCTTGGGGTCGACCCGGCTCGGACGGCCGTCGTCGGGGATTCGCCAGCGGACCTCCGCATGGGTCGCGCCGCGGGCGCGGGGCGGCTGATCGCCGTGCTCACGGGCGTCGGCGACGAGGCGACGCTGGCGCCGCTGGCGGACGTCGTCGTCACGTCGATCGAGGCGCTTGTACAGGCCTGAGATGCTCCTCGCCGCGACGGATCACCCCGGCAGTGCTGGCGGGTCGGCCGCCGTCGGCGACCGACCCGCTCACGCCGCTGGTCCTGGATGGCGCTACTCCACGGCGCGCCGCTGCCAGCTCGTATCCACGAGACCTGCCCAGGCGAGCTTGGAGCCCTGTCCACCCGGAATGGCGTAAAGCCACGCGGACCCGTCGTCGTAGGTGATCAGCAACTGCTTCCCGTCCGGCGAGAACGTCGCCCGGACCTCCGGTACCTCGCCCCCGACCTTTGCAAGCTCGGGGCCGATCGTGATGAATTCGCCAGAACCGTCGGCCGCGATCAGCGCGGGCTGGACGCCGGTCACGGTGCCGCCATACTGGAGGACGAGCAGCCACCGCCCGTCCGGCGAGAACCGGCCGTCCAGGAAGAGCAGGCCCGGCTTGTCGGTTGAGGCGAGCAATGTGTCGGTTCCCGACGCGGTGTCGAGGACGTGGATCCGGCCCTGACTGTTCGGAAACAAGCCCCAGCTGGTCCAGGTGAGGAGACCGCTGCCTGCCAGGACGCTAGCCCCGCAACAGGCGTCGGGCGTTGTCAATGGCTGCTGGTTCGTGCCGTCCGCGTTGATCGTCCAGAACCGCCGTGAGGCGCCGTCGCCCAACGCGACTCCGGGCTCAACATCCTGGACGAGCAGGAGCTGCCCATCAGTGAGCCATTGCGCAACATTCACGGCCGACGCAACTTGCAGCGATCGGGTCTTGCCCGTCGCCACATCGCGGATGAACGGCGTCCCGCCGCCTTCGGCGATATAGACGAGCTGTTGGCCGTTGGGCGACCACTCGTTCCAGCTCGCTTCCGCTGCAGGCGCGAGGGCCCGCACGTCGGACCCGTCAACGTTGGCCGTATAGATCATGTCCCCGATGTCGGAGAGTCGAAGGAAGAGGAACCGCTGCCCATCGGGGGAGACGGCTGGGTGCCGATCGTCGGACGCGCCACCAATGACGGTCACGGCCTTCCCGGTCGCTGGATCCAGCGACAGGATGTCGCCCGTGCTGGTGCCGTATATGACTGCGCCATTGCGCGCGGGCCCGAACAGGGGCGGCAGCTTCGGCCTCGAGCCGGCGATGAGCACGGCCCCCGCGCCGATGAGCAGCGCGAGGATGACGACGAGGGTGAGCACGGGGCGCCAGGACGGGAGTCCGAACGGCGTGGGCCGGGCGGTGATTTCCACGGGGAGCCACCTTTCGAGGGAGGCCCAGGACGGTCGCTGTCGCGTGTGTGCGCTCGTCTTGAGCATGTCGTCGAAGTAGTCGGGGACCCTCGGCGGCGACAGCTCGGCCATGAGGTCGGGCAGGCGCCGTTCAAATCGGTCGAGATCGGTCATGAGTACTGCGCTCCGGACGTCATCGGACGCACGGGATCGAGGTCGGAGACGGAGAGACGGAGTGCCTGGAGCGAGCGGTGGTGCCGGGACTTCGCCGTCCCGATCGGGATGCCGAGCACGGAGGCAACCTCCGGTAACGGCATTCCGAGGTAGTAGTGCAGGACGACGACCGCGCGCCATTCGGGCTGGAGCCGGCGCAAGGCCAGATCCAGCAGCTCGCGATCGGCAAAGAGGGCGGTGGCGTCGGCCACCGAGGGATCGAACAACGCGGGCATCTCGACCTCGGTGGGTCGACGACCCCGGCGGCGAAGGACGTTGAAGCAGGCCCGAACGACGAGCCGCCGGAGCCACGCATCCCAGCGGTCGGGATCGCGGAGCGTCGGGAGGTCGCGCCAAGCGGCCAGGTAGCCCTCCTGGACCGCATCTCGAGCAAGCTCGCGGTCTCGGAGGATGAGATTGGCTGCGGCGTCAAGGCGGCCCACGGACCTGCGGGCGAGCTCCGCGAAGGCGTCATGATCGCCTTTGCCTGCTCGTACCACCAGGTCTCGATCGTTCACGCCATCTCCGGGAACCGGCGCGGCGTGTCTCGTCGCGCTCGGATGGTATGTCGCCTGGATCGCGGGAATGGTTCCGCGCCTGGATCGCATGGCGCTTGTCGAGGGGCGGCGCGGCGGCGCGGGGGCACAGCGGCGGCACGGCGGCGCTGGGGCACAGCGGCGGCACGGCGGCGCCGGCGGGGCTTCGTGCCGCAAACGTGCCAAGACGTGTCTGACAGTCACGATCCGGGCGAGTTGGGGGCGATTGGACTGCCCACGGGCCAGCTTGCGGGCGGATTCGTGACTGGTGGACACGTTCGCGGCCCATTTGGTCGATTTCGAGGCCTTCGGCCGTGGATTCATGTCTGGCAGTCACGAAAACCCCGCGTGCAGGGCCAGACGGACCGAGACTGCGCATTCCGGGCATGTTTCGTGACTGACAGACAACGCGCCCGACGGATCGGACCTGACCGGACGGGCCGACGCGGGCGCTGGCGCGGCGCCGACTGGCTCGGCACGGTCGCGCGCGCACGCGCGCACCGCGCGATCGCCTGCGCGGGGCCTGACCGCCGGGGCGCGGACCCCGTACTCCCGGCCTATCGCTCCCGACCCACCCGCACCGTACGGTTCCGATCGACGCGGGGTGCCTCCCCGCACCATGGAGCGCCGCCAAGCCCGATGGCTCTCGCTGCGCGGCCGGGTCCGGCCGCCGAACTGCTCACGCTGTCCGAGGCTGCCCGGCTTGCCGGCGTGGATCGCGACACCGTGCGAGCTTGGTGCGATCGCGGCGACCTCAAGACGGTCCGTGGCAGCGGTCGCCAGGTCCGCCTCGCTCGGCGCGACATCGAGCGGCTGCTCGAGGTCCGCAGCCGGCCCGATCCGCCGAACCGCGGCCACGCCGGCGATCGCCGCGCCCGGGCGGAGGATCTCGCCTCGACGTCCGCCGACGCGTCCCGTAACGGCACGACCACCCCGCCCCGGCGCGGACTCGCGCCCGGCACGGACGCGTTGCGCCGCCTTGCCTCCGAGCTCAGCGGCTCGGACGCCCTCCAGCCGGTCTTCGAAGAGGCCCTGGAGAACTCCGTCCGGCTGTTTCACGCGGACCGGGCGGGCCTGTGGCTCTGGCACCCCAACCGCGAGCACCCGCTGGAGCTCGTGGCCGGGCGCGCCCATCCCCAGCTGATCCTGGAGCGCGTCGAGCGGGCCACCGCGGACAGCAAGCTCGCCGGCTTCGAGGCCCTCCGACAGGAGACGGTCATCGTCTTCAAGGACATCGACGACCCGCGAATCACGCCGGAGATGCGCGAGGTCTACGCGAAGAGCGGTGTCGGGTCGTTGTGCTTCGTGCCGGCCGTATTCCGTGGCGCGCCGCTGGCCCTCCTGGTCGTCTACCACGACACGCCCTACGACTGGTCGCGGGACGAGACGGCCCTGGCCCGGAGCTTCGGCGATACGATCGCAACGGCCATCGGCAACGCCCGGCTCATGGCCTCCGTGGAGGATCTCGCCGCGCGCCTCCGCGCGATCCAGGACCTGTCGCTCCGGCTGTCCGGCATCCAGGACGTCCGCGGCATCGGCGACACCATCGTGGCCGAGGCCCGCTCGCTGATCCAGTACGACACCGTCCGCGTCTACCGCGTCGACCACGACACCGGCTGGTGCGAACCGATCGCGTTCCAGGGCGTGTTCATGGGCCGCTCGGACCCGGAGCCGGAGCTGCTCCGCGTCCGGATCGGGGAGGGCCTCACCGGCTGGGTCGCGGAGCATGGCGAGCCGCTGCTCCTGGGCAATGCCCACGACGACCCGCGGAGCATGATCGTCGGCGAGACGACGGGACCGGAGTCGATGCTCGTCGTGCCGATGACCTACGAGGACAACGTCCGCGGCGTCGTCGTGGCGTCGCGCCTCGGCCGTGACCGCTTCGGGATCGACGACGAGACGACGCTCTCGATCTTCGCCGGCACCGCCGCGCAGGCACTGGTCAACGCCGAGCGGCTGGAACAGCTCCGGAAGCAGCAGGAGGAGCTGGAGCACCAGCTCGTCAGCCAGCGCCGGCTCATGGCGGTCAACGAGCAGCTGCTGTCGACCCTCGATCCCAAGGGCGTCCTCGAGATGATCGCCGACTCGCTGAAGTCGGTGGTGACCTACGACTCGCTCACGATCTACCGGATCGACCGTGAGCGCGGCGTCCGCAAGCCCATGATCGCCCGCGACCGGTTCGCGGAGCTGATCCTCGACTACGACGCGCCCCTCGGCACGGGCCTCACTGGCTGGGCCATCGATCACCGCGAGCCCGTCCTCGCGAACGACGCCCATCTCGATAGCCGCTCGATCCAGATTCCGGGCACTCCCTTCGAGCCCGAATCGATGGTCATCGTCCCGCTGATGGCCGACGGCGAGGTCCTGGGGACCCTGAATATCGGTCGGATGGGCGGACCCGAGGCCCACTACGTCCAGAACGAGTTCGAGCTGACGAAGCTGTTCGCGGCCCAGGCCGCCATCGCGCTCCGCAACGCCGAGGCCCACGACGAGGTCAAGGTCCAGGCCGAACGCGACGCCCTGACGAGCCTCCGCAACCACGGCGCCTTCCAGCGCGAGCTCCAGGGCTACCTGGAGGCCGCCCCTCCGCGCCAGGTCGCCGTCCTGATGATGGATCTCGACCGGTTCAAGGGCTACAACGACCGCAACGGCCACCCCGCCGGCGACGAGCTCCTCGTGGCGGTCAGTCGCGCGATCGAGGGCTGCGTCCGGCAGGGCGATCGGGCCTACCGCTACGGTGGCGACGAGTTCGCCGTGATCCTCCCGGACTGCGGGCGCCAGGCGGCCGAGGAGGTCGCGCGACGGGTCACACAGGCCATCGACGCCATCCCTGACGAGACCGGGCCGCACGTGTCGATGAGCATCGGCATCGCCTGCTTCCCCGACGACGCCACCGACAAGGAGCAGCTCGTCGAGACGGCCGACCAGGCCCTGTTCGTCGCCAAGGGCGCGCCATTCCGGAGCTCCCGCGATCAGTTCGTAGCGGCCCTCGACGAGATGACGATGGGCCTCCTGGATGGCAGCGACACGGATGCCCTGCTCGACTCGATCCTGACGCGTGCCGCGCGCCTCCTCGGCGTCCCGAACGGCTACGTCTATCTCGGCGAGCCCGGCGACACCCACGTGACAGTCCGCGCCGGCATCGGCGACACCGCCGGCGACGTGGGCTTCTCGATGCCGATCACCCAGGGCGTGGGTGGGCATGTCTTCCGGACCGGCGAGTCGATCGTGATCGAGGACTACGACGCGTTCCCGGGCCGGCATCCGCGGTACGTGGGGCGCGTGGGCGCCGTCGTCGGCGTGCCACTAACGGTCGCCGGACAGACGGTCGGCGTCATCGGGCTCTCGTCGGGCCCGGGCGACCGAGTCTTCCGGCAGCCCGAGGTCGACGCGCTCGTGAAGTTCGCCCAGCTGGCCTCCATCGCGCTCGAGAACGCCCGCCTCCACGAGCAGGCGCTCTCGCCGCGAGATCCGGTCACGGGCCTGCCGACGCGCGAGAGCCTGATCCAGCGGATCGTCGAGGCGCTGGCCCCGCCACCGGCGGGCGAGGAGCGCGAGCCCGTGACCGTCCTGCTGCTCGACATCGACCGCTTCGAGATCGTCAACGAGAGCCTCGGGCACGCCGCGGGTGACCGCGTCCTGACGGAGGTCGGGCAGCGGATCGCCTCGGTCCTGGGCCCGAACGACGTGGTGGGCCGGTTCAGCGGCGACACCTTCGGCGTCCTGCTGCCGGCCTGTGACCCGGACCAGGCGCGCGCCTTCGCGGAACGCGTCCAGCTGGAGCTCAAGCCGCCGTTCGACCTCGACGGCCGGACGTGGTTCATCAGCGCGAGCATGGGCATCGCGGTCGAGAGCCCCGGCGCCGCGGGCGCCGGCGACATGCTCCAGGAGGCCGAGATCGCGCTCGTTGCCGCGAAGGGTGATCCGACCCGCCGCGTCGTCGTCTTCGACCCGCTCAGCAGCCGCCACGCCCTCGAGCGCTTCGACGTCGAGGCCGAGCTCTGGACGGCCCTCGAGCGCGACGAGCTGACCGTCCACTACCAGCCGATCATGGACCTCCGGAGCTCCCGGATCGTCGGCTTCGAGGCGCTGGCCCGGTGGCAGCACCCGTCGCGCGGCCTCGTCCTGCCGGTCGACTTCATCGCCCTCGCCGAGGAGTCCGAGCTGATCGTCGCGATCGGCCGAGTGATCCTCGAGAAGGCCTGCCGCCAGGGCCAGCTGTGGCGCCGGCGCTGGCCTGACGAGAACCTGATGATGAGCGTCAACCTCTCGCCCCGGCAGTTCCTGGACCCGGACCTCGCCAACGGCATCGGCCAGGTCCTCCAGCGGAGCGGCCTCGAGCCCTGCGCGCTGGAGCTGGAGATCACCGAGTCGAGCGTCATGGACCGGTCCGAGACGAGCCTCGCCGTCCTCCACCGGCTCCGGGCCCTGGGCGTCCGCGTCGTCCTCGACGACTTCGGGACGGGCTACTCGTCGCTGGCGTACCTCCGCCAGTTGCCCCTCGACACGATCAAGATCGACCGGTCCTTCGTCACGGACCTCGACGTCCGGGACCCGAACGTCGGCATCATCCGGGCGGTCGTCTCACTGGCCCACGGCCTCGGCATCACGGTCGTGGCCGAAGGGATCGAGACGGATGAGCAGGCACGCCGCCTGCGCGAGCTCGGCTGCGACATGGGCCAGGGCTACGCCTACGCCCATCCCGCGGACCCGGTTCGCGTCGGCCAGCACCTCACCAACCGGCTGGGTGGCTCCGGGGGCAAGGCAGCGGCTGCCGCCGCCCGGCCCGTGCGCTGCGGCCCGGACCAGCGGCGGCTACCCGATCAGCGGCGGCTACCGAACAGCCGCAGCAGGAACAGGAAGATGTTCACGAAGTCCAAGTAGAGGTGGAGGGCGCCGATCACGGCCGCCTTCTCCACTGACCCTAGCTGCTGGACCAGCTGGCCCGAAGAGATCCGCTGCACGTCCCACGCCGTCAAGACGGTGAAGATCACGACGCCGATCGCGGAGATGACGTATCCCAGCGTGTCGCTGCCGAGGAAAAAGTTCACGATCATGGCGGCGAACAGGCCGAACGCGGCCATGGCCGCAAAGCCGCCGATCCCCGCCAGCGATCGCTTCGTGGTGTAGCCGTAGAGCGCCGCGCCGCCGAACATCGCCGAGGCGGACAGGAACGCGGTGGCGACGGACGTCGCGGTGTAGAAGCTGACAATCAGGCCGATCGTCAGGCCCAGGCTGGCCGCGTAGATGAAGAACAGCCCGAGCGCGATCGTGGCGCCGATCCGCCCGATCAAGAATTGGATGCCGAGCGCCAGCCCGAGCTGCGCGAAGATCAGGATCATGAAGCTCCGCCCGACGAAGCCCAGCAGGCCCTCGTTGAACTGGACATAGGCCGCGACGGCCGCGGTGACCAAGAGTCCGGCGAACATCCAGAAGAACGCCTGCGTGAGGAACGCTCCCTGGACGTCGGTCCTCGCCCCCGGCAGGGCCACGCCCTGGCCGCCCGCCGGCTGCCCGTAGCCGCCTGGCGGCTCGCCGAAGCCGCCGCCTTGGTTCTGGAACGTCACGTCGTTGTCTCCCTTCGATTGGCGGCGCTCGGTCGTCGGGCCGGAGTCGCTGCGCGTGATTCTGCACGTTCTGCGGCCCGCGCCAAGACCCAGATGAGGTCGGCGAGGCGATTGAGGTACGGGATCAGGTTGTCACCGGGCACCAGGCCGTCTCGCCGGAGCGCGACCGCGCGCCGCTCGGCGCGCCGGAGGATCGTCCGGGCGAGCTCCAGCGCCGCGCTCGTCGGGGTCTCGCCCGCGACCACGAACTCCTTCGGCATCTCGATGCTCCGCTCGAGCTCGACGAGCGTCGTCTCGACGCCCTCGACCATCGCGGGGGAGACGCGGGTCCGATCGTCGTCGAGGCGATCCCAGGCGTCGGGATTCGTGGCCAGCTCGGCGCCCACGACGAACAGCTCCCGCTGGAAGCGGAGGATCAGCTCTGCCAGGCCGCCGATGCCGGCCGGAAGCGTGCCGCGGTTCTTCTTGACCCCGAGCCAGGCCCGGGCCATCCCGAGCGCCGCGATCGCCTCGTCGACGGTGCCGTAGGCCTCGGTCCGCGGGTCGTCCTTCTGGATCCGGTCGCCGCCATAGAGGAGGCCGGTCGTGCCGTCGTCGCCGCGCGTGGTCGCGACCACGGAATCGATGGGACTTCGGCGGCTCATGGTTCGGTCAGTTCGTGGCGGGCGCGTCGAGGGTCCGCTCGGTCACCACATCAGGCCCGCGTCGCGCGGGTCCCAGCGCTCCGCGAGCAGCGTGACCTTGACCTCGTGCTCGACCACCGACTCGGCCTGCTCCTTGACCTGCGCGATCATCGAGCCGGCGTAGGGGCAGAACGGTGTCGTCAGGATCATCTTGATCTCGGTCTCGTTCTCGCCGAGCAGCACCTGCTTGATGAGGGCCAGCTCGACGACGTTCATCCCGATCTCCGGGTCGACCACGGCTCGCAGCGCGTCGAGGATCGCGAGCTCGGTGGCCCGCCGCTCGGCGTCGAACAACGGCGGGGTCGCGGGAGCCACGGATGTGGCCGCCGCGTTTGCGGGCGCTACGGGTGCCGCGGTCGCGGGCGTCGCGGTTGCGCCGTTCGTCGCGGTTGCGCCGTTCGTCGCGGCGCGCGGCGCGGGGCTGGTCGCGGCGTCCGTCGTGGGGACGCCGGTGGGGTCGGCGGTCTCGGTCACGCGGTCATTTTACTGCACGTCGCGTCGAAACCCCAGCACGGGGGTCGGAATTGCTGCGGGCGCTCGTGAGGCGATGACTCCCAGGCATCGATTCCTGTGCTACGGCGCCGGCAGGCGCACGAAGTCGGCGATCGATGTCCACCGCGCATGAATCGCCTCGGGGGCGCGGGATGCGGCCGCCCACGGCCGAATCCGATGCCTGCCGAGCATGTTCCGTCAGCCGAGCTCGATGCGCACCCTCGTGCCGATCGGGCCCGGTCGATCGGCGGCGCTCGGTCCAGGTCCGGCCGTGATCGAACCGCCATGCGCCTCCACGATGGCCCGCGCGATGGCGAGCCCCAGCCCCGACCCGCGCGACGAGGCCGACTTCGCGAACCGATCGAAGACGTTTTCGCGGAGCTCGGCGGGGATGCCAGGACCGTCGTCGATCACCTCGAGGATGAGGCCACCATCCGGCGCCGTCGAGGAGGCGGCGAGGATGATCGTGCCGCCCTCGGGCATCGCGCGGATCGCGTTGTCGACGAGGTTCGAGACGACCTGGCGCATCCGAACCGGATCGATCTCGATGGGCGGCTGCCCCGCGACCGCCTCGACCCGAAGCTCGATCCGGGCCGTCGACGCCCGTGCCCGATGGGCCGCCGCGACGTCCTCCAGGAGCACCGCCGGGTCCGTCGGCTCGCGATGCAGCGGCAGCGCGCCCGACTCGGCGAGGCTGAGCGTCCGGAGGTCGTCGATCAGGCGCTCGAGCACTCGCGTCTCTTCGAGGATCGGGCCGATGTGGGCCTCGTCCGGCGGGTAGACGCCATCGAGCAGGGCCTCCAGGTTGCCCTGAACCACGGCGAGCGGCGTGCGCAGCTCGTGGCTCACGTCCGCCAGGAGTCGGCGGCGGGTCGCGTCCTCCGATTCGAGCCGCGCGGCCATCGCGTTGAAGGCGCCGCTGAGCTGCCGCATCTCGCCGCGTCCCCGGTCTTCCGAGACGCGCACGGTGTAGTCGGCGGCCTCGATCCGCCCGGCCGCGCCGAGGAGCTCCGCGAGGGGCTCCCCGACACCGCGAGCGAGCCGAATGCCAACCACCAGCGCGATGACTCCGACCACCAGCACGATAAGGCCGGCCGGGCGCGCGAGGTACGCGAGCGGCCCCTCTACCTGGGCGAATCCCAGCAGTCCTGCCAGCAGCCACAGGATCAGCACGCCGACCGAGACGACGAGCGTCGACATGAGCGCGACGAGGCAGCCGAACCCGCGCCGCATGTTTCCGCCCCGGCCCGACCCCTTCCCCGACCCCCAGCCCGACCCCCAGCCCTCGGAGCGACCCCATCGCTGGCCGGCGCCTGATGGCTCGGCCCGGCGGTCGCCTCGGGCGGCAGGAGCTTCGTCCGCGTTGTCGAGCGGCCGGTCGCCGCGGGTGGATGCGGCGGCGGCTTCGCGGTGCAGCCGCCGGTGCTGCCACTCCCAGCGTTGCGGCGGCCAGGGCTCGTCCTCGGGCCACCACGGCGGCTTGGCGTGCGGGGGCATCAGGTCAGCCCGGCCCCGCATCGGCGCGGTCGTCGGCTTCGGCCACGCGGTACCCGACGCCGTAGACGGTGAGGAGGTAGCGCGGCCGAGCCGGGTCGGGCTCGAGCTTGCGCCGGATGTTCTTGACGTGGGCGTCGATCGCCCGCTCGTACGACTCGATCGCGACCCCATGGACGGCGTCGAGGAGCTGCGATCGCGTGAAGACTCGACCGGGATCCCGGGCCATGGTCGAGAGGATCGAGAACTCGGTGGGGGTCAGGTCGATCGACCGCCCCGCAATCGTCGTCCGCAGCCGGGGAAGATCGAGCACCAGGTCCCCGACGGCCACGCGATCCGTCGGCATGGTCGCTCGCTCGGCGCGCCGGAGGACCGCGCGAACACGGGCGACGAGCTCGCGCGGGCTGAACGGCTTCGTGACGTAGTCGTCGGCGCCGAGCTCCAGTCCGAGCAGCTTGTCGAGCTCGGTGTCGCGGGCCGTCAGCACCACGATCGGCGTGGGGCCGGCGGCGCGGATGCGACGCATCACCTCGAGGCCGTCGATGCCGGGGAGGCCGAGATCGAGCACGACGAGATCCGGCTGCCGGACGCTCGCGGCCTGCACGGCCGAATTGCCGTCCCCGGCCAGGAGGACGGCGAAGCCCGCGTGCTCGAGGTAGTCGCGAGCAAGCTGGGCGATCTTGGGTTCGTCGTCGACGACGAGGACGGTCGGCATCGCGTGGTCACTCTAGTGGTGCAAGGGGACGGGAATCGCCCAGGCGGGAATCCGCCCGAGGCCGGCGTGGCCGGCCCCCGGGCCTTGTCTGTCGTTGGCGCGAGCCGGGTCAGGTGGCGCTGGAGCCGCTCGGCGCGCTCCCGGGGTTGCGACCCGCGGTGCTGCTGGCGCCCTCCTCGTCGTGGAGCCGGCGGTGCCATTCCGCGATCCGGGTGTCGCGATCCCCACGCCACGAGTCTGGGCCGTCGCCGGGCCCGAAGCCCTTGCCCCAGCCCGGCCCGTAGCCGTGATGGCCCCAGCCGCGATCCCTGCGGCCGCCGGAGAAGGCCGCGCGGATGATCCCGAAGAGGATGAACAGGAAGAACAGGCCGAACAGGATCCCGAAGAAGTCGGGGCCGTGCCAGCCGTACCCGGCCACCGGGACGGTGGCGCCGGCCGGGAAGCGCCCGGCATCGACGATGCCCTGGGCGATCCCCGCCCGGTAGACGCCGGCGCCGAGGCCGACCAGCAGGCCGAGGACGATGAGCCCGGCAACGAAGCCGAGGAAGCTGCGGAAAAACATGTGCCATCTCCTTGGATTGGAAGGACCGATGAGCACAGCCTCGACCGAGGACGTGAAGTCACTGTGAAGGAGAAATGGAGAACCGTCGGCCGGCGGGCTAGCGACAGTCGCACACGACGTGGGCGTGGGTCGCGCGGGCAGTCGCCCGCAGTCGGACCCGGAGAATCAGCCGGGTTTGATCACGACGCCCGGGATCTGGTACTGGCTCGGGAGGCCATCGGCCTCCGCGGCGGAATAGCCTGGGCCCGCCAACGATCCGTCGGTCTCGAAGAACTCCGCATACCGGTCGCGGTTGCGGCCCGCGAACTCGTAGGCCGCGGCCACGCCCATCCGCCGCAGCTCGGGGTGGTCCTTGAGCATCCGCGTGAGCGTGTAGCCGGCGCTCCGGAGCTCGAGGATGTTGCGGACCGTGAGGCGGGTGCCGTAGCAGAACGGCTCGCCGTTCATCACGAGCGGATCGGTCTGGACCCACTTGATGGTCACGCTCAGGCGCCCTTGTACAGGAAGGCCAGGAGCGGGTTGCGCTTGCGCGCGTCGCCGGCGAGCCGGCGGTTCCATTTGAAGACGGCGATCGCCTCGTCGATGGCCCTGTCGATCGTTGCCACGGCATCCGGCTCCACGACGGCCGCGGCCGCACGCCGAAGCCCCTCGCACAGTGAGATCACGTCGTCCATCGGGATCTTGCACTTGCGGTATCGCACGGCGACGAGGTCGGCGAACGTGGCCATGGCGCGGGGGTCGCCGCTCGAGACCGCGAC
Organism: Candidatus Limnocylindrales bacterium; assembly: GCA_046707905.1. Lineage (GTDB taxonomy): Bacteria > Chloroflexota > Limnocylindria > Limnocylindrales > CSP1-4 > UBA5189. The sequence goes on from JBKKDM010000087.1 coordinate 15,926, forward strand.
GACCAGGCGGTCGTGGAATGCCTCGAGGTCCGCGAGGAGCGCCTGGATCACGACCTCGGCATGCCGGTCGCGCATCGTCGGGTTGCTCTCGAGCGCCGCCGCGAGGGCCCGGGCGCGGAGGCGAGGGCCGCCACTCCGGAGGGCCGCGGCCGCGACGGGATCCCCGGCGGACATGTCGCGCGGCGGAAGGCCAAGGCTCGGGTGGCTCACGGGCCGGAGTCTACCGTGCGGCACCTGCCGCCGCCGGTACGATGATCGCGATGCCGACCCAGGATCGCGAGCCCCGCGAACCCGCCGAGCCCGGTGACGCCCCGACGTCCGGGCCACCCGAATCGCGTCGCCTGGCCGAGCCGCCATCGGCGCGCTACCGGCGAGCCCGCCACGATGCGGGATCACCCGCCGGGGACGGCTCCGCCCTCCCCGGCCCGCTCGTTCGCGCCGCCGTGGTCGCCGCCGTCGCGGCGCTGCTCCTGACGATCGTCGGCGCGATCTTCGCCTCCACCGCCGGCTTGCTGTTCGTCGCCGGCGTCGCCGGCGCGGCGATCGGACTGGTCCTGTCGCGCGCCGCCGTCCCGGCGGGTGTCACCTCGCCGGTCGCACGCCGGACCGTCGTGTGGATCGCGATCGGCCTGTCGGTCGCCGCGGTGGCGGGCTCGGCGGTCGCGACCTGGGCCTACGCCCGCGGCGAGGGCGGCACGCTTGGCCTCGTCGACTACCTTCTCGCCACGTTCGGGCCGTTCGTCCCCGCGGAGGCCATCCTCGCCGCCGTGACTGCGTGGTGGGGTGCGAGCGTGGGCCCGGTCCAGAGCTGATGACGCCCGACCCAGCCGAGGCGCCCGCGATCGCCGACCCGGCGGCGCTCGCCGACCCGGCCGCGCTCGCCGGCATCACGTTCCGCCGCCCGACGGAAGGCGACTACGCCTCGATCATCCGCGTCGTCGACGATTGGTGGGGCGGCCGGAACCTCTCGCAGCTGCTGCCACGCCTGTGGCTCCAGCACTTCACCGGAACGTCGTGGCTCGCCGAGGGACCCGACGGCCGGATCGCCGGGTTCCTGGTCGGCTTCCTCTCGCCGGACCACCCCGAGACCGCCTACTGCCACATCGTCGCGACGAACCCGAACCTCCGGCGGCAGGGCCTCGGTGCGGCCCTGTACGAGCGCTTCTACGACGACGCCCGGGCGGACGGGCGGACCGAGGTGAAGGCCGTGACCTGGCCCGGGAACCGCGTCTCGCTGGCGTTTCACCGCTCGATCGGGTTCGAGATCGCCGATGGTCCTGGGAGTCAGAACCTATATGGAACGCCTTCCCAGGCCGGGTACGATTTCGACCGGGAGGATCGGGCCATCCTGGTCCGACGGATCTGACCGGAGGGACACGTGGGCGGACTCCTGTTGCGAATCGGGATCATCGCGGCAATCGGCGGTGGGGCCTACGTCTTCCGCGACTTCCTCCCCGGCAACGCCGCCGACCTGTCCGTCGGCGATTGCTTCGACGCGCCAACCACGATCGACGAGACAGTCGAGGACGTGGCCCACCATCCCTGCACCGACGCACACACGGCGGAGGCGTTTTACGTCGCCGATTACCCCGCTGCCGACGCCTACCCAGGCGTGGAAGCGTTCGATGAGTTCACCGAGTCGAACTGCGTGCCGGCCTTCCAGGCATACACGGGCCTTGACTTTTTCTCGGCGCAGGCCGAGGACTACGAGATGGGGATGTTCTACCCGCTCGAGGAAGGCTGGCGCGGAGGCGACCATGAGATCGCCTGCTACTTGGCCCGGTTCGACGGCGGGCCGATGACCGGTTCGCTCAAGAAGCAGTAGGCCGACCCCGAGCACGGCTCGTGACCGCGCCCGCCGGGGCGGGCCCTCAGTCCCGCGTCTCGCCCACGAAGGGCATCCCGTGGCGGGTGAGCGAGTCCACGCTCATCCGCAAGACGGCCGTCTTGGCCCCGGCAACCTCGCGCACGTAGCCCGCCTCTTCGTCGGCTGACATCGCACGGCCGCGGACGCTCGTGCTCGGGCGGCCCACCTGGAGCCACGCCAGGTGGTAGCGATCCATGGAGCCCCAGGCCCGCGAGAGCAGGTCGTCGGTGAGCTGGAGCCAGACCCTGAGGCCGTCCTGGCTCGGGTTCGCGACCAGCCGTTCGCCCTCGTCGATCAACTGGCGCGTGCTGCGAACGAGCTCGTCGCGGGTCATGCGCGCGGGTCGTCGGCGTTCTCGCCGGCGATGAAAGCTTCGCGAGCCGCGCGGGCGCGCATCGTCCAGGGACCGGGCCGGCCAAACCCGATCGGCGCCCCGGTGAACCGGGTGACGGGCAGGATCCCGGCGACGCTGGAGCACAGAAAGGCCTCGTCGGCCGCTCCGAGGTCCTCGGGGGAGAGCGAGGCCTCCACGGGAGCGAGTCCCGCCGCTCCGGCCCAGCCCAGGATCCACGATCGCGTGGTGCCGGGCAGGATGGCGCAGTCGAGCGACGGCGTCGCCAGCTCGTCGCCCGGGGACCCACCACCCGAGCCGCGAACCAGGAAGACATTGGCGCTCGTCGCCTCGGACAGGCGACCATCCGTCGTGAGGAAGAGCGCGTCATCGGCCCGGGCCCGCCGAGCTTCGAGGCGCGCGTACACGTAGTCCGCCCGACTGGTGGTCTTGAGCGCCGCCAGGGGGCTCGCCGGGTCGCGCCGGACCGCGCTGACGACGAGGTGCAGCCCGCGCTCGAGGTGGTCGGCCGGTGTCGGCGGCACGGGCCAGGCCTGGATCACGATCGTTGCCGCCGGGTGCTCGGCCGGGAGCAGTCCGCGCCCCGCGATCGATCCCCGGCTCACCGTGATCCGAACGGACGCATCGCCGTTGGGACCGCCCAGGCCGTCGGCATCCAGCAGCGCCGCCATCCCCGACTCGACGTCCGCTTCCATCGAAGCGCCCAGGTCGATGTCGAGGCCCATGGCCGAGCGACGCAGCCGCGCGAGGTGCTCCGCGAGCTCCGTGGGGCGGCCGGCGCGGGCCCGAAGCGTCTCGAACACCCCGTCGCCGAGCTGGAACCCCCGGTCGAACGCGGAGAGATGGCGGCCCTCGGCCGCCTCGATCGTCCCGTCGATCCAGATGTGGCGGCCGGCCAGACCTGCCGGTCCGACCGGGCGGCTCGACGCGCGCTGCGAATCGCTCACGCGACCTCGCGGGCCCCGATCGCGCCGAGCGGGCCTCGGGCCTTGGCGACGGTCTCGGCCCACTCCGCCGCCGGCTCGCTCCGCCAGGTGATCCCGCCACCGACGTGCAGGCTCAGTCGCTCGCCGTCGGCCACGAGCGTCCGGATGAGGATGCTCGAGGCCATCGCGCCGTCTGGACCCAGCCAGCCCGCGATCCCGGTGTACGGGCCCCGCCGGACCGGCTCCAGTCCCTCGAGCAGCTCCATCGCCCGGATCTTCGGCGCGCCGGTGATCGAGCCGCCGGGGAACGAGGCGGCGAGGAGGTCGAACGCGTCGCGGCCCGGCGTGAGCTGGCCGGTCACGGTCGAGACGAGGTGTTGGACGGCCGCGGTCCGCTCGAGCCGGCACAGCCGTGGGACGCGGACGCTGCCCGGCAGGCACACCCGCCCAAGGTCGTTCCGCAGGACGTCGACGATCATCACGTTCTCGGCGCGATCCTTCTCCGACGCGAGGAGCTCGCGGGCAAGGCGTCGATCGGCGTCGCGATCGCGGCCGCGCGGGCGGGTGCCCTTGATCGGGTTGGTCGCGACCAGCCCGTCGGGCGAGACCGAGATGAACGGCTCCGGCGACGCCGACGCGATGGCCCGTGGCGCACCCGTGAGCGGGCTGGCCCCGAGGTCGAGGTAGGCGCCAAACAGCGCCGGATCGCCCGTCCGAAGTCTCCGATACAGCGTCCACGGGTCGCCGCGGAATGGCGTTGCGAGTCGGCGGGTCAGGTTCGCCTGGTAGATCTCACCGCGGGCGATCGACTGGCGTACGGACTCGACCCCCGCCTCGTACACCGTTCGGTCGAGCCCGGACCGGAGCCGGAGGTTCTCGCCCGTCGACGGCACCGAGCCCCGGTCCGGAGCCGGCGCCAGCGCTCGCGCACGCACCTGATCGATCCGATCGTCGAGCGCGGCGATTCGCTCGTCGACCGCGCGGCCCCCGAGCCAGGCCGTTCCGTCGCGCCGATCCCAGGCGATGACCCAGTCGTGGAGCGCGAGCCGGAGGACGGGCAGCTCCTGGTCGGCCGCCGCAATCGAAGGCAGCCGCTCGAGGCGCCGTCCCAAGTCGTAGCCGAGGAAGCCTGCGAGGCCGCCCAGGAACGGCGGGGCCGTCGCCGCAGCCGGCGATCCGTCGTCGCTTCCAACAGGGGTCGAGCAGAGGCGGGTCAGCAGCCGACGAGCGTTGGCGAACGGGTCGGCGCCTGCAGACGGTGCCTCGATCACGCCGACCGGTTCCGCGGTCAGGTACGTCCAGCGGGCGTTCCGGCCGGGACGCGCGCTCTCGAGCAGGACCAGCCCTGGGAGGTCGAGGAAGCGCTCCGCGACGTCCATCGGGGCCATCGTGTCGAGCGCCGGGAGCCGCTCGAGCCGTACGCCCGGCGTCGCCCGGGTGGCGCGTGTCGACCGCGTCGCGCGCCGCCCCCCGTTCGATCGATCGTCCACGGCTCGATCATCGCACAGCTTCTGCTTGCGTCAGATACTACGGATCCGTAGTATCTCCCCGTGCGCCGCGCCACGATCACCGCCCTCATCGCGCTGGCGGCCGCGTTCGCCGCATGCTCGACGACGCCCAGCATCGCCCCCGCGACGGGGTCGCTCGCCTCCCCGACGCCGCAGCTCACCGCACCCCCGTCAAAGACCATCGCCCCCACGCCCCAGGGCTCACTCGACCGAGTCGGCGGCTGGCAGGCGGACCTCGCGCTCATCGTCCCCGGCATCGAGCGGATCCACCCGGACCCGTGGCGCGGGACGCCCAGATCCATGGTGGAAGCCGCGGTCGCCGAGCTCTCGGCGCAGGCCGCCAGCCTCTCGGACGACGAGCTGCTCGTCGGCGTCAGCCGGATCGCGGCCATGGTCAGCACCAGGGCCTGCGATGGCCACACCGGCCTCTTCATGTGGGGGACCGGCACGTACCCGCTGGAGAGCCTGCCGCTGCGGCTCTGGCTGTTCGGCGACGACCTCGTGATCGTCGATGCCCTCCCACCGAACGAAGACCTGATCGGGGCGACGATCGAGTCGATCGAGGGTCGGCCAATCGCCGATGTCCGCGCCGCGCTGGATCCGCTGATCCCCCGGGACAACGAACAGACGCTGCGGCTCCTGACGCCGCGATACCTCCTGATCCCGCAGGTCCTTCGCGGCATCGGGCTCACGAACGACAGCTCCGTCCGGATCCGGTTCTCTGCGCCCGTGCCGGGCCGCGAGGTCGATCTTCGGTCCATCCCGATGGAGGACTACAACAACTGGGCCGGCCCGTACGGGCTCCATCTCCCGGCCGACCCCGCCGTTCGTTGGCTCTCACGGATCGACGACGACCTGTGGTGGGAGGTCCTCCCCGACGGCGAGACGCTGTACGTCCAGTACAACCGAGTGGAGCGCATCACCAGCGCCACGGTCGCGTCGCTTCGCGAGGCCGCCACCGACCCTGAGCTGTCACGGGTGATCCTCGACATCCGGCACAACTTCGGCGGCGAGGTGCCCGTGCTCGACGAGATCGAGCCGATCTTCGACGACCCGGCGGTCGACCAGCCGGGGAAGCTGTTCGTCCTCGTGGGGCGCAACACCTGGTCCGCGGGCAGCATGCTGCTCGCGCGTCTGGAGGCTCACACGGATGCGGTGCTCGTCGGCGAGCCAATGGCGGGCTGCCCGACCTTCTATGGCGATGTCGTCGAGCTGCCGCTGCCGCATTCGGGGCTGGCGCTGCTGGTCACGGAGATGCTCGAGGTGGGCGTCGACCCGAACGACGCTCGCTCGAACATCGAGCTGGACGCCGTCGCCGAGCTCAGCCAGGAGGATTGGGGGAACGGCAACGATCCGGCCCTCGAGCTGGTCATCCCCGCGGCGCCGTGAACCGTCCGCCGAGCGATCCAGTCAGCAGCTCGCTGTTGTTCGACGTCTTCGCGTTGAACCAGGCCGTCGGCCGTCTCCTTGCCGAGACCATGCGCGACGGGCCGCTGACGCCGGCCGAATACGCGGTCTACAGCGCGATCTTCGAGCTCGAGGCCGCGACGCCGACCCAGCTCGCCGCGCGACTCGGCATGCGGCTGACGACGTTTACGGACCAGCTTCGCCAGCTGGAGCGGCGCGGGCATGCCCGACGCCTTCCGCATCCAACCGATGGACGCTCCTACCGCGTCGCACTGAGCTCCGAAGGGCTGGCGGTCCATCGCGCCGCGAATCGACTGTTCGAGCGGGCGTACGCGGCCTTCGAGACCGAGCTAGGTGACGAGGCAGACGCCGCCGCCGCGTTGGCGCGGGTCCGCGAAGCCGCACTGCGGGCGCGCGCCGGGCTGGCTGGAAGTCGAGCTGGAGGCCCGTCGGCGGTGGGCGTTAGCCCTCCCCTGTTCGCCGGTCACGCCGGCTGAACTCGTCGAGCGCCTGGCGGCAGCCGCCAGCCAGGCGCTGGGCCTGCCGGGCGATCCACGGATCGACCCTCGTGGAGTCCTCGATCGTGAGCGTGACGCCGGTCGGACCGTCGTCGAGCACGATCCCCGTCTGGTTCCGGTAATCGGCGAACCAGTTCGCCTGGAGCTGGAGCAGCGCATCGGCCACGACGCGAGCCTCGAACAGCCAGTCGAGGTGGGTTGCGTTCAAGCGGTCGACGATCGCCGAGAGGTCGACCGGACGGGCCCGTGGGATCCGCGCCACCAGGTCGACGACCCGGAGGTTCGTGAACGGATCCGCCGATTCCGCGATCACGGGCGGCGCGAGGTCCGCCGCGGGCATGCCGGGCGGTGCGGGGCGGAGTGGTTCCAGGCCGGCCATGCCGTCATGCTATCCGGGCTCGCAGAGCTTGGAGGTCGATCGCGATGGATGGCCGAATTCGCCCGAGCGCCGGTGGCGTCTTCATCGCACTTATGGTCGCGGCCTGCACCGGGTCCACGCCGACGGCACCAGCCGGGGCCGCGACCGTCCCACCGCCGAGCGCCACGGTCACACCCGCACCCACCCAGATGCCGGAGCCCGCGACGACCGCCATCGTGCCGGCTGTGCTGTTCGACGAGAGCCTCAAGCTCGCAGACGGCCGGGAGATCTCGGCCAAGTGCGTCGGCAGCGGGTCGCCGACCATCCTGCTCGAGGTGGGTGGGAGCAACGACAGGAGCGACTGGGCGCCGCAGTTCGTCAGCAAGCTCGGGAGCCAGACGACCACGTGCCTCTACAGCCGCGCCGGCGGACCCGGCAGCTCGCCGCCGAAGCAGCGGCCAGTATCGATGGACGACGTCACATCCGATGCGTACGAGGTCCTGGCGCTGGCGAAGGCGAAAGACGGCGTCGAAGGCCCGTACGTCTTCGTGGGGTGGTCACTTGGCGGGTCGGTCGCGATTGCCAATGCGCTGGCGCGGCCGGACCAAACGGTCGGCATGGCGATCCTCGACAGCGACTTCCCGGGCGATTTCCTGGCCGTCTGCGCCGCGCAGGGGCACACCGCCGCGGAGTGTCAAGCCGAATTCGAGGCTGACATCGACGCCCTCTTCATGGAGGGCGAGATCGCGCGCGCGGTGCATCCGCTCGATCTCCCAGCGGTTCTCGTGACTGCGATGGAGTACCCCGAGTGCGAGGACCTGCCCTCCGCGACGCTCTCCGCAAGCGTCGCCGGAACGACGGTCGTGGCGGCGAATTGCGCTGGGCTGGCGTCGGCGATCGCCGACCTGCAGATCGCCCGCTGGCGCGCGGCGCTGCCGGAGATCACCCAGGTCCGAGTGGAGGCAGACCACGACGGGCTGGTCGTGTCCGCCTGCGATCAGATCGCGGACCTCATCCTCGAGATCGTTGCGGAGGCGCGCGCCTCGCTCTAGAGCAGCTCGCCGTGGGCTGAGGCGGTCGGCTCGCCTTCGCGGGGGCGAGGTTCCTCGCCCGGGGCGTACGTGCGACCGTTCGTGGGCGCGGCGCCCACATCGGGCGCCAGGCGCTCGCCCGTGGCGGCACGCTGCTGCTCGGGGACGACCGCCGCCGGGTCCACGATGCCGGCGTTCGTGTCGGTGGCCGCACGCTCGGTGACAGCGGCGGGATCTGGGGTCGCCCCCGGCTCGAGGACGTTCAGTGGCCGCGCAGCCTTGCCATCGATCGCGCCGACCCCGAAGGGCACCCACTTCGACGGGTCCTGGAGGCGGTGGGCCTCGACGTTGCCGCGGGTGTGGATCTCCTCGAAGCCCTTCGGCTCGATCCACATCCGCTCGCCCTCGAGCAGCCCCAGCACGCCGGACTGGCCGGGCTCCGGCCGCTCGTGCTGGCAGTAGTGGCAGGTCGCCTGGTTGTGCTTCTCGTAGTGCTCGGGCTCCTCGTAGGTCGTGATGTAGCCCTCGTAGTTGCGAAGGACGACCTTGTGGTCCGAGTAGCTGATCAGGTAGTTCGGCATCACCGGGATCTTGCCGCCGCCGCCGGGGGCATCGATGACGTACGTCGGGACGGCGTATCCGGAGGTGTGGCCGCGGAGGCCTTCCATGATCTCGAGGCCCTTGCCGACCGGCGTCCGGAAATGACCGGAGCCCTCGACCAGGTCGCACTGGTAGAGGTAGTACGGCCGGATCCGGTTCTCGACCAGCTGGTGCACGAGCGCTCGCTGGATGTGGACGCAGTCGTTGACCCCCGCGAGCAGGACGCTCTGGTTGCCGATGGGGATGCCGGCCCGGGTCAGCTTGTCGACCGCGCGCGAGACCTCCGGCGTGATCTCGTTGGGATGGTTGAAGTGGAGGTTCATCCAGAGCGGGTGGTACTTGGCGAGCATCTCGCAGAGTTCGTCGTCGACGCGCTGGGGCAGAAAGACGGGCACCCGAGTCCCGATCCGGATGATCTCGATGTGGGGGATCTCGCGGAGCCCGCGCATGACCGATTCGAGGAGCTTCGGCGCGAGGGTCAGCCCGTCGCCGCCGGAGATCAGGACGTCGCGGACCTGGGGCGTCCGGCGGAGGTACTCCAGCTGGGCCTCGTGGTCGCGGCGGTTGAAGTTCTGGGTCGGGTCGCCAACGATCCGGCTCCGCGTGCAGTAGCGGCAGTAGCTCGCGCACTGCGTCGTGATCAGCATCAGGACGCGGTCGGGATAGCGGTGCACCAGGCCCGGGACGGGCGAGTGGCGGTCCTCGGCGAGGCTGTCGGCCATCATCGCGGTGAAGGCCTGCTGCTCCCGTCCGAGCGGGATGACCTGGCGGCGGATCGGGTCGTTCGGGTCCTCGGGGTCGATCAGCGACGCGAAGTACGGCGTGATGTCGACGCGGAACTTGTCGTCCGCGGTGAGCCCGGCCTTCTCCTCCTCGGTGAGGTTCAGGACCTGGGCGACCTCCTCGAACGTGTTGATCCGGTTGCTGAGCTGCCACTTCCAGTCGTTCCACTTCTCGTCCGTAACGTCTTCCCAGAGCGGCGCACGGCGGCTGACGGCCGGATGGCCGTCGGGGCCCAGCGTCTGCGCCGGGTCACGTGGATTGACCCACGTCGGGTCGAGCGCACCCACGCCGTGCGGTGCGGCGGCTGCGGGCGCCGCTTCAGTGGTCGCCGGGACGAGGTTCTCGGTCAAGCGTGATCTCCGCGCGCAAGGGTCGGCTGGACTGCATAAAGTCTATGCAGACTGGAAGCCGGCGGATCATAGCGCGAGCGTCCCAGGGTGTGCTAGCCGGATGGCTGCGGGCGGACCGAGGGTCGTAGGTCTTTAGTTCGAACGCTCAGGCTTGGCTTGCCCGCCGTCGTCGATCCCGGCGATCTGGCGTTCGATACGACTCTTGCGCTGAATGAGCCCAGCCAGACGTTCGGCTTCGTGCGACAGCTTGTCCAGCCGCGGGTCGTCGATGTCCAGCTCCTGCTTCTCGGCCTCGATGTCGATCACTCGCCTTGCATCGGCGCTGATGGATTCGGCGGTCGCGGCCAGGTCTTCTTGTCGTTCCGCGTCGTCAGCTCTGGTCATGTTTTCCGTCCTCGATCCAATGCCCCTCTCGGTAGGCATACCACACCTCGAGGAGCTCACCGGCAAGGGATCTCGGTCGGACCACGATGCGGGGGTAGTGCGGTCGGAGCGCTGCTTCCAGCTCCGCTGGCGTGCGGCATCCAGCGCTCAGAAATTGATCGATCAGCACGCGGAACGCGGCATCGCCCGGTGGATTGGCGATGATCGTCGGATGAGCACGCAGGCTGTCATCCCGACCGGGATCGCGATCGTCGCCGAAAGCGAAGAGCGGGAAGAGAAGGATGGTGATCACCCCCAGTCTGATGTCACCAGATGGTGAGGACGATCGTCCGGTCCCTCACAGACAGCCGAACGCCAGGTCGTTGCATTCGGGTGCCAAGAGCAACGCAGCGCCGGCGGGACGAGTCACGGCAAGCTCGCCGCGCGGACGTCGATGCGCGCCTGCTCCAGCTCGCGGATCGCGAGCGCGAACCATGGATGCTCCTCGTTCGAGAGGTCCTTCTTGTTGCCGACGAGGAACAGCGTCTCGGCGCCGAGATCGATGCGAACGACCTCGGACGAGCGACGCTGCAGGATCTGGGCGGTGGCCTTGGCATCCTTGAGCGCGACCCGGACGCGGATCGCCGAGCCGAGCTCCGGGAGCCTGGCTGCGGCATCGAAGGCCGCCTTCTCGGCCGCCGCGCGTGCCTGTGAGCCGGCGAAGAGGCCGGCCGCCGCCGACACATCCGGCCCGACGATGGCGTTCCAGAGCAGCCGATGCGTCCCTTGGGTCCAGCCACGGAAGTTGGGGTCGATGGAGAAGGAGATCACTCGGCCGTTCCCGACCGCCTCATCCGCCAGGACCGAGGTCCCGGCAAGCGTCTCGACGCCGATCGCGAGGCCGGAAGTCGCAAAGTCGGGATCGCCCGCGGCCGGGATCGTGGCGACGGCATCGCCGAGGCCCGGCTGCATCGTCCGCTCGTCGAGGTACATCACCCAGTCGAGGTCGCCGACGCCGGCCGCGAGCGGGCTCGAGGAGTCCACCGCGACCCGCACCAGCGTGCCGGGCATGTTCGTGTGGGACTGGGCGAACTTCGCCGTCGAGACGCCGGCCTTCGCGAGCACCTCGGCGCCGCCCTGCCAGGCGACGACGCGACCGCCCGCATTGACCCAGTCCCGGAGGGCGCGCTTGCCCTTCGCCCCGAGGTCCTGAATGAGGTAGCCGGCGAAGCCATCCGGCATGACGAGGACGTCGATGCCGGGCAGGCCGGCGATCACGTCGGCGGGGGTGACCTCCTCGTATGGCAGGTCCCACAGCTTCTCGAACAGCCAGCGTGTCTGCCCGGCGGCCTCGAAGCCGCGGGTGCTCCGGACGTTCTCCAGCAGGCCGACTGACGGTGGCGTTCCGGCGCCGTCCCAAGCGGGCTCGGCGACCGGCCCGACAACCTCGGATGTGACCGAGACGGTGTCGCCGGTCCAGCCACCCTTGAGGTTCATGAGGAGCGGGTTGCTCCAGGCCGAGACGTCGTAGGTGACGTCGAACGGGATCCAGGACTCTTCATGGAGCATCGCCTGGACCCAATGCTTCTGGGCCTGGGCCATCGGGATCCAGTAGCTGCCGGCGTCGATCTGCACGTCGTTCGTGACGCCGTCGCCGTAGGGATGGAAGCTGGCAAGGACCACATCCTGCGTCGTCCGCCGGACCTCGACATCCATGCGCTGCAGCCGCCGGACGAGCAGGTTGAGCTCGAACTGGCGGTCCGGATCGTCCGGAAGGAAGTAGCTCCGGACCCTGATGTCCGCGGGGACGTTCTGGTAGAGCTTGTGCCTGGGCTCGTAGACGTGGTTCTCGTCGAGCTCGCCGTTCACGCCCTGCCAGTAGGCATCCTCGAAGGAGTCGTGCCAGGCCTGGAGCACGGAGGCGCGATTCGACGCTCCCGCGAACAGGCTCGCCCACATCGACGTGAATTGCTCGTGCGTTCGAACAGCGATTGGGTCGCCATTCTCCTTCTCGAACGTCATGCCGCCGGCGTGGAAGCCCACGGCGGGCACCGTGTCACCGAAGATCGTCGCGAAGAAGTCGTACGGCGCACCGTGGAAGTACTTGATGCCCTCGGCATCGAACTGGCTCGCGATCGCGGGCGAGTACAGCTCATTGATGAAGGCGTGGGCCGCATCCGGAGTCTCGTGGTACTCCGGATCTGCGTTCGGCGGGAAGAAGTAGTTGGGGAGCCCGAACTCGTGGGCGTCGATGAACAGCATCGGCGGGTACTGCCGGATGGCCTCGAGCTTGCCGTCGGTCTCGGGCTGGGTCCGCGCGAACCAGTCGCGGTTCATGTCGAAGCCGTACAGGTTCCGACGGGTCTCGGCCTCGCGGCCGTCGGGGTTCTGGATCGGCAGGATCACGACGAT
>JBKKDM010000088.1:0-3630 GCA_046707905.1 Candidatus Limnocylindrales bacterium
GTACGTTTCCGTGCACGGGCTGGACGAGGACCTGCAACCGGAGGATGTCACCGGCTGCATGGTCCAGACCGACCTGGAACGCCTGGGTGCCTTTGCCTGCAGCGACCACCGCCTGAACAGGCTGCACGACATTGTCGAGTGGAGCTTCCGGGGCAACGCGTGCGAAGTCCCCACCGACTGCCCGCAGCGGGAAAAGGCCGGCTGGACCGGAGACTGGCAGCTTTTCGTGCCCACCGCTGCCTACCTTTTTGACGTTGCCGGGTTCTCCCGGAAATGGCTCCGGGATGTCCGGGCGGACCAGTGGGACAACGGCGTCATCGTCAACATCTCGCCGTCGCCGGGGCCGCAGGTTACCGGTGCCGAATTTATGGCCTTCGTGAACGGCTCCGCGGGATGGGGCGACGCGATTGTCATGGTCCCGTGGGAGATTTACCTGGCCACCGGCGATCCGCTGATCCTGGAGGAGAACTGGGACGCCATGAACCGGTGGCTCGGCTTCATCCGCAGCACCGCCGAAGGTAACCGGCATGCGGACAAGATGGCGGCTCAAGCGACGCCGGCCCCGCATGAGCAGTACCTCTGGGACACCGGCTTCCATTTCGGGGAGTGGATGGAGCCGGGTGGCCCGGCGCCGGACCTTTTCGCATCCCGCACCGCCGATAACGGAATCGTCGCCACCGCGTACTACCGGCATTCTTCCGCCCTCATGGCCAAGGTGGCTGCCGTTCTTGGCGATGAGCAAAGGGCCCGGGAACTGGAGGAACTCTCCGCCAACGTCCGCGGCGCGTGGCAACAGGAATACCTGCAGTCTGACGGAACAGTCGCCGGCGGCACCCAGGCGAACTGCGTGCGTGCCCTGGCGTTTGACCTGGTCCCGGACGCTGCCCGCCCCGCCGTCGCCGCCCAGCTGGTCAGGCTTATCCGTGATGCCGGCACCCACCTGGGCACCGGCTTCCTCGCTACGCCGTACCTGCTTCCGGTCCTGGCCGACAACGGCTACCCGGATCTCGCCTATGAGCTGCTCATGCAGGATTCGGAGCCGTCCTGGCTGGTCATGGTGGACCGCGGCGCCACCACCATGTGGGAGGCCTGGAACGGCCTGGGCACCGACGGCACGCCGGCGGGATCGCTGAACCACTACAGCAAGGGCGCAGTGGTGTCTTTCCTGCACCGCCACACCGCCGGGCTGCGCCAGGCGGCCGGCAGCGCCGGTTATGAACGGATCATCGTAGAACCCCGGCCCGGCGCCGGAATCACGTCGGCCCGGACTTCGCACCGCGGACCCCACGGACTTATCGGCGTCGACTGGACGCTCGACGGCGGGCAACTCACCCTCTGCGTCACCGTGCCGCCGGCGACTACCGCCGAGGTGCGCCTTCCCGGGCAGCCGCCCGCCGACGTCGGACCCGGAACCCACCGCTTCGCCGCCGCCGGCCTTGGCCACCAACCGGACCTTGCAAGGAGCGCATCATGACCCCGGAATCCATCACGACCGTCGCCGCCTCCGGCGGGCAGGCCGGCGCGGCCGACGCACCACGGAAGCAGCCCGCACCGCCGCCGTTTCCCGCCTATCAGCTGCCCGGATCACCTGAGGAAGTCTCGGAACACTCCTTGGTGCACCGGGAAGTCAGCTATGCGATCGCCGTCGGATTCCGCCGGCTCGCGATGGATATCTGGCTCCCGCGAAAGGCCACGGACAGGGCAGTGCCGTTGGCGGTGTGGATCCACGGCGGCGCCTTCCAGCTGGGCGACCGGCGTGAACTTCCGCCCACCTTCGCGCCGGAATCGGTGTTCCGGCTCCTGAACGAAGCCGGGATCGCCTGTGCCACGGTGGACTACCGCCACGCGCTGGAGGCGCCGTTCCCCGCCCAGCTGCACGACATCAAAGCCGCCGTCCGGTACCTGCGGGAGCACGCCGGGATCCTTGGCATCGACGCGGCACGCATCGGCGCCTGGGGCGAATCGGCGGGCGGCCACCTGGCGGCCCTGCTCGGGCTGACCGGGGCCAGGGAAGACCTCGAGGGCGGCCTCGGCGTCCAGGGGCAGTCAAGTGCCGTGAGCGCCGTCGTCGACTTTTACGGGGTGTCCTCGCTGGGGGTGATGCCGCCGATGGCGGCGACGGGGGACTTCATGAGCGCCGCGCTGCTGGCCGCCGTACCGGAGGGGATGACCCTGGAGCCGGGACCCATGCTGGTAGGCGGTTCCACGGATCCGGCTCTCCTGGACGCCGCCAGCCCGCTGGGGTACGTCAGCGCCGGTGCGCCGCCGTTCCTGCTGATCCACGGCGACGGCGACGGGCTGGTCCCGCTGTCGCAGAGCGAACTCCTGGCCGAGGCACTGGCCAGGGCCGGCGTCCGGCAGGAACTCATCACCATCGAAGGCGGTGACCACTGCTTCTTCTTCGCCGAAGACCAGATGGATCGCATCCTGTCGACGGCTGTCGCCTTCCTGGCCCGGGAGCTGGGCCGCCACTGACGCGCGGACAAGTCGTCGGCTAAGCTCGGGCAGAAAGGCCTGCCATGGACTTCGCCCGCGCCACTGAGCATCCGCTGGACCCGTTCACCCAGTACGAGCGGATGCGGGAGACTGCGCCCGTGTTCCACGACGAGCAGTCGGGGAGTTGGCATGTCTTCCGGTATGACGACGTGCAGCGTGTGCTTTCCGAACATGCCACATTCTCCTCACGGATGGGCGGTGACGACCCGTCGGAGACAGGCCAGCTGTTCGCGTCGAGCCTGATCACCGCTGATCCGCCACGGCACCGGCAATTACGCTCCCTGGTGACCCAGGCCTTCACGCCCAAGGCAGTGGCCGCGCTGGCTCCCCGCATCTCAGCGCTCACGCAGGAGCTTCTGGACGGGATCGTGCCCGCCGGGTCAGCGGACCTCATTCGGGAGTTGGCGTACCCGCTGCCGGTGATTGTGATCTCGGAACTCATGGGCGTACCGGCCGAGGACCGGGACCGCTTCAAGCGGTGGTCCGATGTCATCGTCAGCCAAACGCGGAGCAGTGCCGCGGATGAGGACCACCACGCCACCAACCGGGAAATGACCGAGTATTTCCTAGACTTGATCGAACAGCGCCGCAGCCGGCCCGGCACTGATCTGATCAGCAACCTGCTCTCAGCCGAGATTGACGGACAGAAACTGACCGTGGCGGAACTGCTGGGCTTCTGCAGCCTGCTGCTGGTAGCCGGCAACGAAACAACAACCAACCTGATAGGCAACGCGGTCTTTTGCTTCACTGAAGCGCCGGGCATCATCGACCGGCTGCGCACCCAGCCATCGATGCTGCCCCAGGCCATAGAGGAAGTCCTGCGCTTCCGGTCCCCGGTCCAGTCCATGTACCGGGTGACGGCCGCTGACACCACCCTGGGCGACCTCCGGATTCCGGCCGGCGCGCCGCTGGTGGCGTGGATCGGCTCCGCCAACCGCGACCAGCGGCAATTCCAGCGGCCTGCCGAGTTCGACATCGACCGCGGTCAGATCCGGCATTTGGCGTTCGGCCACGGCATTCACTTCTGCCTAGGCGCTCCGCTTGCACGGCTTGAAGCCAGGATCGCGCTGGAGGCCATTTTGTCCCGCCTCCCCGGATTGACCCTCACGCCGGGATCCCGCCTCGAACGAATGG
>JBKKDM010000089.1:0-3591 GCA_046707905.1 Candidatus Limnocylindrales bacterium
CCACCGGCGTCCCTCGGCCATAACACACGACAGCGGATGCACGACATGACGCAGCTAGAGCCAAGAGCTAGAACTGAACAACTCACTAACCCGTTCCGTCCAGGGAACGGCGTCGCCCCGCCCTACCTCGCGGGGCGTGACCCCCTGCTCGCCGAGTTCGAGCGCTTCCTGAGTGAGCCGCACCCGCCCCACGCGAACTGGACGCTGACCGGAATCCGCGGCACCGGGAAGACCGTCCTCCTCGGCGAGTTCGCCAGTCGTGGCGAAGGCTCGGGATGGGTCTGTCTCGAGCGAGAGCTCGGCGACCGTCACCGCGACGAGGACAGGCTCATCGAGGCAGTGCGGGCAGACTGCGACGCGCTTATCCGTCGGTGCGACGCGTTGGCTGGAGTCGGCCAGGCCGTCGAGCGCGGGCTGCGGTTTCTCCGACCGAGGCGTGTAGTGGTCGGCGAGATTGGCGTCGAGCCGGCGTATGAGGTGGAGCCGTCGGAGCCGGCCGAAGTCCTTGGCGAGGCGCTCCTGGAGCTCGATCGCGCCGTCGCCGCCGCTGATCGCCCTGGAGCGCTGCTCCTGTACGACGAGGCGCACCTGCTGGCCGACGATCGGCGGCGGGAGCAATACCCGCTCTCATCGCTGCTGGCAGCGCTGGGCCGCGTCCAGCGTGAGGCTCCAAGGGTCCGGATCATCCTGTGTGGCCTGCCCACCCTGACCCTCAATCTCAAGCGCGCCCGGACGTACGCCGAGCGGATGTTCCGGCACATCGTCATCGCCAACCTTGAACGAGGAGACGCCTGGGACGCCCTTGGCATCCCGCTCGCCGGCAGCGGCCGGACGTTCGGGCTGAATCTCGTCGGTGACATCGTCGAACAGACCGATGGCTACCCATATTTCCTGCAGTTCTTCGGCGGCTTCCTCTGCAGCCGGGTGCCGAAGTCGACGGTGGAGCGATCGGACTATCAGGCGCTCGAGCCGATGCTTCTCCACGAGCTCGATCTCGCATTCTTCGAGGACCGCTACGCCGTTGCCGGGCCCGCTGGCCAGCGCGTCCTCGATGAGATGGCACGGCATGGAGGTCGAGTCAGCGCGCTCGAGATCCGTCGGGCCCTCGCGGATACGCCGAACGTCGACCAGGTGGTCGCGCGTCTGCTTGAGCGCGGTCTGGTCTACCGACCGACACGAGGTCGGTACGATTTCGCCCTCCCGCTCTTCCGGTCTTACCTTCGGCGGCGAGCGAATCTCACAGAACTATCGCGGGCCCGATAGAATCGATGGCCAGCGTGCGAGCGGTGGCGGTCCCCACGAGTTTCGGCGCTATCCCGCTGCGGGAGCTCGTTGACGAGTACGTGGTCGCGCTCGAGGTCGCGGGTCGGAGTCGGCGGACCATCGACTGGTATCGGACCTACCTCGACGACTTCGCCAAGTTCGCGTCTCGCGATGGTCGTCCGGCGACCCTGGAGCACCTTGCCCCTGCGATCGCCCGACGTTGGCTGCTCGCGACCCAGAGCACAAGGGCGCGACCACTCGCGCCGAACTCGATCGCGGGCCGGGTGCGGACGCTGCGCGCGTTTGCTGGTTGGGTTCAGCGCGAGCTGCAGCTCGGCGCTCATCCACTGGCCGGTCTTCCGATCCCCAAGGTCCCGGACGTTCTCGTCCCGAGCTTGACCGCACCCGAGCTTCGGGCTCTTCTCGGGGCCGTCGAAGATCGGTCGAGCGACGTCGCGCGTGATCGAGCGATCGTCCTCCTGATGCTCGACACAGGCATCCGCCTCGGCGAGCTTGTCGCCGTCTC
Organism: Candidatus Limnocylindrales bacterium; assembly: GCA_046707905.1. Classification (GTDB taxonomy): domain Bacteria; phylum Chloroflexota; class Limnocylindria; order Limnocylindrales; family CSP1-4; genus UBA5189. The sequence goes on from JBKKDM010000089.1 coordinate 1,790, forward strand.
GATCTGCGATGTCGACCTCATCGAAGGTCGGTGCCGCGTGATGGGCAAGGGGTCCAAGGAGCGAGTCGTACCGCTTGGGGGGCGGACCCGGCGCGCAATTCGTATGTCGCTCCTCAGCAGGGGACCGCTCGCCGCGGACGATCCGCTCTTCGTCGGACGTCGAGGTAGTCGCCTCACGCCCCGCGCCGTCCAGCAACTCGTCGGCCGTCTTGCCCGCTCAGCCGGTCTAACTCAGCGGTGCTCGCCGCATGTCCTTCGGCATAGCTTCGCTCGAGCCTTTCTCGCCAACGGGGGCGACGTGTTCTCACTCCAGCGCATCCTGGGCCACAGTCCCTCGTCGCTGCAGGTGGCGCGCCGGTATGTGCGCCTCATGGATGACGATCTGCGAGCTATTCACCGTCGCGTCTCACCCGCCGACCGTCTCTAATTGACCGCTTCGCAGCGGCTACCCGTCTCGAATCCGGTCCCATCGCGGACGGTTCGCATCGGCCGGTCTTGGTCGATATCGCGCCCTGACTTCTATGTCGAGGACTGCTTCGCGAATTTCGTTGGCGCTCCGCCCACTCCGCTGCGCCCAGTCCAGGATCAACTCAGGCGTGCTGAGGAGCGCCACCGCCTCCCTCGAAGCCACCCTCCTCGCCCGACGATCGTCGGTTGCGACGACCAGACCGCGGTGGAGGCCGACCGCCAGCACCTGAGCCTCGCCATCGTCGACCTCCGCGGCGAATCGGACATACGTCGCCGTCTCGTCGTCGCTCAGGGTCGTGGTGACGATCGTTCCCGAAGCGAGGTGCGGAGCTAGGTCTATCGTTTCGCGGATGGCGCCGGGTGTACGGGGATTGAGGTAGACCGTTTCCGCCATGGTTCTCGGACAAACCACGCCCCGTAATCCGATCGCCGCAAGAATCTCCTCGAGACGGTCCGTTGCGAGGAGGTTCATAAGGACGTCGGCATCGATCGCGAGTTCGTCCGGTCGATCGCTAGACATTCACCTGAACGGACATCGCCGGGTCGAGCCCTGCTCGTGCCATACCACTCTCCGACTCGACATCTGACTCCGACAGCTGCGCCAGCAACTCCCGGACGGCGAGCCGATCGAGCTCCAGATACTCCGCGAGCTCGTGTTCGGTGATGAGCGCCTTCTCGTACGCGTCGAGCGCGAGCAGCACGTAGCGTTGCGAGAAGCGTTGAACGTCGCGAGTTGGCTCGGGCAATGACAAGAGCCGATGAGCGGCGACCAGGTCCACACGGGTCGCGCTGATTCGGTCCCATTCACCCGCCGGCAGGAATCGCAGGTCTTCCAGTCGAAGGATCAGCGCCTGAGCCGAGACCCCGAATTCACTTGCGAGAACAAGAAGGTCCGCAACATTCAACCCCGCACGCTCAGCGGTTAGTTCGCGAAGGCGCCGTTCGATTCCGGGTTTGGGCATGAGCCACCCCCCAGCGAACCTTTCCGCGAAACGTTCACTCTCGGGGGGTCTCTGATAGTGCCCCACCCTCGTCACCTCCGGACGATCTTTCGCGGTCAGGAAATGAGCGCACTCGTGGGCAAGCGTCCAGTTTTGCCGGGTCGCTGGGTGGGCAGCATTGATCGCAATGCATGGACCAGCAACAGGGGATAACCCAAACAGCCCTGCAACCTTGCCAGGTAGCTCGAGACTGAAGATCCGAAGACCGAATTCGCGCTCAAGCGTGTCCCGCAGACCGACAAGAGGTCCTTGTCCGAGCCCCAAACGGCGTCGTTCCGCATCCGCAATCGCCTCAGCGTCAGCCTCCACGCGATCGAGGTCGTAGCGGTACGG
>JBKKDM010000090.1:0-18674 GCA_046707905.1 Candidatus Limnocylindrales bacterium
GCTCATGCGGGTCGCGATCCCGCCCATGGCCAACGACTTCATCACCATCCTGAAGCTCACGAGCCTCGCCTACGCCGTGTCGCTGCGGGAGATCCTGACCGTCACCCAGACCCAGATCGCGAGCTCGTTCCGGTTTGCGGAGTGGTACAGCGCCGCGGCGCTCTACTACCTCGTCCTCGTCAGCATCTTCATGGTCGGCCAGGCGTGGCTGGAGCGGCGCTACGTGTGGACGTCGACGGCCCGGTCGCTCGGTGGGCGATCGTCCGGGATCCTCCGAGGCTTCGGGGCGGCGCGATGAGTGGCCCAACGCACGACGCGAGCTCTGGCGCGACCGTTCCGGGCGGGCACCTCCTCGACGACGACGTCATCGCCGAGCTGCATTCGGGCCCCTCCGGGAACGTCATCGAGGCCGTCGAGGTCCGCAAGCGGTACGGCCCGAACGAGGTCCTGCGCGGCGTGTCGTTCGGCATCCGGCGGGGCGAGGTCAAGGCGATCCTGGGCCCGTCCGGGTCGGGCAAGAGCACGCTCCTGCGATGCATGGCCCTCCTGGAGCCCCTCGACGGTGGCGAGATTCGCCTCGACGGTGCCCGTGTGGGCACGCGGGAGGGCCGCGGTGGCCGCCTCACGCCGCTGTCCGAATCGGACCTCGCCCGCCAGCGAGCCGACATCGGGATGGTCTTCCAGCGCTTCAACCTGTTCCCGCACCTGAGCGCCCTCGGGAACGTGATGATCGGCCTCACGGAGGTCCGCCGGGCCCCGCCGCCCGAGGCCAGGCGAATCGCGGAGACGATGCTGGAGCGCGTGGGGCTCGGCCATCGCCGGGATCACTTTCCGTCCGAGCTGTCGGGCGGCCAGCAGCAGCGGGTGGCGATCGCGCGGGCGCTGGTGATGAAGCCCAAGGTGATGCTCTTCGACGAGCCCACGTCCGCGCTCGATCCCGAGCTCGTCGGCGAGGTTCTGCGGGTCATGGAGGAGCTCGCCCGCGAGGGCATGACCATGGTCGTCGTGACCCACGAGATCGGATTCGCGCGCGGCGCCGCGAGCTGGGTGCTGATGATGGACGAGGGCCAGATCGTCGAGGAGGGCCCGCCCGACGAGTTCTTCACGAACCCGAAGCAGGAGCGGACCCGCCGGTTCCTCGAGGTGGTTCGCTAGCCCTTGCGCGGCGCGAGGGCGAACAGCGCGAGGAGCTCGTAGGCGAGATTCGCCGCTGCCATCGCGGTCAGCTCGGCATGATCGTACGGGGGTGCGACCTCGACCACGTCGGCGCCGACGATCGGCAGCCCGGCCATGCCGCGCAGGATGAGCATGACCTCGCGGGTCGTGAGCCCGCCCGGCTCGGGCGTGCCGGTGCCGGGCGCATGCGCCGGGTCCAGGACGTCGATGTCGATCGAGACGTAGACCGGGGAGTCCCCCACCCTGCCGCGGATCCGCTCGATCGCGGCGTCGACGCCGGCTCTCGCGATGTCGACGGTCGAGACGATGTCGAAGCCGAAGCTCGCATCCTCCGCCAGGTCGACCTTGCCGAAGATCGGCCCCCGGATGCCGACATGGGCGCAGCGCTCGTCGGCGAGCAGGCCCTCCTCGAAGGCCCGCCGGAACGGCGTCCCGTGCGTGTAGGGCGCGCCGAAGTACGTGTCCCAGGTGTCGAGGTGGGCATCGAAATGGACCAGGGCGATCCGGCCGTGGCGCTCGTGGGCCACCCGCAGCAACGGCAGCGCGATCGTGTGGTCGCCGCCGATCGCCAGCACGACGTCGGCGCGCTGGAGTGTCTCGCGGGCCCCGTTCTCGATGTGCTCGATCGCCTCGGCGAGGCTGAACGGATTCGGGGCAAGGTCGCCCGCGTCCGCGACCTGGTCGGAAGACCACGGCGAGACGTCCATCGCCTGGTGATAGGCCCGCAGCAGCTTCGAGCCGGCGCGGATCGCCTGCGGCCCGAATCGCGCTCCCGGCCGGTAGGTCGTGCCGCTGTCGAAGGGCACGCCCAGGACCGCGACCCGCGCGCGCTCGACGTCCTGCAGACGCGGCAGCCGCGCGAACGTGTCCGGCCCGACGAATCGCGGCCTGACACGGGCGTCCGGCGCTCCGATCGGATCCATCGCCCGCAACGTTACTGCGCGGCCAGCGCCGCCGACACGTCGTCGTCGTGGGCGATGAGGCTGAACTGGCGCCACAGGAGAACGACGAGGATCGCCGAGCCGACGAAGCCGAACCAGAACGGCGCCGCGATCCCGTAGGTTTTCGCGAGGAACCCGCCGATGGGCGCGCCCACCACCAGGCCGCCGAAGATCCCGACGCGGTAGACGCCTGAGACGCGCCCGTACAGCTCGTCCGGCACCGATCGCTGCCGGATCGTGGTCGCGGTGGTCCCCCAGACGAACGCATGCGCGCCGAAGACGAAGAAGATCACCAACGCGATCGCCGGGACTCGCGTGAGCGCCAGGGCCAGGTGCGTGAGCGTCTCGATGATCAGGCCCGCACGCATCAGGTCGCCAAGCGAGAAGCGCCGTGTCAGCCGGTCATAGCCGATGGTGCCGAGGATCCCGCCGACGGCGGACGCCGCGGTCACGATGCCATACCCGATCTCGCCCATCCCGAGCTGGTCGCGCACGTACAGCACCAGCACGGACCAAGCCGCGCCGTAGGTGACGTTGAACGCGACGATCGTGATGACCAGGGTTCGCATCGCGGGATGCTTCGCGAGCCATCGCAGGCCCTCGCCGACGTCGCGGAGGAGGCCCTGGGCCTGCGGCGCCGGGTTCCGCATCGCGGCGTCCAGGTCGGACGACCCTTGCTCGACGCTCGCCTCCTCGGTGGTCCGGCGCGTCTTGCCGATGTCCTTGGCCAGCCGGCTGATCAGGACAGCACCGAGGGCGAAGCAGATGGCGTCGGCCGCGAATGGAATGGCGGAGCCAGCGACGAAGAGGAAGGCGCCGATCGGCGGCGCGATGAGCTGGTTCACCCCGAGGAAGGCGCCGGACATCCGGGCATTGGCGGTGGTGAGGTGCTCCCGGGGCACGAGACGCGGCAGGAGGCTGCCCTCGGCGATGTCCGCGAACGTCTCGCCCGTGCTCAGCAGGAACAGCGCCACGAGGACGAGGGCGATGTTGACGACGCCGGTGGCGATCGCGACCGCGAGGACGGCGAGGATCAGCGCCCGCGCGGAGTTCAGGAGGATCGCGATCATCCGCCGATCGAGGCGGTCCGCCGCGGCGCCGGCCCAGATGCTGAAGAGCAGTGGCGGCGTCACCTGGGCGAAGTAGGCCATCGCCACGAGGAACGCGTCGTCGGTCTGCGAGGCGATCAGCAGCGGACCCGCGGCGAGGGCGATGCCGTCGCCGAGGTTGCTGAAGAGCGCCGATGCGAGGAGCCACCGGAAGCCCTTGCCGAGCTTGGCGGGCGCGAACGGTTCGATCAGGCCCGAAATCTGCACCGCGGCATGCTACGGCCCGGGCCGGGCCTCGCGGTGGCAGTGGAGGTCAGGTGCCGGCGAGCGTCACGGCGTGATCACGACCTTGCCGCGCGGGTGCCCCTCGTCGACGTAGCGCAGCGCGTGGACGACCTGCTCGAGCGTGAAGGTGCGATCGATCGCCGGCTTCACCTTGCCCGCCTGGATGAGCTCCAGGACCTTTGCGACGTCCGGCTCGTTGAAGGGTTTCCACCACAGCATCAGCCCGGACCACCGGTCGCTGCGAGCGGAAGCGAGCGCGCCCGTGACGAGCGCATCGATGATCGTGGTGGACGTGCCACCCATGGTCAGATACGTCCCACCTGGAGCGAGCGCCCGACGCGCCGCGCGGATGGAGTGGTGGGAGTCGACCGCCACGATCCAGTCGTAGCGCTGCTTGCCCTTCGTGTAGTCCTCGGACCGATAGTCGATGACGTGGTCGGCGCCGAGGGTCCGCACGAAGTCGAGCTTCGGGCCGCTTGCGACGCCCGTCACCTCCGCGCCCATCGCCTTGGCCATCTGGACCGCGAACGGGCCGACGCAGCCGGAGGCGCCATCGATCAGGACCTTCGCGCCAGAGGCGAACGTCGAGCCGTCCTTCTTCCGGAGGCCCTGGGCCGCGAGCGTCGCTGAGTGCGGCAGGGTCGCCGCGTTCTCGTAGCTCATGCCCACCGGAATCTCGAGGAACGACTTCTCCGAGGCGGCGACGTACTCGGCGAACGCGCCGTAGCCCTGGGCGAACGAGAACAGGTCCGCGAACACCCGGTCTCCCGGCTTGAAGCGCGTGACGTCGGGGCCCACGGATTCGACGACGCCCGCGACGTCGATGCCGACGCCGTGGTTCTTCGGCGCGCGCAGGCCGATGAACAGGCGCACGAACCCGGGCTTCGGGCCGAGGGCATCGAGGTCCGCCCGGTTGACGGAGGCGGCGTGGACCTTCACGAGGACCTGGTCGCCTGTGGGCTCGGGGGTTGGGACCTCCTCGACGCGGACGACGTCGACCGAGCCGTAGCGGTCCTGGACGGCAGCCTTCATGGCTGGATCGTAGGCCACTCCCGGTGGTGGATGAAGCCGGGTGGCCACCCCTGGCCAGTTGGGTCAGCCCCACCCACGAAGATGCCCGGTACCCGGCTGGCTCAGGGATCGTGGCGCGCCGACAGTGGGACGGCACGGACGGCCCGTGCCATCGTGTCGCTGGAGGGACAACCTGTTCATGGCGATTCATCGCCGATTTCTCTACGCCGGCCTCTTCCTCGTCGCCATCGGCGGGGTGCTGGTCGCGGCCGACATCACGGGCGTCAACGAGCCCTGGCTTCGCGAGGCGCTGCGGCTCTGGCCGGTCGCGATCATCGTGATCGGGCTGGCGGTCGTGGTCCGGCGCTCGCGCCTCGCCCTCCCAGCGGGCGTGCTGGCTGCCGTGGCGCCGGGCCTGCTTCTCGGGGGCAGCATGGTCGCGGGGCCCGGGGTGGCCTTCTCCTGTACGGACCTCGCGCCGTCGTCGCCGACCTTCGCGCAGGGCGATGCACTCAGCCCGACGGGGACCGTCTCGATCGCCGGCGGCTGCGGCACGTCAACGATCAGGACGGTCCCGGGAACCCGGTGGGAGATCCTCGCCGGCAGCACCGACGCCCGCGAGCCGGAGGTCCTCTTCGACGCTGACGCCGTGTGGATCGAGTCGCCCGCCCGCGGCGGCCGCCAGCTCGTGCTCGGCAACCGGCGTGAGGACTGGGACGTGACGTTGCCCGTGACGATGGAGTCGCTTGCTCTCAGCTCGCACGCCAACAACATGACCGTGGCCTTGCCCGGGGCGAGCATCCGATCCCTGGCCGTCGAGGCTGATGCCGCGGCGGTCCGGATCGACGCCACCGGCGCCACGATCGACGAGCTGTCCATCCAGGTCGACTTCGGCTCGGCAACGGTGCTTCTGCCGCTGACCCGGCATCTCACCGGGATGCTGGCGGTGAACGTCGGGTCGCTTCGGCTGTGCCAGCCCGCTGGAGGCGGAATGAACGTGACCTTCGTGGGCGAGGGACCGCGCGAGGTGACTGTCGCCGGCACTACCTGGAACGCCGAGCGCTGGAGCGACGGCAACGTCCTGGCGACCAACCAGATCGAGCTGACCGTGGAGTCCACGTTCGGCGCGATCGAGATCAACCCGATTGGAGGCTGCTGATGAACCGCCGTCTGTACCGCTGTCGTGAGAACCGCATGCTTGCCGGCGTTGCCGGTGGCCTCGCCGAGTACACGGGGCTGGACCCGTCGCTGGTCCGGATCCTGTGGCTGGTCTCCGTGTTCTTCTGGGGCGCCGGCGTCCTGCTGTACATCGCCATGGCGATCATCGTTCCGCTGGAGCCGATCACGCCGGAAGCCGCGGCGGCCCATGCTGCCGACGTGGCGGCCGGAATCGCGGCGCCGCATCGGCATCGGGAGGGCAGCGGGCGCGTGCTCACGTTCATCGGGGTGATCCTGCTGCTGATCGGCAGCCTCGCGCTGATCGACGCCTACCTCCCAGGCTGGGCATCGTGGCGCCAGCTGTGGCCGCTGCTGTTCCTCGGCGCCGGCGGGTTCCTCGTGGTGACCTCCATGCGGCGGTCCGCCGAGGATGCAGGGGGCACGTCTGGCAGCCTGACCGGCGGCGCGGGGCCCAACGGCGCTCCGGCCCCGACGGAGTCCTGATCAGGGTGTTCGCCTGATGCGGGCATGATCGGAGCGGCGGTCCTCGCGGCCGGCCTGCTCCTGGTGGTGACCGCGCTGTTCGCAGCTCGCATCCCCGGCCGGGCGACCTTCGCCCGGCCGGGGATCACGAATCCCGTCCGTGCGTTCCTGCTGGCACCGGTCCACCCGACGACGTGGCACGCCAACGGGGCGATCCTGCTCGGGCTGCTGACCGGCGGCTTCGGCGCGGTGGCGATCTTCAGCCTTGCGTCGGTGGGCCTCTCGGTCCTGCTGGCCGGGGTCGGCGTGCTCCTGATCGCGGTGGCGATCGAGGGCTCGCGGATCCTGGCCCGCATCGAGCGCCGGCGGCTCTTCATCGGCGAGCCGCAACGGCCTGCCGCGCATCCCTACCGGCCCCTCCGGGGCGGCTTCCTCGCGATCCTCCGGGCGGAGTTCGCCGACGAGAGCCGCTGGCGCGACGTGATCTATGTCGCGATCAACCTGCCCCTGTCCGTGCTCGAGGCGGCCGTGATTGGCGGCGTCTGGACGCTGGCGCTCGGGCTGCTGACGTCGCCGCTCTGGTACGACCTCGTCCCGGGCGCGTCGATGACCGACCTCCTCGGGCCCATCGCGGGCCACGACGGCCCGGTGATCCTCCTTCGCCTGCTCGGTGGCGCGGCGCTCGTTGCGGCCGCCGCGTCGCTGTCGCAGGTCGTCCTGGCGCTCCACCGGGGCCTGGTCACGATCCTCCTCTGCACGTCGGCGGAGCGCGAGCTCCGGCAGCAGGTCGAGGTCCTGCGCGAGAGCCGCGCCGCAGTGATCGACGTCGAGGCGACCGAGCTGCATCGAATCGAGCGCGACCTCCACGACGGCGCCCAGCAGCGGCTGGTGGCCCTCACGATCGACCTCGGGCGGGCGAACGAGCGCCTCGAATCGGATCCGGCCGCAGCGCGCGAGCTCATCCGCGACGGCCAGGAGCAGGCCCGCCTCGCGCTCGCGGAGCTGCGGGACCTCGTCCGCGGGATCGCGCCGTCGATCCTGCTCGATCGCGGCGTGGTGGCGGCGATCGAATCCATCTCTGCGGGCGGCGGGGTCACGACCAGGATCGTCTCCAGCCTTCCGACCGGCCAGCGCTTCTCACCGGCGATCGAGCGCGCGGCCTACTTCGTCGCCTCGGAGGCGCTCGCGAACGTGGCCAAGCACAGCGGAGCGACGCGCTGCGAGATCCGCGTCGGGGTCGACGCGGGCAGCCTCGTCATCGAGATCCAGGACGACGGCGCCGGCGGTGCCAGGGTCATCCAGGGCGGCGGTCTCGCAGGGCTCGAAGGGCGTGTCGCCGGTGTCGACGGCCGCCTCGGCGTGGCGAGCCCGCCCGGCGGGCCGACCCTCGTCCGGGCCACGCTGCCACTCGGGTCACCGGCTGGGGCGGCCGCACCTCAGGAACCGAGGTAGGCCAGCACCGCGAGGACCCGCCGATGGTCGTCGGGCGAGTCGGGCAGGTCGAGCTTGCCGAAGATGTTCCCGATGTGCTTCTCGGTCGCCCCTTCGCTGATGTGGAGCTCGCGGGCGATGCCGACGTTCGTGCGCCCCTCGGCCATCGCTGCCAGGACCTCGCGCTCCCGCGGCGTGAGGCCGCCCATCGCGTCGTCCGCACGCTTGGGGGCCATGAGCTGGGCGACCACCTCGGGGTCGAGGGCGGTTCCGCCGCGAGCAACGCGGCGCAGGGCGTCGATGAACTCCGGGATGTCCCCCACCCTGTCCTTGAGGAGGTAGCCGACGCCGCCGGCACCGTCGGCGAGGAGCTCCGTGGCGTACTGCCGCTCGACGTACTGGCTGAGGACCAGGACGGGCGTCCCGGGAACACGCCGTCGGGCCTCGATGGCCGCCCGCAGCCCCTCGTCTCGCTGCGAGGGCGGCATCCGGACGTCGACCACCGAAACATCCGGACGGTGCTCCTCGACCGCCGCGACGAACGCGTCGCCGTCACCGACCTTCGCGACGACCGATCCACCGGAGTCCTCGATCAGGCGGGCGATGCCCTCGCGAAGCAGCGCGGAGTCCTCGGCAATGACGACGCGCAGCGCCTGGGGCTCCATCCCGGCTACTCGGGGGCCGCCGTGTCCACCGATCAGGCGCCGAAGCGTTCGCGCCAGTCGGGCGGAATGAGGGGCTTCTCCGCCCGAACCTTCAGCTGCTGGACGGACCATGTGTTGCCGTCGGGATCGCTGAAGCCGAAGAGCGTCCCGCCGTCCCGCTCGTCGAAGACCTGGATGTCGCTGCACTCGATGCCGCGACTCATGAGCTCGTCACGAGCGGCAAGCGCGTCTGCCACGACGAGCTGGAGGCCCTTGATCGAGCCGGGCGTCATCTCGCGCTGGGCCGGCATGTCGCCGACGACGATCGAGCAGCCCGAGCCTCGGGGCGTCAGCTGGGCGACGTGCATCCACTCGTTGGTGGTGTCGTGGTCGAGCCCGAACCCGACCTGGTCGCGGTAGAACGCGATCGATCGGTCGATGTCCGCGACCGGCAGGATGACGACTTCCAGGGTCCAGTCCATGGCCCGATGATGTCAGAGGCGGCGACGTCCGGCGGCGACGGCTTCGCGGCTCCACCACGCCACGTCCTCGGCCGCGGTCCATCCGCAGGCGGTCATCAGGCCGGCCTCGGCGTCGAGGCCCTTCCGCCAGCCACGCAGCACGAGGCCCACGAGGATCGCGAGGTCGCGCTCGGCAGCCCATACATCGTCGGCGGGGCGCCCGACGGCGAGACGGTAGCGCTCCAGCACGTCGTCCGGCTGGAGCGGGAGCCCGGCGACATTGCACACGAGGAACCAGCCAAGCTCCACCGCCACCGGCGCGACGAGCGTCATCTGCCAGTCGATCAGCCACACGGCGCCATCGGCCGCGAGCCCGGCGTTGCCGAGCTTGAGGTCGCCGTGGAGCGCGGCGCGCGGGAGCCGGGCCAGCGCGTCGAGCAGCGGCTCTGGATCCTCGGTGAGGTGGTCATTGAGCCACCGGGCGTCGCGCGTCGCGTGGCGGTCGAAGGCCTCCCACCCGAGACGGAACCGCTGCCCGACGCGATTGCCGGCGGCCTCGTACTCCACGGCCGCCCGGCGGGTGAGCAGGAGCACGCGTCGGCGCAGGTCAGTCCAGGGGAATGACGCGGGCAGCGCGTCGTGCCAGGGGGCCGTGTGCAGGGCGGCGAGCGCCGCGACGACGCGATCCACCGACGCGGCATCGACCGGCGCCTCCCAGGTGAGCAGCGTGCCAGCGAGGTCCGGCATCAGGAGGGCCACGTCGTCGCCGTCGCGGGCGGCGGCGAGGTGTGGGAGTCGAACCGGCGCCGGGAGCGCGGGCGCGGCCGCCACGAGCTGGGCCTCCCGCAGGATCGGCTGATCGTCGGTCACCCTCGCGATCCAGTCGCGCGCCAGGCTGTCGCGCTTCAGCACGAAGCGCGCGCCGTCCGAGCGGGTGAGGCGGGTCAGCTGGGCGCCGGACCAGCCATCGTGGCCCATCGGTGCTTCGGGGACGCCCTCGAGACCGTGGTCCGCGAGCACGGAGGCGAGATCCGGCAGCCCCATCGCACGGTCAGCAGGGAGCCGGGACGTCGTCGCTCCCGTCCGGCCCGTCGTCCATGTACACGACGTGCGAGTCCGGGCAGTTCCGTGTGAGGACGACGACGAGCGGCTCCGAGCTCGAGGCGTTCGCCTCGACGTGGATCTCGCCCGCCGGGATGTAGACGAAGTCGCCGGCCCCGGCGTCCATCGCGTGCTCCAGCCCGGTCGGACCCCACGTGTAGTGCGCGAGGCCCGACTGGATGTAGATGCTCGTCTCGCAGGAACCGTGGTGGTGGATTCGGGTCCTGCCGCCCGGAGCCGTGGTGACGATGGACGAGTACAGGCTCGTCGAGCCCGCGACCGGCGCGGACACCGCGATCGCCCGCTCCATCGCGGTGTTCTGGCCGGTCCCGACCACGAACTCCGATGGCGAGATCCGGCGGGCCATCAGCGCAGGCGCGCCCGCAACCGCTCGAGCTGCTCCGCCGAGACGCCGGCGGCCTCGAGGTACGCGGCCACGCTGCCGTACCGACCCTCGACGTCCTCGATGACCCGGGTCATCGCCACCGCGGGTGTCGTGCTGAGCTTCTCGCGCCGTCGCCGCTCGCGCTGGTCGGGAGCGCTGTCCAGCCACTCGTCGCGCGTGCCCGCGAGGTTCGGCCCCGAGAGCCCATAGTCAGCGCCGATCTCCGCCTTCGACACGCCGGCGAGCCGGAGGAGCAGGGCCGCCACGAGCCCGGTCCGGTCCTTGCCCCCGGCGCAGTGGATGACAACCGGTCCCTCGGCCTCGGCGACGGCGGCCAGCGCCTGCCCGAAGCGCTCGCGATTGCGCTCCAGGAAGTCGACATAGGACCAGGCGTAGTGATCGGCGACGTCGTCGACACGGTCGAGGTGCGCGTTGAGCCGGCTGACGTACTCCCGATCGTCGTGCACGCTCCGTCCGAGCACCGAGACGTGGACGACGTCGACGTCGACGTCGCGTGGCGGGTCCTCCTCCCGCTCCTCGGGGAAGCGGAGATCGACGATCCGGGTCACCCCGTGGTTGTCGAGCGCGCGCCAGCCCTCGTCCGAGAGGCCCCGGATGTTGTCCGACCGGATCACCGAGCCCGAGCGGGTCAGCCTACCGTCTTCCGTCGGGATCCCGCCGAGGTCGCGAACGTTGACGCAGCCGTCCCAGGTCAGGGTCCGCGGACCCGCTGTGGTTTCCACGATCGGCCGATGGTATCGACAACAACGGCCGTCGGCCGGGACCTACGATCTGCCGCGATGGCTGCCCTGCCCGACCTGCCCCGCGTCCGGCTTCTTGACGGCCCGACGCCGCTCCAGCCGATGCCCCGCCTCTCCGCCGCCCTCGGCGGACGCGCGGAGCTCTGGATCAAGCGCGAGGACCTGGGGCCGCTGGCGTTCTCGGGCAACAAGCTCCGGAACCTCGAGTTCCTGCTCGGCGCGGCGGTCGCCCACGGCGCGGACACGATCATCACCTCGGGCCGACGTTGGTCGAACCACTGCCGGCTCACGGCCGCGGCTGGGGCGCGCGAAGGGCTCGCGGTGCATGTGGTCGTCAGCGGGCCCCGCGTCGCAAATTCGGCGAACGTGCGATTGATGCGCGAGCTCGGGGCGACGGTCCACGAGGCCGCGACGGACGCACGGGCCGAGCGGGAGCAGCTCGTCTCGGAGGTGGCTTCGAAGGCGCTGGGCCGGGGTCGCCGCATCCGGATCCTGCCGGTCGGTGGCTCCGAGCCGATCGGCGCCTGGGGTCAGGTGCTGGCGGCCCTCGAGGCGATGGACCAGGCCGCGGCGCTTGGCGTCCGGCCCGACGCCATCGTCCTGCCGACCGCGACGGGCGGCACGCAGGCCGGCCTGGTCGTCGGGGCGGCTATTGCGGACGCCGGCGCGACCGCACCGCGGATCCTGGGGATCGCGGTCCACCCGGATCCAGACCTCCGCCCGAAGATCGAAGGGCTTGTTGACGCGCTGGCGACGATGGCCGGGATCGAACCTCCGCAGCGCGAGATCGAGATCCATGAGCGCCACATCGGCGCCGGCTATGGGCTTCTGAGCGCGGAGGCGACCGAGGCGGCGCGGCTGCTCGCTCGGACGGAGGGGATCCTCGTCGATCCCGTCTACACCGCCAAGGCCCTCGGCGGGTTGATCGCGCAGGCAGCGGCGGGGGCGCTGGATGGGAAGCGTGTGATCTTCTGGCACGGCGGGGGCTTGCCCGCGCTGTTCGAGCGCAGCCTCGGCCGTTAGGCGCGGCAGGTCGCCAGGCAGCGACGCTTCGGCGGGGCGCTAGCCCTCCTTCGGGAAGCCCTGGTCCTGGGCGCCGTGGAATGCGGCCCGGGCCGCCTCCTCGGCAGCCTTTGACGTCACGACGGCCGCATCCGCGGCCGTTGACTCGCGGGAAGCGGTTCGCGCTGCGAGGTTGGCGGCTTCCGAGGTTCGCCTCGCGGCGTGCTGCGCTCGCCCCGCGGCCTCCTGGCTGAGCCGCGCGGCTTCGGCGGTCTCGGTCGCGGCGGTGGACGCTTCTGCGGCTGCGGCGGCCGCGAGGGAGGCGACGCTGGCAGTTTCCTCCGCAGCGGCTCGATCTCGCTCGGCCGCGCGCCATGACGACAGGAGATCGGCCGCGGAGCCCTTCCCGAGGCGTTGCCCTTCCTCTGCTGCCACCTGCTCGTCCTCCCATGTCACGCACCGGTCCGATGGCCCACGCCCCGGGCCCCGTCGGCGCAAGGCTCCACCCGCAACGTACGTAGTGTCCAACACATGCGCAACTGTTTCCGCGCCATCCTCGCCGGCCTGGGGCTCGCGGTCGCCGCCTGTGGCGGTCTGCCATCCCCCTCGCAGAGCGCGAGCCCGAGTCCGCCACCGGCACCGGAACCGACACGGATCGTCCGCGACGGCCTCACCCCGGTCGAGACCGGCACGCCGATCGAGCTCGGCGGTCTCAGCGGCCGGATCCTGTTCGATGACTTCGAGGACCTCTTCGCGATGGATGTCGACGGCTCGAACGTCGTTCGGGTCGCCTCCGACCCCTCGGGCGCGGAGTTCGATGGCGCGTGGTCGCCCGACGGACAGTGGGTCGTCTATCGCGACTCGACGCGTGGCATCAACGTCGACGACGAGATCTTCATCGCCCGGGCCGACGGCTCGGAGAAGCGGAATCTCACCAACAACCCGGCCAACGATTGGGGCCCCGACTGGTCGCCGGATGGCGCCACGATCGCGTTCAACTCGGACCGCGACGGCGGTGCGATCCGCGGCTACACGGTCAACGTCGACGGCTCGGACCTGCGGCTTATCCCGATCGATGGCTGGGTCGAGTACCCGGCGTTCTCGCCCGGTGGTCGACAGCTCGTCTACGAGGGGGCGATCGGCGGCAGCTACGAGGTGTTCGTCGCCGACATCGAGACGGGCGAGCGGACGCAGCTCACGACCGCGCCCGGCAACGATGGCTGGCCCGTCTGGTCGCCGGACGGCCGCACCATCGCGTTCACGTCCGAGCGCGACGACTGTGCCTACGCGCCATCCGATGGGGAATGCTGGACCACCGGCGAGCCCGGCGACTATCGGAGCCTCTACCTGGTCGATCCCGACGGCTCCAACCTCCGGCGGGCCACGACGGAGCACGGCCAGTTCGTCGCCTGGTCGCCCGACAGCCGGTACCTGCTCCTGTCCGGGCACTCGCTGTTCGTGATCCGCCCCGACGGGACCGGCCGGCTGGAGCTGCGCGCCGAGGGGATCGGGCTGCCCCTCGGCGGCATCCCCGACTGGCGCTAGGAGCGGGCGCCGACCGTCTCGCCGCGGTAGGCCCGCTCCAGCTCGGCCACGTCGATCTTGACCATCTTCAGCATCGCCTCGAGGGCGCGCCCGGCGGCCTCGCGATCAGCGCTGCTGAGCATCTGGGGCAGCTGGCGGGGGATGACCTGCCACGAGACGCCGTACTTGTCCTTCAGCCAGCCGCAGACGCTCTCCTCGCCGCCATCGGCGAGCAGCGCGTGCCAGAAGCGGTCGACCTCGGCCTGGTCCTCGCAATCGATCGAGAGCGAGATCGCCTCGTTGAACGTGAACTCCGGGCCGCCGTTGAGCCCGATGAACGATCGTCCGCCGAGGTCGAAGTTCACCGACAGGACCATGTCCTTCGGGCCGCTCGGCGTCTCGCCGGGACTGCGATCGATCGAGGTGATCCGGCTGTCCGGGAACAGCGCGGTGTAGAACCGGGCGGCCTCCTCGGCCTTGCCGTCGAACCACAGGCAGGGTGAGATCTTGTCCATGTCGGACGTCCTTCAGCTGCAGGCCTCCACCCTACCCCGCCCCGGAAAGCACGGCCTCGCAGGCGCATTGCGGCGGCGTTGCGGCGATCATGTGCAGATGCCACTCGAAGGTGAGTACGCGCCGGGCACCAGCGCCTGGGCGCGCGAACAGGCCGAGGCCTTCGAGGCCAGCGGCGGCACGAAGCGCGCGCAGCTCAGCGGCAAGCCGATCATCGTGATCACCACGGTGGGTGCCGTCACCGGAAAGCTCCGCAAGACCGCCCTGATGCGGGTCGAATACGACGGCCGCTACGCCGTGATCGCGTCACGCGGGGGTGCGGCGAAGCACCCCAAGTGGTACTTCAACCTTCGGGCCGATCCTCGAGTCGAGCTGCAGGACGGCGCGGTCAAGCGCGACTACACGGCGCACGAGGCGAGCGGCAAGGAACGAGCGACCTGGTGGGCCCGCGCCGTCGCGGTCTGGCCGGCGTACGACCACTACCAGCAGAAGACCCGGCGCGTGATCCCGGTGATCGTCCTGAAGCCGGTGGCGTGAGCTAGCGCTCCAGTGGTCGGTAGCAGACCTCGATCTCGCCATCGACCGTGATCGCCCGGAACTCGATGGCGACGCTCGAGCCGTCCGCGCGGACCACGACGGCCTCGCTCCGGACCTCGCGCTCCTCGCTGACGACCTCGAACAGCGCCTGGGCGGCGGCGCGCGCCTCCGGCTGCACGAAGTCGAGGAAATGGCGCCCCACGAGCTCGGCCTGGTTCGCTCGCACCAGGCTGGCCCACGAGCCGGTCACGGCGGTCAGCAGCCCGCTCGATGGCGAGACGTGGACGCACGGCACGTCGGGAGCGGTCCACCACGTGCCGCGCTCAGGTTCGTAGCGGCCGTCGCGATAGACGTACAGGTGGGGCGACTCGCCGCTGAGCTGGCGCTCGAAGACCGCGACGCGGGGAAAGATCGGCCGAAGCACGTCGGCGAGCTGCTGGGCGCTCTGGGGCGGCGTCTTGCTCCGGGTCACCCGCTCGACGACGCGTCGGAGCACAGCGTCGTGCGACGGGATCGTGTTGACCGTCCGCTGAATCGGCGCCATCTTCATGGAGGGTCGGCCACGGAGAGGCCGCGCCTCACGAATGCGGCGCGAGATTCCGTTACATCCGGATCACGAGGGCATCGCCAAATCCCTGTGCGTTGCGGTCCGGGGAGGTCGCCTGGGCGGACGCCCTCTTCGCGGGCGGTCGCAGCGGGGGTTGACAGGCCTCGCGCCGAGGTGTTCAATAACGACATTGTTCCATAACGAGTGAGTTATGGAGACCCAGGCGCCGGAGGGCGTCATGCCGCGGAGGAAGCGGGACGGGATGCAGGTCGACCAGCTCAGCCAGGTGTTCGGGGCGCTCGCGGATCCAACCCGCCGGGCGATCCTCCTGCGCCTCGCCGACGGCGACCTTCCCGTCCGGGAGCTCGCCGCTCCCTTCCCAATGACCCAGCCGGCGATCTCGCGGCACCTCAAGGTGCTCGAGGGCGCCGGGCTCATCTCGCGGACCCGTCGCGCCACGGCGCGACTGAGCCACCTCGAGGCCGAGCCACTTCGCGAAGCGACCGAGTGGCTGGCCCGCTACCAGGCGTTCTGGGACGAGCGCTTCGGCCAGCTGGACGAGCTGCTCGCCGCACTCCAGGAAAGGAAGGACCAACCGTGAAGACCAGGATCGACGCGCCCGAGGGACAGCCGTTCATCGACATGGAGCGCGAGTTCGACGCCCCGGCGGAGCTCGTGCACCGCGCGTACCTCGACCCCGAGCTCGTGAAGCAGTGGCTCGGGCCACGCAAGTACGAGATGGTCATCGAGCGCTGGGATGCCCGCGACGGCGGCGGCTACCGCTACTTCCACAAGTCCGACGACGGCTCGCACGGCTTCCGCGGCGTCTTCCACTCGATGGCGATGGACAACCTGGTCCAGACCTTCGAGTACGACGGTGCGCCGGGCCACGTCTCGCTCGACACCCAGCGGATCGAGGACCTGCCAGGCGGCCGAAGCCGGGTGGTGAGTCACTCGGTGTTCCTCTCGGTGGCCGATCGCGACGCGATGGTCGAGGCCGGGATGGGCTCCGGCGTCGAGGAGGGCTACGAGCGCCTCGACGAGCTCCTGCCGACGCTGCAGCCGGTCGGCTCGAGCCGCTGACATCCTGCCGGCTCCGCCGGCACCATTCTCGCGCACTCCGCGCCCCGTCCGACATCCGTCGGGCGGGGCGCATCCGTTCAGGCGGAGCCGCTAAGGAAGTGATCAGCCACGAGCGTCATCCGGATCGCTGTCACACCGGCGAGCCGCCTGGTGCTCTCCATGTCGTGCCTCCACGCTCCAGTGTCCGACGGCTGGCCGTCGCGCTCGCCTGCGCTGCCCTCATCGGCTGCGAGCGCGCGCAATCGACCGGCGGCTCGCCGAACGCGACGTCGCCGGGATCGACCCACGCGCCCCTGGTGACGCCCGGTCCGAGCCCGGCCGCCCGACCAACGACGACGGCTTGGAGCCAGCCCGTGCGAATCCCGCTCTCGGGGGCGGCCCCCGACGCGATCGTCATCGATGGCGAGACGGCCTGGGTCCTGACGGGCGAGGGCGGCACGCTCCTCGAGGTCGACCTCGAGGCCGGCCGGGAGGTGCAAGCCATCGAGGTCGGGTTCGGCGCGACGCACCTCGCCCTGCCGCTCCCGGGGGTCGCGGCGATCGGGCGCTTCGACGACAGCGGGACCGGCGGCTACACGGTGCTCGTGGATCTTGCTGCGAGCACGGTCAGGCCGGTGGCAACCGGCGAGGTCGGGGCGCTCGATGCTGGGGAGGACGGCGTCGTCTGGGTCCTCGAGAAGGCCGATCGACTGGTCAAGCTCGACGCGGCGACCGGCGAGATCGTCGGCAGCACCGAGATCCACGTGGGCGAGAACGTCCACGTCGAGGTCCGCTGGGCGGCCGGCGCGGCCTGGGTCGGGAGCGACGGGCTGCCGCTGGTCCGGGTCGATGGGGCCGACCTTGCCGACCAGGCGACGATCGAGGTCGATCAGGGCATCCCGTTCCTGTCCGCGGACGGCCGCCTGTGGGGCGCCGGGCCGTCGCAGCTCTGGGCGCTCGATCCGACGACGAGCGAGATCACGCAGCGAATCGCGCTGGACAACCTGATCGAGATCCTGGCCCTCGACATCACCGGCGAGGAGGCCTGGATCGCCGCCCGACGGCCCGGGCACGTCGGGACCGTCCTGCGGCTGGACCTGGCGACCGGCGAGGTCGTCGACGAGGTGTCGGTCGACCTGCCGGCAGCCATCCGCATCGGGCCGGACCGGATCTGGGTGGCGAGCTACAGCACGAACGAGCTGCTCGGGTTCGCTCGCTGACCACCGGCGGACCCGGGCCCTTGCGCCGGGTGCGATGATGCGCACGTGGTCGAGTACGGCGGCGGAATCAACAACGGCCCCGCGGGCCAGGTCGGTGGCGGCGGTGGCGGCGGCGGGGCGCCCGATCTCGGCACCCCGGTCGACTTCTTCGGGAACGCCGGCAACCTCCTCAACGACGCGGTCGGCTTCATCAGCGCGCAGCCGCTCGAGGTCCTGGTCGCCGGCTTCTTCGTGATCCTCATCGGCCTGGTCGTCCTTCGCCGGGCGTTCTGATCGCCCCGCCGCCGCAACGGCGGCCCGGCTCGCAGCCACCGTGCGCTCGAAGCCGGCTCTCAGACAATCCTCAGGCGCCAGTGGGACAGTGCCCGCAACGAACCTGACCCCCCGGACCGGCCCTGAGGAGATCCACGATGCTGGAGCCAGACGCGGCGCCTGCCCCGACGTTCGAGGGACGCCCGCTCCCCCACCCCGATGAGCCCGTGTTCGACCAAGGGCTTGCCTTCGACGTCGCAACGCTGAGCCGCCGGCGGGTCCTCCAAGCGCTGGGGTTCGGGGCCATCGGCGCCGGGATGTTCACGATCATGGGTGCCAGCCGGGCGGAACTGGTTCGTCTGCGGCGCCGACGGGCGCCGGTTCGACCTTCGCCGCCGGTGATTCGTGCGCCCTGATCCCCGAGGAGACGGCTGGGCCGTACCCCGGCGACGGGACGAACGGGCCCGACGTGCTGACGGAGTCCGGCGTCGTGCGCCAGGACATCCGATCGAGCATCGGCGGCGCGTCCGGCGTCGCCGAGGGCGTGGACCTCACGATCCGCCTGCGCGTCGTCGACGCCGGGAACGACTGCGCGCCGCTTGCCGGCGCGGCGGTCTACCTGTGGCACTGCGATCGCGAAGGTCGCTACTCGATGTACTCGGAGGGCGCGGAGGACGAGAACTACCTCCGCGGTGTGCAGGCGGCCGGCTCCGACGGCCTGGTCAGCTTCACGAGCATCTTTCCCGCCTGCTACCCGGGTCGCTGGCCGCACATCCACTTCGAGGTCTATCCGAGCGTCGAGGCGGCGACGGACGCCGGCAACATCATCGCGACACCCCAGATGCCCTGCCCAGGGCGACCTGCGACGAGGTCTACGCGACTGCCGGCTACGAGTCCAGCATCCAGACGCTCAGCAGCGTCTCGCTCGACCGCGACAACGTCTTCGGCGAGGACGCCGGGGCCCAGCAGCTCGGGACGGTGAGCGGCTCCGTGGCGAGCGGGCTCACGGTCGATCTCGAGGTGCCCGTCCAGGCCTGACGCTCGGGGCCGGGCACGGGACCCGCGAGCCCTCAGACCATGCCCTTGGCGAGGTCGATCAGGCGGCCGAGGAGCTTCTCGTCGCCCTGGCGC
>JBKKDM010000091.1:0-2999 GCA_046707905.1 Candidatus Limnocylindrales bacterium
CCCTCACCGGCGGGCAGGCGGCGCCGCACGACTCCGGCACCCAAAACCAGACGGACAACCCCGCGTAAGAAAGGCGGTCAGGCAATGGACCCGATCCAGATACTCAAGACCTTCGTGGCCAAAGCCGAGGCCACCGAAAACCCTGGCGAGTTCGTCGCCATCGTCTCCGCTTTCGGCAACGAGGACTCCCAGGGCGACGTCGTCGAAAAGGGCGCCTTCGAAAAGACCCTCGCTGAGTGGATAATCAAGGGCCGGCCGATACCCGCCGTTTGGGCCCATCAGTTTAGCGACCCGTTCAAGTTCATCGGCGAGTACACCGCCGCCGAGGAAACCGACGCGGGCCTGAAGCTCACCGGACAGATCGACCTCGACAACCCGACCGCGGCGCAGGTCCACAAGCTCATGAAGCGCGGCCTCGTCGTCGAATTCAGCATCAGCGGCCTGGTCCGCGACTACGAGCTGATCGAAGACGAAGACTCCGACTCCTGGTGGCCGTCGATGAAGATCAAGGACATCGACCTCTGGGAGGCCGGCCCCTGTTTCAAGGGCGCCAACGACCAGACCGAGCTTCTCTCGATCAAGTCCGACGGGCGCCTCTCCGGGAGCCTCGGCCGTATCCGCAAGGAAGGCCGGGTCCTCGCTCAGAAGCACGTCGACTCCCTCAAGGAAGCCCACACCAAGCTCGGCGAAGTTATCGCCGCAGCCGAGACCGCCCCCGCCGACGACGACACCGCGAAGTCGGCTGACCCCAAACCTGCAGAGCCCGCCGCCAAGACGGGCCTGACAACAGCTGTTCGAGCGCTGCTCGAGCTGTCCAAGTAAAGAAAAAAGGAGATCCCAGAAATGGACCCCAAGGCAAAACTCGCAGCGCTGAACGCCGAAGCGGCAGAACTGCGTAAAAAGGCCCTCGAAACCCCGAACGACTTCACCGAAGCCGACGGGGAACGTGCCACCGCGGTGGCCAAGGAGCACGCCGACATCACCGCACTTCTGGCCCGCCAGAAGTCCGCAGCCGACGCACTGTCCTTCGCAGGCGCCGGCGACTCTGCCCAGTCCAGCGAGGACGCCAGCGGCGATCCCGTCGCTAAGGCCACCAGCCTCGGCGCCGCGTTCGTCAAGTCCGACGCCTACCGCGGCTTCCGCAAGGCCAACCCGTCCGGTGTCGGCAAGGGTACCCCGATCAGCATCAAAGCCTCCGGCCTCGGCCGCGCAGTCTCCAAGGCTGCCACGGTCAACACCGGCGCCCAGGGCAACGCACGCGCCGTCCGCACCAACGACGTCGACGATCTGGTCTTCCGCCCGGAACGCCGGCTCCTGGAAGTCATCACCCGCGGAACCACGGACCTCCCGTGGTTCCAGTACCGCCAGGTCATCTCCAAGACCAACAACGCCTCCATCGTCAAGGAAGCCGTCGACAACGCCGGCGTCGGCACCACGGGCGGCGTCAAGCCGCTCTCCACGCTGACCACGACCACGGCGGACGCCAAGGCGTACACCTACGCCGACGGCATGGAGGTCACCAACCAGGAGCTATCCGACGACGGCATCATCCAGTCGCTGATCGACTCCACCCTCACGGAGAACCTCGAAATCGAAATCGACAACATCCTCCTGAACGGTGCCGGCACCGCCGACGAGCCCGCCGGCATCCTCGCCACCTCCGGCGTGCTGCAGCAGGCCTTCGTCACGGACGTCCCCACGACGATCCGCAAGGCGATCACCAAGCTGCGCACCACGTCCGGCGCGAACATCCGCGGCGTCCTCCTCAACCCGGAAGACGACGAGGCATGGGACCTCCTGAAGGACCTCGAAGGCCGCTACCTCGGCAACGGCCCATTCGGCACCGGCCCCGGCACCGCCTGGGGCTACGAGCGGATCGCGTCGCAGGCAGTCGCCGTCGGCCAGGCCATCATCGGCGACTTCTCCACCATCCACCTGCTGGACCTCGAAGCCCTCGCCATCGAGGCCTTCAACCAGCACAAGGACTACGCCCAGCGGAACCTGACCTACATCCGCGCCGAACAGCGCGCGGTGCAGCTCATCCGCAACGCCGCACGCCTCTGCGTCGTCGACCTCACCGCCGCGTAAGGAGCCTAAGCCATGACTGAAACCCCAATCGTCATCATCGGCGGCGTCCGCTACCGCAAGGAGGACGCCCAGCGGCTCGGACTGTCCGTCAAGACCAAGGACGCTCCGACCACCGCAGCAGCAGCTGAGGCCGCCGCCGCGGCAACGGAGTCCACCGTGGTGTCCACCGAAGCAGTGAAGGGAGCGGACGATGCCGGCACCGTATCTGGCGACAGTGGAGCAGCTAGCGACGCTGACGGGGCTGCCGACGACAAGCCCAAAACTGCTACTCGCGCTCGACAGGGCAAGTAACAGGTTCCGCGACGCCGTCGGGCACCCCGTCCACCTGGTCACAGACGATGTGATCTGGCTGGACGGGGACGGCACGGACACCCTGCTGCTGCCGGCCGCCCCGTTCACCACCATCTCGGTGGAAGTGGACGGGGCGCCGGTGACGGACTACAAGCCCGCACGCCGGTCAGGGATCCTGCGCCGGGCCGGAGGCTGGCCTGATGGCCTGGAGAACATCGAGGTCACCTACACGCACGGTTACGCCACCATCCCGGGCGGCATCGTCGACGCGGTCCTCGAGCAGGCAGAAATGCAGGCCATGGTCGCCGGCTACGTCGAATCCGAAGCTGCCATAAACCAGAGCGTCAAGTACGGCCAGCAGGCCACCGTCGGCGTCACGCAACGGTGGACTGACGCGGTGGAGAAGTACAGCCTCGGCAGGGGAGACCGGTCATGAGCCTCCCGTCCTTCGCCCGGTATTGGATCAAGGTCAAACGCGCCACGAAGGTCAAGGACCACGGCTCCTGGTACGACGACTGGGACAACCCCGAACCCGTCCGCACCATCGAGGGCTGCGTCATCTCCCCCGGCGTTTCGATCGAGAACAACGACCGGCAGGACGCCCAGCAGGTCGCCTACAC
>JBKKDM010000092.1:0-37989 GCA_046707905.1 Candidatus Limnocylindrales bacterium
TCCTCGCCGGCGAGCCGGTGACCTTCGACCCCGCGGGCCAGGGCGACATCACGACCGCGGCCGTCACTGCCCAGCTCCACGAGACGCTGACCGTCTACGACGCCGCCCTCCAGCTCCAGCCGGCCCTTGCGGCCAGCTGGGACGTCGGAGCGGACGGCCGCGACGTGGTCTTCCACCTCCGCGACGGCCTCGCGTTCTCCGACGGCACGCCGCTGACGGCGGAGGACGTCGTCGGGAGCTGGTTGCGCCTGATCGACCCGAGCTCCCCGTCACCTCTCGCTGCCCTGATCCTCGACGTCAAGGGCGCCCGCGCCCATCTCACCGGGCAGTCGACGGACCCCGCCGAGGTCGGGCTCCGCGCCAAGGGGCTCGACGTCCAGGTGGAGCTGGAGCGGCCGGGCGCCGACTTCCCGGCGATCGTGTCCGCCCCGATCTTCGCGGTGGTCCCGCCGGCTGCCTGGCGCGGCGGGCGGGCCGCCTTCGGGCCGGGCGAGCCGGTCAGCGGCGGGTACGCCGTGGCCTCCGCCGATTCGACGGAGATCGTCCTCGAACGGAACGACCGCTATTGGGCCGGCCCGCCGGCGATCCCGACGGTCCGCCTGGTCCTGGACATCGGGGGCCGGAGCCCGATCGCGGCCTTCGAGGCCGATGACATCGACTACACGTCCGTCCTGTCGTTCGACGCCCCCTGGATCCCGTATGACCCGGGCCTTGGGCCCCAGCTCCGCGAGACGAGCTCGCTCGATCTCACCTACCTCGCGGTCGATACGACTCGCGCACCCTTTGACGATGTCCGCGTCCGCCAGGCCCTTGGTGCGGCGGTCGACTGGGAGCGCGTCGTGACGCTCAGCGCGACGGGCGGCACGGTCGCCGCGGACAGCATGGTCCCGCCCGGAATCCCTGGCGGCGGCGATCGCAGCTGGCTCCCGGAGCACGATCCGGACCGTGCCCGCGAGCTGCTTGCGGAGGCCGGCTACGCGGGAGGCGCGGGGCTGCCGCCGATCGAGTTCGGAACCGGCAGCTACGGCGTGGCAGCCGCGATCGCGGCCGACCTCGAGCGCGAGCTCGGAATGCGCATCGACGAGGTGACCTACGACGACCACCTCGGGCGGATCAGCACCGCCCCGCCGAACATCTGGATCACGGGCTGGATCGCCGACTACGTCGGCCCGAACGATTTCCTCGGTGTGCTCCTCGAGACCGATAGCGGCGACAACAACGGCCACTGGTCCTCACCCGCGTTCGACCAGGCGATCGCCGAGGCACTCTCGACGCGCGATCCCGCCGCGGCGCAGGCGGCCTACGAGCTGGCTCTCGCTGAGATCCAGGTCCAGGTGCCGGTCGTCCCCCTGTTTCACTCGACGGACTGGGCGCTCACGCGGGATGGCCTCCTCGGGGCGGCCGACAACGGGCTGGGGATCCTGCGCATGGCGGGCATGGCGTGGGCGGAGTGATGGGCGAGAGCCAACGGTGCCGCGCGGCGCGGATGCGGACGCTGCTGCCGGCCGTGGCCGCGATCTCGCTTCTCGCGACCCTGCTCGCGCCGGCGGGCGTGCTGGCCGCGGATCCGACGTTCGAGCGGGCGACGACGACCCAGGAGTTCGGCGAGGGCATCACGGTGGAGCAGCGAGTCTCGCTCCCGAGTGGCGTGACCCGGGTCGAGGCCTACGTTCGCTCCAGCGACGGCACCGACACCTTCCTCGCCGAGATCGCCAATCCAGGCGCCGGCGCCCACACCCTCAGCTACACCAACGAGACCCCGGGCGGGAGCCTGATGCCGAACACGCTCGTCGAGCTCGGGTTCCGGATCACGCTGGACGATGGCTCGTTCTTCGACAGCCCGCCGGGACGCGTGCGCTACGCGGATGACCGGTTCAACTGGCAGACGCTCGAGGGCGACGTCGTCCGGATCCACTGGTACGAGGGCACCTCACAGTTCGGGCAGCGTGCGCTGGACATCGGCGACAGGGCCGTGAAGGAGGCCGCCGCGCTGCTCGGCGTCGATGAGTCGCTGCCGATCGATTTCTACGTCTACGCCGATCGCGAGGCCTTCTACGACGTGATCGGACCATCGCTGCAGGAGAACGTCGGCGGCCTCGCGATCCCCGAGATCCGCACGCTGTTCGCGAACATCGCGCCGTCCGAGGTGGCCGACCCGTGGGTCTCGCTGGTGGTGCCCCACGAGCTCACCCACATCGTCTTCGACACCGCGACCCGGAACGTCTATCACTCACCGCCCCATTGGCTGAACGAAGGCCTGGCCGACTATCTCGCCGTCGGCTACGCCCCGGACGCCCGCAGCAACGTCGAGCGCGCCGTGCGCAGTGGCGACCTGATGCCGCTGCACGCGCTCGTGCTGCGCTTCCCATCGACGGCTGATCGGTTCAGCCTCGGCTACGACGAGAGCGTCTCGGCGGTCGACTACCTGGTCCGGACCCACGGCCAGGAGGCGCTCGTCCAGCTGATCCGGAGCTACGCCGACGGCCTGGCGGACGACGATGCGTTCACCGCGGCCCTGAACGTCGATGTCGAGGGCTTCGAGACCGCCTGGCTGGGTGACCTCGGCGCCGACGTGCCGGCGCCGTACGGCCCACGGCCGGCACCGCCGGGTCCGCTCCCCCCGGGCTGGAACGCAGCGCCGATCGCGACCGGTCCGCCCGTCGCGACGCCACCGCCATCAAGCGGTGGCATCGGCGGCGACGATGACCTCGCCACGATGCTGGTCATCGGCGTCGTGGTGCTGTTCGGGATCGTGGTCGTGCTCGGGATCGTGATCGTGGCCCGTGGGCTCAACCGGGGGGACGCCTTGCTGCCGCAGCCGGGCGCCGGGGCAGGGGTCGACCAGGGATCAGTGGCGCCGTACGCCGGATACCTGGCGAGTGACCCCGATTCGGAGGCCGACGCCGAGCCTGATCCCGACCTGCCGGCCGACCTCGCGGAGCTCGACGCGCGGCTTGCCCCGCCGGAGCCGGACGACGCGGCTGGCGGGAGCGAGAATCGCCTCGGCGACCGCCCATGACCGGCATGCTCGCGCGCTTCCGAGGCCTCCCGAGCGTCCAGGTGACGCTCGCCGTGGCGCTGCTCGTGCTGGGGTTCCTGATCGCCGCCCAGATCGCGGCCGAGGGCCCGCGCGTTCGCTACTCGACCGAGGAGCGCGCGCCGCTGATCGAGACCGCCCTCGGCCTGCAGACCCAGCAGGAGTCGCTGAAGGCCGTGATCCTCGGCCTGCGCCAGCACATCGGCGAGCTGGAGGCGCTCGATCCCAATGCCGCCGCTTCCCTCCGCCAGCTGTACGCGGACCTCGAGGCCGCTCGCCTGCGGGCCGGCCTGATCGCCGTCACGGGGCCGGGCGTCGCCTTCCGGTTCGAGGACGGGACAGGCGGCTCGATCGACGGCCTCGTCTCGGCTCGCGACGTCCGGACCCTCGTGGAGGAGCTCTGGCTCGCGGGCGCCGAGGCCATCGCGGTCAACGGCGAGCGGATCGTCGGCTCGACCGCCGTCATCGACATCGGCGGATCGATGCTCGTCAACTCCGCCTACCTCGCGCCGCCATACACGGTGACCGCCATCGGTCCGCCGGATCTGTACGCGAGGCTCCAGGAATCGGTCGCATTCGTGCAGTTCGTCCGCCAGCGCATCGAGCCCGCCGGGATCGGGCTGTCCGTCGCCGAGCTGCAGAAGGCCGACCTTCCAGCGTTCGCCGGGACCGTCGGGCTGCGGTTCGCGAAGCCGGAGGAAGGCCAGTGACCACCGGCCCGACCACGACCACCGCGCGCCCCGGCTGGGATCGTCGCCCGACCGATCCACATCGCCTCGCGAGCCGCCTCAGCGTCGCGGCCGTCGCCGTGCTGCTCGGTTTCCTGGTGATCGGCCAGCTCCGCGGCCAGGCCGGCGTGCCCGGGCTCTCCGCCCTGTCGGCGACGGAGCTCACCCAGCTCATCGCGAATCTCACCACCGGCAACGACCAGCTCCGAAGCGAGATCGGCGAGCTCCAGCGCCAGGAGTCCCACCTCGTCGACACGAAGCAGCGCGGCGAGACCACGGTCGACGAGCTCACCGCCGACCTCGAGCGGATCCGCGCGTGGTCGGGCATCACGCCCGTGACGGGGCAGGGGATCGTGATCACGATCCAGGGCCAGGTCGGGGGTGACGGCGTCGAGGACCTCCTCAACGAGCTCCGCAACGCCGGCGCGGAGGCGGTCGCCGTCGCCGGGGTCCGGGTCGTCGGTGGCATCGTCGTGG
Source organism: Candidatus Limnocylindrales bacterium (assembly GCA_046707905.1). Lineage (GTDB taxonomy): Bacteria > Chloroflexota > Limnocylindria > Limnocylindrales > CSP1-4 > UBA5189. The sequence goes on from JBKKDM010000092.1 coordinate 4,243, forward strand.
CCGGCGCGCCGGGCGAGCTCTCGATCGAGAACGAGGCCATCGGCGATGCGTTCGAGATCAAAGCGATCGGCAGCCCCCAGATCCTCACCGGGACGCTGACCCGGACCGGCGGCGTCATCGCCCAGGTCGGGACGACCTATCCGCAGGCCCGGCTGACGGTCACGCCGATCGACTCCATGACCCTGCCTGCATCGAATCGAACCGCGCCGCCAACCTATGCGCAACCTCGCCTCTGATAACCTCCCGCCGATGTCCGCCCGGCCCGTCCTCGAGTTGTTCCTGGGCGACGTCGTGCGGCTTCGGCGGACCCATCCCTGCGGCTCCACCGAGTGGCTCGTGGATCGCCTCGGCGCCGACATCGGGCTGCGTTGCCAGGGCTGCGATCGCCACGTCCTGCTCGAGCGCCGGCTCCTCGAATCCCGCCTCGCCGGGTTCGTCTCGCGGGGCGACGCGGCCATGAGCGCCGCGGTTTCGCCGCCACCGGCAGCGGGAGCGTGACCGGCCGACGCCGAGCGTCCGCCCGCTCGCGGGCCGCCGCCACCGAGCCCCAGGCCGCGGCCGCGCCGGAGGTCGAGCCTGTCGAGGTAGCGCCGATCCCAAGCTCGGAGTCGGCGATCGCCGTCCTCCGCAACCGGCCGTTCCTGCTCCTCTGGCTCGCGCAGGTCGCGACGCAGATCGGGATCAACATGATCCTGTACGCGCTCGAGGTCCTCGTGCTCCGCGAGACCGACCTCTCGACCGCGGTCAGCGCCCTGTTCCTGACCTTCCTGGTGCCGTCGGTCCTGTTCTCGGCCCTCGCGGGCGTCTACGTCGATCGCATCGACCGCCGGCTCGTGCTGATCGTGACCAACGCCCTCCGAGCCGGGATCCTGGTCGCGATCTTCGCGGCCGGGCCGGACATCGGGTTGATCCTCATCCTGAACACGATCCTCTCGACCGTGACCGTGTTCTTCGCGCCCGCCGAGGCGGCGATGATCCCGGTCGTCGTCCCGCGGGATCAGCTGCTCGCGGCGAACGGGATCTTCACGCTGACACTCAACGGCGCCTTCGCCGTCGGTTTCGCCTTCCTGGGCCCGCTGGTCGTCACGATCGTCGGCAGCCCGGAGCCGCTGATCCTCCTCGTCGCCGTCCTGTTCGGCATCGCCACGGTGTTCTGCTTCACCCTGCCGCCGGACCCGCCGGTGCCGGTCGCCGACGGGCGAGGCCGCCTCGGCGCCGCCCGCGACGCCGGTCATGCGGTGACGGGCGTCTTCGGGCAGCTCCGCGAGGGCGTCTCGTACATCCGAGCCAACCGGCCGGTGTCGTGGTCGCTGGCGTATCTCGGAATCGCCGCGTCCCTGATCGGCGTCGTGGCCGTGCTGGGGCCGGGATTCGCGCGCGACACGCTCGGCCTGAGCCCCGAGGACCTGATCGTCGTCGTCCTGCCCCTCGGGATCGGGATCGTGTTCGGCGTGCTCCTCCTGAACAGCTACGGCAAGTACGTCGCCCGGCGACGGGCGATCGAGATCGGCCTCGTGGCCCTCGGCATCCTTCTCGTCATCCTGACCCTGGCGGGTCCGCTGAGCCGGCTCCTGACCGGCGTCGGCTCGAACGTCGACGCGGTCGACCTATCGGGCCTGACGTCGCTCGTCGCGGTCGTGGTCGCCATCGCCTTCCTGTGCGGGGTCTGCTACGGCATTGTCGCCATCTCGGCCCAGGTCCAGCTGCAGGAGGACATCCCGGCCGACGTCCGCGGCCGCGTCTTCGGCGTCCTCAACATGCTCATCTCGGTGGCGAGCATCCTGCCGATCATCATCGTCGGCCCGATCGCCGACATCCCCTGGATCGGGACGACGGGCGTGATCCTCGCAGTGGCGGTGCTCACGCTCGTCTCGGGCCTGTTCTCGATGATCAAGCGCGGACCGATCCGGCCGGACGAGGGGCGCGACCTCATCCCCGAGATCGCGCCCGGCTCGCAGCTGGACCCGACCGGCTCGAACCTGCCGCGGCCGCCCCGCCATGACCACGCCCGCGAGGACGACGCCTCCGCGGACCACCCCCGGCGGGGCCGCTGACGGTCGTGCCCCGGGTCGCGCTCATCTTCACCGGCGGGACGATCTCGATGGTCGCGAACGCCGAGGCGGGCGGGAAGGTGCCGACCCTGGACGGCGCGGCGATCCTCGCCCGGGCGCCCGGGATCGACACGATCGCGGAGCCCGTAATCATCGACCTCGGGCGCACGCCGGCGAGCCATTTCTCGTTCCAGCAGCTGTTCGCGGTCGGGAGCGAGATTCGACGCTGCCAGGCGGACCCGTCGATCGACGGGGTCGTCGTCGTCCAGGGCACCGACGTGATCGAGGAGACGGCGTTCTTCTGGGACCTCCTGCTCGGTGGCGAGACACCCGTGGTCGTGACCGGCGCCATGCGCGCCGCCTCGGATCCCAACGACGACGGCCCCGACAACCTTCGCGACGCCGTCCGTTGCGCCGCGTCGCCCGAGTTGCGAGGGCGGGGCGTCGTCGTCGTGCTCGACCACGCGATCAACCAGGCGGACGACGTGACCAAGACCCACGCTTCCGCGCTCGACACCTTCCAGTGCCTGAACATCGGACCGCTTGGGCGGGTCGATGGCGATCGCGTGCTGGTCACGGGCTCGCGAGGCGCCCGCCGGCACGTCGACACCGATCGAGCAGCCGATGGCGTCCAGGTCGTCGTCGCGCACGTGGCGATGGACGGGTCGCAGCTCACGGCGGCTGCGGAACGCGGGGCGCCCGGAATCGTGGTCGAGGCCACGGGAGCGGGAAACACTTCGGCGGCCCTGCTCGAGGCGGCGGTCGCGGCAATGGAGCGGGGGTGCACCGTAGTCCTGACGACGCGAGCTCCGTCCGGCGCCGCGGGCGCCGGCTACGCCTTCCCCGGCGGCGGCGCCACCTGGGTACGGGCCGGCGCGCTGCTCGCCGGCCACCTCGGCGGCCCCAAGGCCCGGATCGCGCTCGCGCTCGGGCTCGGCGCCGGCCTGGATCGCGAAGCCCTCGCGCGCCTGCTCGCCGACCCGCCGGGCTGGGCGCCCACCAGCGGTTCCGCGCCACGCCCTACGATCCGCTGATGCCGCTCGAGACGCTGGTCACCGGCCGGATCGCGACGTTCGCGGGCACGTCGGGCTTCGGCTGGGTCGAGGCCGTGGGGATCCGCGACGGCAAGATCGCCTTCGCCGGCTCGGCGATCGACCTCGAGTCGCGCGCCGACCCGCACACCCAGCGAATCGAGCTGGAGCCCGGCGAGCTGGCGATGCCCGGGATCGTCGACGCCCACCTCCACTTCCAGGGTGCCGCGCTGGCCGCGGAGCAGGTCGACCTGACGACAGCCCGGACCATGGAGGAGGCCCTCGTGCGAATCGCCGAGGCCGCGCGGCGAATCTCGCCCCCGGCCTGGATCCTCGGCGGTGGCTGGGACCAGCGGCGGTTCGGCACGTGGCCCACCGCGGCGGCGCTCGAGTCCGTCGTGCCCGGCCGCCTCGTGGCCCTTCGCGCCTTCGATCATCATGCGCTGTGGGTGTCAGCGGCAGCCCTGGCCGTCGCCGGGATCGATGCCGCCATGCCGGATCCGGACGGCGGCGTGATCCGACGCGACGATGCGGGCGCGCCCGACGGCGTGCTGCTGGAGAACGCCGGCGGGATGGTGATGAACCTGGTCCCGCCGCCGGACGACGAGACGTTGCGGCGCGCGATCCGCAACTTCGGGCGGGAGCTCCTGCGGCTCGGGGTCGTCGGGGCGCACGATCCGGCGCGGCTGAACGCGGACCCCGAGAACCGCGCGCTCGACATCTACGGCGAGCTCGCCGAGAACGACGAGCTGCCGGTGCGGATCCGGGCCTGCGTCCGGGAGGACGGCCTCGACAAGGCGATCGCCCGCGGGTTCCGGAGCGGCGGGGCGATCGGGAGCGCCGATCGGTCGCGGCTGTCGTTCGGCTGGCTCAAGCTCTTCGCGGACGGCACGCTCGGCTCGAAGACCGCCGCGCTCCTCGACCCGATCGAGGGCAGCTCGGACCGGGGCCTGTTCCTCAGCCCGCCGGCGCGCCTCGCCGAGCTGGCGTCGCAGGCCGCGGACGGCGGGATCGCCACGATGATCCACGCGATCGGCGACGCCGCCTGCCGGTCCGCCCTCGACGCGCTGGCGCCGACCGCGTCGCGAGTGCCGTTCATGCCCCGCCTGGAGCACGTCCAGCTCCTCGACGCCGCCGATCGCGCCCGATTCAAGGCGCACGGAGTCGCTGCCTCGGTCCAGCCGGTCCATCTGCGCGAGGACGCGGCGACCGCGCGCCGCGATTGGGGCAGCCGGGCCGAGGCGAACGGCTACACGTGGCGGTCGCTGCTCGACGCCGGCGCCACGCTTGCGTTCGGCTCCGATGCGCCGGTCGAGCCGGCGGACCCGTGGCCGGGCATCGCGGTCGCGGTGCTTCGGCGCGACCCGTCGTGGGGTAGGGACGCGGAGCCCTACGGTCCGGCGGAGGCGCTCACGCTCGAGGAGGCCCTTCGCGCCGCGACCGTCGGCGTGGCGGCCACCGCGAAGGATCCTCTGGGTGGCCGCCTGATCCCCGGCTCTCCCGCCGATCTCATCGTGCTGCCGGCGGCGCCCCGCGAAAGCGACAACGCGTCAGAGCGTGCCGCCGCCTTCGCCGAGGTTCGGCCGCGGCTGGTCATACTTGGCGGCGAGGTCGTTCTGGAGCTCTAGCAGCGCCCGGGCTCCGGATTCACGCGGTCCCTCCATGTGGCGTCGCCGCCGACGGTTCCTCGGTGATCGCCGGGTCGTCCTTCTGCTCGAGGTGCTCCCACAGCGGCGACAAGGACGGCTGTTGCTCGCGCCGAGGCAGCAGCAGGAGGGTGATGAGCGCCAGCGGTCCCGCGAAGAAGGCGACGGCCGCCCAGAGCCCGCCCTCGCGATTCCGTCGACCGGCCAGCCAGCCGGTGAGGGCCATGATCGTGAACCAAACGATCAGGAAGACGATGACGGCGACGATGAACGGCCCCTGCGCCGCGGCCATCGCGTCGAGCTCGCCGTTCGTGAGGGCGTTGTTCACGGAGGACCTCCTCCCATCATTGTCGGCTACGAGTCCAGCGTCTCAGACGTCCGGCACAAGAGCGGTGCGACTGGTCAGCCGGTCCTGATCTTCCAGTACGAGTCCTTCTTCACAACCTCGCCGTCGCGGAAGGTCCAGAGGTCACAGCCGCGGACCTCGATCCTGGTTCCATCCGTCGTCGTCCCCGACAGGGTCCATTCGGATGCGCCGCGATCGCCGTCGACGAAGTGGTCGTCGCCCCGGTAGCGGATGTCCGGGATGCCAGCGAAGCGCCCGGCGAACGCGTCACGGACAGCCTCCCGACCCTCGAAGCGCGTGCCCCACGCGTCGGTTCCACGCGGCCCTTCGAAGACGGCGTCGTCGCTGAAGTGGGCCATGATCCCGTCGAGATCGTGCTGGTCGAAAGCGGTGGTGATCGCCTCGAGCATCCGCATCGCGTCATCGTGGTCCACGAGCAGGCCTCCAATCGTCTTCGCCGAAGTGCAGCAACGGCCCGCGCTCGCTGTTCACGCCAGCGCCTTCCGCGCCTCTGCGAAGAGGCCGCTGAGGATGCGTGATGTCGAGGGGAAGGCGTGGATCGTGTCGGCCAGGATGTCGATCGGGACGCGCGCGCGGATGGCGAGGACGCACTCGTGGATCGCGGCGGATGCGTCCGGGCAGGCCATCGCGGCGCCGATCATCGTCCGCGAGGCACGATCGAACACGACCGTCACGTGGCCCCGCTTGGCCATCATCGAATAGCCGCGCGCGGACGTGGCGAAGTCCGCCACGAACTCGACGGCATCGACGCCGTCGGCCGTCGCCTGCTCGACGGACACGCCCGCGAAGGCCGCCTCCGGATCCGTGTAGGACGCCCGCACGAGCGCTCGGTAGTCCGGGGTGACGTCGTCGCCGAGCGCCATGCGGACCGCGAGCTCGCCCTGGTAGTGGGCCTGGTGGGTGTGCAGCTCGGGACCCGCGGCATCGCCGATGACCCACAACCCGTCGGCGACGCGCAGTCGGCCATCGCGAGGGAACGGCGTCCGACCGGTGGTGTCGACGCCGTAGCACTCGAGGCCGAGGTCGTCGATCGGGAACTCCCGTCCGACCGCGAGCAGGATCGCTTGGCCCTCGGCGGAGGAGCCGTCGGACAGGTCGATGACGTGGGCGCCGTCCTTCCCGGCCCCGGCCCGAGCCGCCGTCGCCCGAACGCCGAGTCGGACCTCGACGCCGTCCTCCCGTAGGGCCTCCAGGATGACCGCGGAGTTCCTCGGGTGATCCGTGGGGGAGAGCCGCTCGCCCGACTGGATGATCGTCACCGGAACGCCGAAACGCGCGTAGCCCTGCGCCAGCTCGCAGCCCGTCGGACCGCCGCCGAGGACGAGCAGCGACCTCGGCAGCTCTCGAGCGAGGGTCGCCTCGTGGTTCGTCCAGTACGGCACGTCGGCCAGACCGGGCAGGGGCGGGACCTTCGATGTCGAGCCGACCGCGATCACGACGTGGACGGCCTCGAGGCGGTGCGCCTCGCCGTCCACGACGTGGACGGCCTCGAGGCGGTGCGCCTCGCCGTCGTGGTGGACCTCGACCACGCCCCGCTTCGGGACGCGGGCCTCGCCGCGGTAGACGACCACGCCCGCCTCCTCGAGGGCCTCGACGTGCTTCGCATCGTCCGGCTCGGCCGCGCCGGCGTCGCGGTTGACCATGTAGTCGCGCCGGTCCGACGCCTGGCGCCACGACCAGATCGCTGGATTGGCATGGTGGCGGGCGGCCCCGTCGAGGAGCGACTTCGACGGCACGCAGCCGATGTGCGGACAGCTGCCGCCGACCCAGCGCCGATCGATGATCGCGACGCTGGCGCCGCGCTCCCGGGCCTCGAACGCGGCCGACTCCCCGGCCGGGCCGGCACCGATGATCACGAAGTCGAGCTGGCTCATCGGCCCGATTGTGGCGAAGCGATCGTGACGCCGGCGAGTCCGCGGCGCTGGCGCCACGCCTCGTACAGCAGGATCGCCGCCGCGGCCGACACGTTGAGGCTGTCGGCGACGCCCTCCATCGGCAGCCGGATGGCTTCGACGCCGGCCTGGTCCCAGGCCGGCGACAGGCCGTCGGCCTCGCTGCCAAGCACGAGCGCGACCGGGCCGCGGAGATCGGCGTCGGCGTGCAGGGTGGGGGAGTCGACCCGGGTCGCGACGATCCGGAGGCCCCGAGCGCGCAGCCAGGCCAGGGCGTCATCGACCGGCGCCGCGGCGACGGGCATCGAGAAGACCGTGCCGACGCTCGCGCGGATCACGTTCGGGTTGAAGAGATCCGTGCCGCCGACCGCGATCACCGCGTCGGCGCCCGCCCCGTCGGCGGAGCGGAGAATCGCGCCCACGTTGCCGGGCTTCTCGACGTCCTCCGTCACAACGACGAGCGGGTTCTCCGGGAGCTCGAGGCCATCGAGCGTGCGAACCAGAGGCCGCACGACCAGGACGATCCCGTCGGCCCGATCGCCGTACGCCAGCTTCTCGAACGCCCGCTCGCTCACCGCGACCAGCTCCCGCCGGCCCCGGGCCCGCGCCAGGGCGTTGACGGCCTCGCGAGCGCCCTCGGAGGTGAGCAGCGCCGTGCAGACGAACGCGGTCTCGACGTCGACGCCCGCCTCGATCGCGCGTCGCGCCTCGCGTCCGCCGTCGACCAGCGTCAGTCCGGTGGCCTCGCGCTCGCGCCGCTCGCGCAATGCCACGGCGGCGCGGATCCGCGGATTCGCCGGGCTGTCGATCAGGAGGGAGCGGTCGTCGGGCATGGCCCGCGAATCGTGCACCGTCGGCGCGCCGTCAGCCCGACCGGCGAACGGACCAGCCCAGCTCGAGGTGCGCCCCGGACGCGGCCTCGAGCGCAAGGCGCGCGACCGTGAAGGGTCGCCCACCACCCAACGCGTCCTGGAGAGCCGCCTGCAGCTCGTAGCCATCGAGCCCGGTGGTGTGCGCGGTGAGCAGCACGAACGCGTCGTCCGCCACGAGGTCCCCGCACGCCGCCAGCAGCGCCGGGAGCTCGTCGGCGAGCTTCCACTGCCGCCGCCCGGCCCGCCCGAAGCTCGGCGGGTCCAGGACGATCCCGTCGTAGCGACGACCACGCCGTGCCTCGCGCCCCACGAACCCCAGGGCGTCGTCGACCAGCCATCGAACCGGCGCGGCGTCGAGGCCCGACAGGGCGGCGTTCCGGCGGGCCCAGTCGACGGCGCCCTTGGACGCGTCCACGTGGGCCACGGCCGCACCGGCACGAGCCGCCGCCAGGGTCACGAGTCCGGTGTGCGCGAAGAGGTTCAGGATCAGGGGCGGCTCGGACGACGCCTCGCCCCGTTCGCGAACCCGGGCCGCCACCCAGGCGAGATTTGCCGCGTGCTCCGGGTAGGCCCCGAGCCCGCCGGACGACGTGGGCCGGAGCTCCAACGTCAGGCCCTCGATCGAGGCGGACCACGGCTCCTGCGCGTCGGCCTCGCCGAACCAGGCGGCGCCGGCGCCCTCGAACCGAAGATCCGCGCGCCGCCAGGCGTGGAAATCCCCGAGTCGCGGCTCCGTCGCCGATGGCGCCGGTCGATCCACGGTCCGCGCGCCGAATCGCTCGAGCCGCCGGCCATCGCCGGCGTCGAGCAGCTCGTAGCCGTCGGCCGCCACGACGTCCGGTCGATGGGGCCGTTGGGGCCGTTCGGCTCTCCGCGCATCCGTCGCCACGGCCCCATCATGGACTGCGCAGATGACTCGCATCCTCCTCTACACGGGCAAGGGCGGCGTCGGGAAGACGAGCATCGCCGCCGCGACCGCGCTCCTGAGCGCCCAGCGCGGCCATCGGACGATCGTCCTCTCGACTGACATCGCGCACAGCCTCGCCGACGCTTTTGATCGACCCCTCGGCCCGGAGCCGACCGCACTCGCGCCCAAGCTCTGGGGCCAGGAGCCGGACGTCTACCACAACATTGGGCGCTACTGGTCGACGATCCAGCGCTACATGGCCGAGCTCTTCAGCTGGCGTGGCCTCGACGCGGTCCTGGCCGAGGAGATGACGGTTCTGCCGGGCATGGACGAGCTCGGGAACCTGCTCTGGATCGCGGACCACGTCGAGTCGAAGGACTACGACGTGATCGTCGTCGACGCCGCACCCACCGGCGAGACACTCCGGCTTCTGAGCCTGCCCGAGGCGAGCCGCTGGTGGATCGAGCGGATCGCGCCGATCGGGCGGCGCGTGAGCCGCGTGGGCCGGCCGATGCTGGAGCGGCTCATCGGCGTCCCGATCCCGCGCGACGAGGTCTTCGCGGCCGCCGAGCGACTCCTCAACCGCCTCGACAAGGTCCATCGACTCCTCGCCGACCCGGAGCGCAGCTCGGTCCGGATCGCCCTCAACCTCGAGAAGCTCTCGATCGTCGAGGCCCAGCGCTCGTTTACGTACTTCCACCTGTTCGGCTACCCGGCGGACCTCGTCGTCTGCAATCGCGTGCTGCCCTTGGGCAAGGACGGCGACGGCTCGTTCGCGAACCTCCGGGCCACGCAGCAGCGCTACCTGCCGGAGGTGATGGCCCAGTACGCCCCGGTGCCAGTTCGGACCGTGCCCCAGTTCGATCGCGAGATGATCGGGCTCGAGCGACTGGCCGAGCTCGGGCGGGCGCTGTTCGGCGAGGACGACCCGACCGAGTTCTTCTACCGCGGCCGCCCGTACCGCGTCCGCGCCGAGAACGGCGGCCACGTCCTCGAGGTCGCACTTCCGTTCACCACGCGCGAGGACATCAAGATCGACCGTGACGGCGACGAGCTGCTGCTGCACGTCGACGGGCTGCGGCGCAAGATCGTCCTGCCCCGCGCCCTGGTGGACGCCCCGACCACGAGTGCGAAGATGGAGGACGGGGTCCTGAGGATCAGGTTCGAGGGCCGCGGCGCGACGCGGAAGAAGTAGGCGAAGGAGGCCACGACCGATGAACGAGTCGACGGGCGCCGGGCGCGGATCGCGTCCACGCCGCGCCAGCGCATCCCCGGGCTTGCCCGAGTCGAGTGCCGAGACGCGGATGGCGGAGCTGGAGCGCCGCCTCGCCCAGATCGAGGGTGAGCCGAGCCTCCGGGACCGGGGCCGGAAGGTGATGGACCGGGTCGTGCCGCCGGAGGCGACGCGGCACTTCCGCAACGCCGGCCGCGAGCAGCTGCTCGGGATCCGCTCGATCGTCGATCACTGGATCAACCGGATCGACGACGCCGAAACGCGATCGGCAGATTCCGGGAACCGACAGAGGATCGAGATCGACTGAGCCGGGCCTACGCTGGCCTCTCACGGAAGGAGGCGTGTGGTGATCCTCGGCTTCGACATCGGCGCGGCACTGGTTCCGGACGTCAGCCTGTTCGAGACCGTCGTCCGCGGCATCGTCACGTACTTCGCGATCTTCATCCTGCTGCGGGTCATCCTCCGCGGCCGTACGTCCGCGGTCGCGATGAGCGACATCCTCGTCCTCGTGCTGATCTCCGACGCCGCCCAGAACGCCATGGCGGCCGAGTACACCTCGATCACCAACGGCATCGTGCTCGTGGCGACGATCGTCCTCTGCAGCCTCGCGACCGACTGGGTCGCGTATCGGGTGGAGGCCGTCCGGCGGTTCGTCCATCCCGATCGGAAGCCGCTCGTCGCCAACGGACGCATGTTGCGCAAGGCCCTGGCCGAGGAGCTCATGACCGAGGACGAGCTGATGACGCAGCTTCGACTGAATGGCGTCGAGACCATCGAAGGGGTAAAGGCCGCCTACCTCGAGGGCAATGGGGAGGTCAGCGTGATCAAGCGAGACTCCGGCGCCGACAACCAGGGCGGCGGCTCCAAGGCGGCAATCGCCGGCTGAACCGCTTCAGTAAAGCGTCGGGAATCGGTCTCGGAGGTTCGGGCTGAAGTCGACGGGGCTGGCGTCGAGGAGCGTGTCGAGGAGCTCCTTGGTCCCGCCGAACTTGTGTCGGTTGGCATCGACGTAGTCGCCGAGGGTGTTCCAGAAGAGGGTCGTGCCCATCTTCCCGCGATAGCGGTCCAGGGTGTTCCCGCCCTGGATGTAGATCGTCTCGTAGTAGCAGGACGAGCTGTACTGCGTGATCCTGCCGTCGAGCTCGTCCTTCGAGCAGCTGCTGGAGCGGAGCGTTCCCAGGACCGTCCGGGCGAGCATGTCGGCGGCCGCCTCGTCGGCGAACGGCTCGCGCTGCTGGTCGTTGCCGACGAGCCCGTAGAACCACTGGTGGGCCGTCTCGTGGTAGACGAGGTAGGTCAGGCTGGCGCTCGACGTGTTCGAGGGGATCCAGACCATGCCCGGTGACTCCATCCCGTAGCCGCCGGCGGTCTCAACGAGCGTGAATGACGACCACGGGTAGGCGACGCCCAACCGTGCGGCCTCCCTGTCGAGGGCCGTGACCGCCCGGTCCCCGATGCTCGCGCCAGAGACGCCGCCTGGGCGGGAGTACGCCCGGATCGCGATCCCGTCGACGCTCCGGGTGGTGACGGCGAAGTCCGACGCCAGGACGATGTTGACGTCGCGGACGTTCCGGGTCGTGAAGCTCCAGGTCTTCGAGGCGATGGTCGGGAGCCCGCCGACCGGCGCCGCGAGGACGCGGGCCTTGTCCAGCGTGAGGTTCACGGTGACCTGGGGGCTGGACGGCGTGTAGAAAGGATCTCCGTGGTTGGGCCGGTCGAACGGCCGCGAGAGGCTGACCCAGGGGACCCAGCGGTACAGCGAGATCGTGCCGTTGTAACGAGTGAACAGCCAGTTCGAGCCGGTCAGGCTGTTCTTCAGCGTGGCTCGGTAGGCGACCTTGACCTCGACCGTCGCATTGTCCGGCAGGACGCCTCCGAGGGGCACCCACAGCGTCTGGTCGCTCTTCGTGACCGTCCGCGGCGTGCCGTCGACCGAGGCCGACGTGATCGTGAGGCCGCCGAGTCGCGCGGCGATGGTGTTGAGCGCGATCTTGTCGACGCCGGCGCCGGAGTCATTTCGGGCGATGATCGTCGTCGCGACCTTGAGCACGCCGGTGTCGACGGCGATCTCCGCGCTGACGGCGTAGGTCGCGGTCATGTGGATGCTGTTGCGGTTCACCGTCCCCGGGACGATGGCGCCGGTGGTAGCGACCGTGGCCGCCCGCGGAGCCGGGATCGCCGATGGCTGGGCGCTGGTCAGGGGCGCGCCGGCCCCGACGACCACCAGGCAGAGGAGCAGCGCGAAGAGACCCCGGAGCGCCGTCACCCGACAATCCTACTGGGAGCAATGGACCGCGCGCCATGTGTCAGAAGTAATGCCGCGCTCGGCGGCATTCTGGCGCACCATGCCCCAAGCAGCAGAGGAGGCGGGGGTTGAAGGGCTCGAGTCGTCGATCCGCGCCTGCCCGCGTCGCCGTGCTCCTGAGCGCCCTCGTCGCGGCCGTGATCGCCACTCCAGTGGCCGTCGCCGCCCCGGGCGTGGGACCCGCCGCCGGCCATCTCGAGGTCGACGCCGCCGTGGCGTTCCGCGCCAAGCTGGGATTCCGGACCGACCGCGTCTACGTCGCGGCGAGCTTCGGCAGGCAGGGATTCTCCAAGGCCAAGTGGGGCGTGCCACTGGACGCCGCGGAGTCGGCCGAGGTGGGCCGCCGCGTCAAGGTCCAGAAGGACACCGGCCGCGCGCTGGACAAGTGGGCCGCCGCCGATGACGCCGCAGGCGCGTACTTCGACCACGGCGCGAAGGGTGCGCCGGTCTTCCTGACGACCGGCGATCCGACGAAGGGCAAGGCTGCCGTCGCCCGGGAGCTGCCCGCCGGGGCGAACGCCCGGTTCCTGCGCGTGGCCCACTCCATGGCGGAGCTGCTGGCGGTTCAGGCGCGGATGAACGCGGACCTGGAAGCCGGAGCCCTCGCGGCGCTCGGCGTGACAAGCACGGCGATCGATGCGCGGGCCAACGCCGTGGCCGTGGGCGTCGTCGCGGACACGGCGGCCGTGCGCGCGGCACTCGAAAGCCGCTACGGCGACTCGGTGGCGCCCGCGTTCGAGCGGCCCGCGGAGGGCGGCGACGCGTGCTCGTCGCGCACCAACTGTGCGCCGGCGAAGGCCGGGATCGAGATCGTGAGCTCCTACAACGGCAACAACTGCACGATGGGCTTCCTCGTGCGCGTGGTGGGCAGCGGAGAGGCGCGAGCCCTGACGGCGGGGCACTGCGTCGGCCTGAGCGGCGGCACCGGGACGTCGCGGAATTGGTCCCATAACGGGATCAGCACGTGGGCCGAGTTCAGCTACTGGACGGAGGGCGCCGATGCCGACGTGGCGGTGCTCGCTCCCGACGGCTCCGCGATCGCCGGCGACCGCAACCTGCTCTATCGCGCGTCGAGCTCGGACGTCGTGCACGTCACCGGGATGGCATCGAACGCCCAGCAGGTCCAGGGCGGGCTCATCTGCCGGGCCGGCGCGACGAGCGGCCACAGGTGCGGGACGATCGAGCTGACCAACCGCACGAAGGACGTCGACGGACGAACGATCGACCACCAGTGGGTCGTCGACTTCGACGCCTGCCCCGGCGACAGCGGCGGGCCCTACTTCCTCGGCACCACCGCCTACGGCAGCCACACCGACTCGACTTCCGGATGCGAGCCCAGCACCAACCAGGCCTGGTACTCGCCGATCCAGTGGATGCTCGACGTTCTCGAGGCTCGCGGCCACCCGGTCGAGCTGTGCACCACCGCAGCGTGTGGGTCAACGACGAACGTCTGGACCCCGCGCGGGTCCCTGAACGGCGTGGCCTGGAACCCGCGGCTCGTTCCGCTGGCCGACGGGCGGGTGCTCAAGGCCGGCGGCACGTCGGGCGACCTCCTCGCCGGCGGAACCTCGACCATCCTGGATCCCGAAACCTTCGATCCCGCGACGGGGCAATGGTCGGACACGGCCGACCCACCGTGGGGCGCCCAATGTGACGGCCAGTTCGCAGTCCGCCTCGGCGACGGGCGGGTCCTGGTCGGCGGTGGGCGCAAGGTCGGGTCCGGCGCCGCGGATGCCTGCGACGGCGCCCACCTCTTCGACCCGGATGACGGCGCGAATGGCTCGTGGACGACCGTCCAGGCGCCACCCACCCGCCTCGAATCGGCGGGTGCCGTCCTGCTCGAGGACGGCCGCGCATTCGTCACCGGCGGGTCCGGCCCCGACGGGGCCACCTCGGTGGCGATGGCCTATGACCCGGGCGCCGATGCCTGGGAGAGCCTCGCGCCGGCTGCCTCTGGAGCGCTCGGACCGCTCGTCCTCGCGCTGAATGATGGCCGGGTGCTGGTGTCCGGCGGCTACGTGGTGGTCGCGGACGCCGGCGGGCCCGGCTACGACGACGTCACGGCGACCCGCATCTACAACCCTGGGACGAACTCGTGGGCGAACACGACCTCCGTCGGCTCGCGCGGCGCCGCGGGCGTCGTCCTCGGGAACGGCCGGGTCGTGATCGCGGGTGGCCAGAGCCTGAGCTGGGATGGCTCCCAGCACTCCAGCTTCCTCTCGACCGTCCGTCGGTTCGATCCGTCGGCCGGCACGTGGACCACCCTCGACCCGCTGCGGAACGCGCGCGCCGGGTTTGCGCTCGCCGAGCTCTCCGGCGGGACGCTCGTCGCCATCGGGGGCTACACCTCGGGAGGCGGGGTGGCGGGGACTGCCAGCACCTCCGGCGACGTGTGGGATCCCGGCACCACCGCCTGGTATGCCGCGAAGAGCCTCCAGGTCGCGCATCCCGATCCCGGGAGCGCCGTGCTCGGCGACGGCCGGATGCTGGTCGCCGCTGGCGGGACCGCCTCGACCGAGACGTACGTCCTCGGCGACGTCGTGCCCCCGACCGGCGGGGGCGCACCCTCCGTGGCGCTCCGGTCGTCCACGACGATGGGCACGCCAACGGTGCCGGTCAGCCTTTCCTGGAGTGCCGCCTCCGATTCGGGCTCGGGCACGGGGACGTACGAAGTCGCGCGGAGCAAGGACGGCGGGTCGTTCACCACGATCGCCACGCGCGTGGCCGGCACGTCGTACACCACGACGGTCGACGGCAACCACCGGTACCGATTCCAGGTGCGGGCGCGAGATTGGGCCGGGAACCTCGGTTCGTGGAAGGTCAACGCCGACCTCCGGATCTCCGTCACGCAGCAGACGTCGTCGTCGATCACCTACTCGAGCGGCTGGACGACGGCCTCGAACGACGCCTACTCAGGCGACACGGTCAAGTACCACAAGACCGCGGGCAAGTCCGCCAGCTACACCTTCACCGGCCGATCAATCGCCTGGGTCAGCACGCGAGGGCCTGCCCGGGGATCCGCGAACGTCTACATCGACGGCACGCTCGCGACGAGCGTGAACCTCAACCACTCGTCGACCTCGTACCGTTACGTGGCCTACCAGAAGACGTGGAGCTCGTCGGGCACGCACACGATCAAGATCGTGGTGTCCGGCTCGAGTGGGCACCCCAGGGTGGACATCGACGCGTTCGAGGTGATCCGGAACCCCTGACAGCGCCGAGCGCACAATCGGGAGCGTGTCGACCACCCGCGCTGTCCCGCGAGCCGCCGCCCGCCAGGCTCGGCGCCACCCTGAACGGGCCGAGCCGCGGAGCATCGGCACCTCGGGGACGCGCAACGTGCTCGCGCGCGAGGTCCGGCTCCTCGGCGCGCTCCTCGGCGAGATCATCGTGGAGCAGGCCGGGGAGGAGGTCTTCGAGCTGGTCGAGGCCACCCGCCAGCACGCGATCGCGGCCCGTCGGCGGGACGCCGACGAGCGGGTGGCGTTCGACGTCCTGCCGGTGGACGCGGCGACGCTCGAAGGGGTCGTTCGGGCCTTCGGGCTGTACTTCCAGCTGATCAACCTGGCCGAGGCCCGGGATCGCGTGCGGCGGGCGACACGTCGAGCGCGTGCCACCGCGGGGGCGTCGGAAGGGGCGAGGATGCGGGTCGCGTTGCGGCGGCCGGACGTCCGGGAGGCGTTGGACGCGATCCGGATCTCGCCGGTCCTGACCGCGCATCCCACGGAGGCGAGACGCCGGACCGTGCTCGTGGCGCTGCGACGGATCGCGCGCCTCCTGGAGCGGGCGGACGACCCGCGCATCGCTCCGTCCGTTGACCGGCACCTGCGGCGCCAGCTCCGAGAGGAGATCGCGATCCTGTGGCGTACCGCCGAGCTCCGCCGGGGCGCGCCGAGCCCGCTGGACGAGGTCCGCACCGCGATGGTCGTCTTCGACGAGACGCTCTATCGCCTGACCCCGCAGCTCTACGGGCTGGTCGACACGTTCATGCCAGGCCCGCGGAGCGCGAGGGTCCGGGAGCTGCAGGAGCCGCACATCCCGGCGTTCCTCCGTTTCGGCTCGTGGATCGGCGGGGATCGCGACGGGCATCCGGTGGTGACCGCCGAGGTGACCGAGGAGACGATCCGGATCCAGGCCGACCACGTCCTGCGCGGCCACGAAGCCGTCGCGAACCGCCTCTCCCAGACGCTCGCGATGAAGATCCGTGGAGACGCCGTGCCGCGGGCGCTCGCGCACCGGCTGACCGAGGACGAGCTGGCGATGCCGCAGCTGGCCCACTCGCTGGCCGAGCGGTTCCCCGACGAGCCGTTCCGGCAGCGGCTAGGGTTCGTCGCCGAGCGCCTCCGCCACACCCGCGTCCGGCTGCTCGGCGAGCGCCGTGGCGCAACGACCGCCGGCTACGTGACGCCCGGCGAGGTCCTGCTCGAGCTGCGCGAGATCCAGGAGGCCCTGGTCGACGTCGGGCTGGCCCGCTCGGCGTGGGGCGACGTCCACGACTTCGTCTGGCAGCTCGAGACGTTCGGGTTCCACCTCGCGACCCTCGAGGTCCGGCAGCACGCGGCGGTCCATCGGCGGGCGCTCGCGGCGGACTGCAGCGCCGGGGCCGGTGGGGGAGTGCCGGGGCGTGACGAGGTGCTGGAGACATTCCGGTCGATGGCCCGGATCCAGCGCGAGTTCGGGCAGGCGGCGTTGACGCGCTACATCGTGTCCTTCACGTCGGGCGTCGCGGATGTCGTCGAGGTGCTCGCCCTCGCCGACGTCGCCGGGGTGGGGGAGGAGCTGGCGATCGATGTCGTGCCGCTCTTCGAGTCATCGGAGGCGCTCACGGCCGCGGGCGAGATCCTGGATGGACTCCTGGGTGACGCTCGCTACCGGGAGCACCTTCGCGGGCGGGGCGACCGACAGGAAGTGATGCTCGGCTACTCGGATTCGAACAAGGAATCCGGCTATGTCGCGGCGAACTGGCTGCTGCACCGGGCCCAGGGGACGCTCGCATCCGTGGCGTCGCGCCACGGCATCGAGCTGACGCTGTTCCACGGCCGCGGCGGGGCCATCGGGCGGGGCGGCGGCCAGCTGGAGCTCGCGGTCGCTGCGCAGCCCGCCGGCTCTGTTGCAGGCCGGCTGAAGGTCACCGAGCAGGGTGAGATCGTCTGGACGCGCTATGGCGATCCGGAGCTGGCGCTGCGCCACCTAGAAGCGCTGACTGCCGCGGCCCTCGATTCGCTCCCGCGACCCGACGAACTCCCCGACCAGCGGGCGGAGCCCCGGGACGCGGGCCCGATCATGGACGAGCTCGCCTCGGCGGCACGGACCGCGTATCGCGGCCTCGTCCACGACGACCCGGGATTCGCCGGCTTCTTCGCGCGGATGACGCCGATCGACGAGATCGCCCGCCTTCAGCTCGGCTCTCGCCCGCCGAAGCGAGCTGCCGGGAGCCCGTCGATCGACGACCTCCGAGCGATCCCGTGGGTCTTCGCCTGGTCGCAGGCCCGGGTCGAGCTGCCGGCGTGGTTCGGGCTGGGGACGGCGATCGAGGCGTTCGAGCGCGCGCATCCGCTCGACGGCGACCTCCGTCTGGGCGAGCTGTACGCCGCGTGGCCGTTCTTCCGGTCGCTCATCGACCATGCCCGGCTCGCGGTCCGGCGGGCGGACATCGCGCTCGCCCGCGGCTACGCCTCGCTGGCGGCGGAGCCGGGCGACGCTGACCGATGGACTGCCATCGAGCAGGAGTTCGACCGAACCCGGTTCGCGCTCGACCGCCTGCCGCTGCCGGCCGCGGCAACCGCCGCCGCTGACCGAGCCGAGGCCGAGGCTGTCCGTCGCTCCGTCGGGCTTCGCGCGCCGTACGTCGACACGCTCTCGGTCCTCCAGCTGGAGCTCTTGCGCGTCCTTCGCGAGCGCGAGGCCGCCGACCCGGCGCATGAATCGATCCCCTTGATCCGCCCGCTGATCGCCCTGACGATCAGCGGCTTGTCCGCGGCGCTGCAGGGCACTGGCTGAGGTGGCCCGACTGGATGATTGACGCCGGCCCAGGGTGCTGGTTGACTCCGGACCAGTGATGAATCGAAGACTGGCCATCGTCCTCGCCGCCGCCGGGGCCATCCTCATTCCCGGCGCGCTGAGCGCGGCGCCGCTCCCGACAGGCACGGCGGGCGACCCCGTCCTCGTCGGCACCGGCGACATCGCCTCGTGCACCTCGTCGGGCGACAGCAAGACCGCGGCGCTCGTCGCGGCGATCCCGGGCACCGTCTTCACGACGGGCGACAACGTGTACCCCAGCGGCACGCTGAGCCAGTTCCAGTCGTGCTATGACCCGACCTGGGGCGCCTTCAAGTCCCGTACTCGACCGAGCCCGGGCAACCACGACTACGAGACGACCGACGCGAGCGGCTACTTCGCGTACTTCGGCTCGCAGGCCGGCAGCATCGGCAAGGGCTACTACGCCTACAACCTCGGGGCCTGGCGGATCTATGCGCTCAACTCGAACTGCTGGGCCGTGGGCGGCTGCGGCGCGGCTTCAGCCCAGACGAAGTGGCTGAAGGCCGACCTCGCCGCCAACCCGCGGCGCTGCGTCCTCGCGTACTGGCACCACCCCCTGTTCAGCTCCGGCGCCCACGGCAGCTACTCGAGGTCGCGCGCGTTCTGGGACGTCCTTTACGCGGCCCACGCCGACGTGATCCTTGTCGGACACGACCACAACTACGAGCGATTCGGGCGCCAGACGCCGAGTGGCACGGCGAGCCCCAACGGCATCCGTCAGTTCGTCGTCGGCACCGGTGGCGCCGAGCTCCGACCGTTCGGGAGAATCAAGCCGCAGAGCCTGGTCCGCAACGCCACCACCTTCGGCGTGCTGAAGCTCACCCTGCACGCGACGAGCTACGACTGGAGGTTCGTCCCCCAGGCGGGCAAGACTTTCACCGACTCGAAGACCGGAGCGCCCTGTCGCGCCTGAGTCTCGGGATTCAGCGCGCAACTGCGACGTTGACGGAGTGAATGGGAACGAGTGACGCGGCCGCCGCCGCGATGCTTCACGGATGCAGGTACTCGTTGTTGGCGCGAGCGGCTATGTGGGCGGGCGCCTGGTGCCGCTCCTCATCGAGCGCGGCGAGCGGGTGACCGTCGCGGGCCGCGACCCGAACGGCCTCACCGAGCGATTTCCGGGCACTCGCGCCGTCCCGATGGACCTCATGGAGCCGGCGACGTTCCCGGCGGCACTCGAAGGCGTAGATGTCGCGTACTACCTCGCCCACTCCATGGCCGGCGGCGGCGCGGACTTCGCCGAGGACGACAAGCGATCCGCCCGGGCGTTCGGCGCAGCAGCTGCGCGGGCCGGCGCCCGGCGGATCGTGTACCTGGGCGGGCTTGGAGACGACGCTGCCGCGCTGTCCCATCATCTGTCGAGCCGCCATGAAGTTGGACGGGAGCTGGCTCGCGGAGGCGTCCCGGTCACCGAGTTCCGAGCCGCGATCATCATCGGCTCCGGAAGCGCGTCATTCGAGATCCTTCGCCATCTCACCGAGCGGTTGCCGGTGATGATCACGCCACGCTGGGTCGCGACGCGCTGCCAGCCGATCGCGATCCGGGACGTGCTCGACTACCTCATCGCCGCGCTGGACCGTCCGGATCTGACCGGAATCGTCGAGATCGGCGGCCCCGACATCCTGTCGTACGGGCAGATGATGCTGCGGTACGCGAAGCTCCGAGGGCTCCGCCGGCTCATGATTCCCGTCCCGGTGCTCACGCCGAAACTCAGCTCCTACTGGGTCAATCTGATCTCGCCGGTTCCCTCGAATATCGCCCGACCGCTCATCGAAGGCCTCCGCAACGAGGTCGTGGTCCGCCATCCAGAGCCAGCGCGTGCCTTCCGGCTGAATCCCGCGACCTACGACGAGGCGCTGCGCCTCGCGATGGATCGGTCGGGTCGGGAGGAGCGTGCGTCGACCTGGTTCGATGCGTTGCGGGGGCCCGGCCGCGCGACCCTTGCCGCATCCGGTTCAAGGGAAGGGATGATCATCGACCGAAGGCTGCGACACGTTGCCGCTTCGCCCGACCAGACCTTCTCCGCGATTGGCCGGATCGGCGGGACCTGGGGCTGGCCGTATGCCAACCGGTTGTGGCGCCTCCGAGGTCTCAGCGACAGAGTCGTCGGAGGGGTGGGCATGCGGCTCGGCCGTCGCGACCCGAACCGGCTTCGGGTGGGTGACGCGCTCGATTTCTGGCGCGTCGAGGAAATCGTGCCGGGAAGGCTCCTGCGTTTGCGGGGAGAGTTGAAGCTGCCCGGCAAGGCCTGGCTCGAGTACCGGGTGGTTCCAGAGAAGGGCGAGAGCCGGCTCATCCAGACAGCGTACTTCGAACCGAAGGGGCTTCCTGGGCTCGCGTACTGGTACCTCCTGTATCCCGTGCACGTGGCCATCTTTCGCGGAATGCTCCGAGTCCTGGCCGAGCGCGCAGCGACGCACCCTCGCCGCCTGGAGGTCGGGGGCGACTGACTCGAGGTCAGCGGTCGGCTCGGAGACCCAATCGGGCGCCCAGGCTGGCCACGAATTCCTCCGCCTCCGCGAGCGACCGGCCGACGTGATCCACATCGGGGATCTCACCCTCCACCCCGGCCACGCCCCGTCCGCCCACGATGATGGGCAGGGGGACTGGCCGCCCTGGAGCCTCGCGGAGCAGGCGAACGCTCTGCATCAGCTCAGGCAGTCGGTCGGCGCTCACGATCGACAGGGCGACGAGGTCGACCTCGCGGCCGGCGACGTATCGCTGCAGGTCGTCTCCCGGCACGTTCGCGCCGAGGTTCTCGACCCGCCATCCGTGTCCCTCGAGGACCTGCGCGAGACACGTCAGCCCGGTCACATGCTGCTCGCCCTCCGGTGCGGCCAGGACGGCGACAGGTCCGATCCGAGCGTCGTCGGTTGACGCGGGCCGCAATCGAGCGAGGGCTCCCATGAGCGCCACCGTCGCGAGATGTTCCTGCGAGATCGACCACCGGCCGGACTCCCAGGCCGACCCGACAATCTCCATAGCCCGTCGGACCACTTCGTCGAAGACCACGGTGCGCGGCTGCTCCTCGAGGGCCTGACCGATCGCCCATGCAGCGAGGTCGTCGTCGCCATCGACCAGAACCGCGGCGATGAACTCGGGCGTGGCGATGCCACCGTGTGCCGCTGCTGCCCGCAGCGCGCCGACTAGGCGATCCTGGGACAACGGCTCATCCATGGAAGCACCTCATGTCAGCCCGGCCTCATTCGTTCTCACGGCTTCGGTCGTGTCCCGGCATCCATCGGGGATGAGTCATGGCCGATCGTCGGGGACAGCTGATCGCGGAGCTTCCGCATGGCGAGCCGAATCCTGGACTTCGCTGTGCCGAGGGGTATGCCCTCGCGCTCGGCGACCTCGATGTGCGTCAGGCCCCCGATGAAGGCGAGCTCGAGTGCCCGACGCTGATCAGTCCCGAGGCTCTCGATCGCCTCGTACAGCCGATCCCGCCGGACGCCGAGCCAGACCTCGTCGTGGACGTCATTGGCGGCGGGACGCAACTCGAGGTCCACGTTCGCAGTCCTCCGTTGGATCACTGCTGCGCGACGTAGTGAGTCGATGGCATTGAATCGCGTGATCGTCATCAGCCATGGTCCGAGTGTTCCCCGGTTCGGATCGAACCGGCTGGGATCGTGCCATACCGCCATCAGCGAATCCTGGACAACCTCCTCGGCGAGGCGTTCGTTGTGCGTCACGCGCAGGGCCAGGGCACTCATAGCGCCTCCAAATCGGGCGTGAAGTGCTTCCATTGCGCGCTCGTCTCGGGCGGCCAGTCCCGCGACCAGTGACGCGTCTTCCACGACATGCCTCGTTCGAGATCCGCCGTGCGAGGGGTCGGCCCTCCCACGGGCACAGGATGCCTGTCCCTGGGCTTTCGATCTCCACCAAGTCCGTTGGCCGCGAGTCGAATAGCCATTCCAAACGCGCGTCCCGTGACGCGGTGGGGGAAAGTCACGTTTCGGCAGTTGGTGGTGCCCGTGCTCGGCTTCACCTACGATCCGGAAATCGCCATCTCGTCTCTGCCGGAGCTGGATTCACCGAGGAGAGAAATGTCGACAAGTCGGTGGTTCGCAATCCTGGCGCTCTTGACTGTCGTCGGATGCGGGGGAAGACCGACCGCCGAAACGAAGGCTCCGACTGTGCCGGGGAGCGCCGATCCGCTCCCGGGCAGTGCGGCCCCGGGCTCAGGCGAAGGGCAGCCGGTCGCGGGCACCATAACCGTCTGGACCATCGCCCAGGGCGACGACGAAGTGCCGATCAAGGCCTACGAGAAGGCTTTCGAGGCCCAGAACCCGGATGCCGACGTGAAAATCATCGTGGTCCCGGAGGAGGCGTACCCGCCGAAGATCACGACCTCGTTGCAGGCGGGCAACGTGCCGGACGTTGCCCTCCTGGAGCCCGATATCGCCGCAACGATGAAGGCCGGACGATGGGTCGACCTGACGCCCCACCTCGGGGCATGGGGTGTCAACCCGGCAGACTTCAACCAGGGAGGCCTGGCACGAGGGCTGATCGAGGCAGATCCTTCGAAGGGGATCTACGCGATCGGCGACTTCCTTGCGGGCAACATCCTGGTCCACAACGCCAAGCTGTTCGCGGCTGCCAACGTCCAGCCACCGCCCGTCGACCGCTCGCTGACCTACCAGGAGTACGACCAGATCTGCCGAGCCATCGGGCGGCCGGACCGAAATCCCGCGGCCGCGATCTTCGGCTGCTCCGTCCCTGACTGGGGCTTCCTGTTCAGCCCGGTGTTCGGGCCCGACGGTCGCCAGGCGTTGGGCCACATGAACTCCCCACAGGTCGTCGAGGCCTTCCAGATCGGCGCGGCCCTGATCAACGATGGCTTCGCACCCGGCGCCGGCCTGCTGGACACCCTCGGCGAGTCGGACCTCTTCGCGCAGGGCAGGATCGGGCTCACCTGGACGGACTTCACGGAGGTGGATAAGTACCGCGAGAATGGGATCGAGTTCGGGCTCTCACCGTTCTACGTGCTCGAGGGCCAGCCGGACTACGTCGATGTGTTCACGGCCGCGTGGGGAGCCATGCGCGACAGCCCGAACCCCGAGGGCGCGCTCGCCTTCATCCGGTTCATCGCGACGGATGCCCAGCGGATTCGCACGGAGGTCAGCCCTGACCCGCCGCTGTCGTCAACGGTCGCTGCGGAGGTTCGCTACGGCGAAGGGGACCCCATCAAGCAGCAATACCTGGAGGTCCTCGATAACGCTCCTCTGCCTGGGTTCGTTCCGCCGGGCGTCGACGCGTGGGATCCGGCCGAGGTCATGCGGCTGCTAACGGTCGAAGGTCGGACGGACGCGCAGGCGATCCTCGACAAGATGGCGGCGGCAAGCCACGTGGAGCTCGACCGGGCCTGGGAGCAGTGGGAGTCGCTGGGCAACTGAGCGTGCGCAAGGGCGAGCTCGGCCGCACCGAGGAGCGCGCGGCGTATCTCTTTCTGCTGCCGTGGCTCGTCGGCCTCGTCCTTTTCGTCGCCGCGCCGCTCGGCTGGTCCGTTTGGATCAGCCTGACCGACGAGCAGCTGCTGCGGCCCGGCGACTTCATCGGGACGGCGAACTACGAGCAGATCTTCACCGCTGATCCGTACTTCACGCACGCGCTCGGGGTCACGCTCCGCTGGATCGTCTTCACGACACCGATCTTCCTCGCTGCCGGCCTCGGGGTTGCGATCCTGCTCAACCAGAAGCTGCCCGGGATGAACGGCTTCCGGACGATCCTGTACATCCCGGCGGTCCTTTCGGGGGTGGCCGTGACCATCCTGTGGGCCGTGCTCCTGAACGGCGACGTCGGGGCCGTCAACACCGTTCTACGGGACCTCGGTTGGGAGGACCCGCCGTCCTGGCTGCAGGAGGAGGCGTGGGCCCTGCCGGCGGTCGCGATCATGGGCTTGTGGGGCATCGGCGGGGGTGCCGTCATCTTCCTCGCCGGCCTCCAGAACATCCCACCCCACCTGTACGAGGCGGCGGAGCTCGATGGGGCCGGCCCGGTGGCCCGGTTTCGATTCATCACGCTGCCGATGCTTTCGCCGACGCTGTTCTTCCTCCTCATCAACGCCGTTGTGGACGCGCTCCTCGTCATCGGGCCACTGATCGTCATCGTCGGACGGGCGGGGAGCGGGGGACCCGGTGATTCGCTCCTCTTCTACATGCTCTATCTGTACCGCGTCGGCTTCGTCGACGGCCAGCTGGGCTATGCGGCTGCCCTGGCCTGGATCCTGACCGTGGTCGGAGTCGTCCTGGTCTTCCTGACGTTCCGCCTGGAACGCCGGTTCGTGTTCTACGAGACGCAGTAGCCGTGCTCCTCCGACGAGGGCGGAAAGGCCCAGGGCGACCAGGCCGCCGGTTGCTTCGGCTCGGCCACGCCACGCTCGTGTATGGCCTCCTCCTGCTGCTCGCCGCGTTCATCCTGCTGCCGATCTCGTGGATGGTCACGGCGGCTTTGAAGCCGGACACCGCGCCGGTCTTCACCGTGCCGGTGGAATGGTTTCCAACGCAGCACTTCCGCTGGGAGACCTTCACCCAAGCCCTGTTCGATCCCGACAAGCCGTACCTGCTGCACACGTTCAACACGATGATCCTCGTGTCCGTGAACGTGGTTGGCGCGGTCGTCTCGAACTCCCTGATCGCCTATCCGTTCGCCCGGTTGAGCTTCCGTGGCCGGAGGTTCCTGTTCGCGATCCTCCTCGGCACGCTCCTCCTCCCGGGGCCCGTGCTGCTGATCCCGCAGTTCCTGCTGTACTACAACCTCGGCTGGTACGGCACCTATCTCCCGCTCACGGTGCCGGCGTTCGTCGGGAATGCGTTCTTCGTGTTCCTCCTGCGGCAATACATGCGAACAATCCCGCGGGAGCTCGACGAAGCCGCCCGCATCGATGGAGCAGGCCACCTGACGATCTATCGCCGGATCATCCTGCCCCTGACCGCGCCCGCCCTGACCGTGGTTGCCGTATTCACGTTCCTGGGCACGTGGAACGATTTCTTCGGTCCGTTGATCTACCTCGACGAGACCGAGGAGTTCCCCCTTGCGGTCGCCCTGGCAACGAACTACTCGCGGGTCGGAACGGAATGGAACCTGCTCATGGCCGCCAACCTCCTGGCCATGCTGCCGCCGCTTGTCGTCTATTTCCTGGCGCAGAAGAAGCTCATCGGTGGCATCGCGTCGGTAGGCCTGAAGGGATAGGTACCCATGATCTCTTCCGCCTGGCGCACCGATGCAACTCGGCGGCCATCACTGAATGCACGGCCTTAGGCGGCGGCAGCCGAGGCTGGCCGGGCCGATGCGGACCTTCACAGCCGAGCTCACATGTCCGCTTCGCTGAGCTCAGGCCCTGCCGACCCGCCGACTGTCGCAGCAGCCGCGGTTCGCGTCCTCAAAAAGCGGGTCGTGCACGGGCCAAACCCGTGGTCGCGCCTGCCCGTCGTCCGCATGGTCGTCGATATCGGCGCGCTCGAGCAGCTTCCGTCGGACCGGATCGCGGGCTTTCCGGAGCGCCTCCTCGCGACCCTGCCCGGTCTGGCAATGCATACGTGCGGCAGCGGCCAGCCTGGTGGCTTCGGGGCCCGGGTCGTCGAAGGCACCTGGATGGGCCACATCGTGGAGCACGTGGCGCTGGAGCTGCAGCGAGCCAGCGGCGGCCGACCCACCCGAGGCAAGACACGTGCGGCAGGAGAGCCCGGGACGTACGACATCATCTTTGCTTTCGATGACGAGCAGGTAGGTTCCCGAGCCGGAGACGCGGCGGTGGAGCTGGTAAACGGCTTGATCGTGGGCGAACGTGCGGCCGTCGAGGCTGCCGAGCGCATGGTGGCCGAGCTCGCCGCGCTCGCGGATCGTGGGCGGCTGGGGATGTCCACCCAGGCCATCGTCGATGTCGCGCGTCGGCGCCACATCCCGTGGACCCGCCTCAACGACCGCAACCTCGTCCAGCTGGGCTGGGGGATCCATGGCCGGCGGATTCGAGCGACGGTCACGTCGGACACGAGCCTCATCGGTGCGGAGATGGCCCGTGACAAGGACGAGGCCGCAGCGGCGCTCGAACGGGCGGGCGTCCCTACGCCCACGTGGCGCCTCGCGACGACGGTCGATGAGGCCGTGGGTCACGCACGGAAGGTGGGCTATCCGGTCGTGGTCAAGCCCGTGGACGGCCACCACGGACGCGGGGTCACGCTCGACGTCGGCGACGACGCTTCCGTGGGAGCGGCGTTCGATCATGCGGTCCTTGCGAGCCGCCGCCGGCAGGCCGTCGTTCAACGCCAGATCGTTGGGCGCGACTTCCGGTTGCTCGTGATCGGTGGCCGCCTGGTTGCCTGCGCCGAGCGAGTTCCCGCGGGGGTCGACGGCGATGGCCGGCATACGGTCCGCGAGCTGGTTGCGCGTGAGAACGCCGATCCGCGGCGGGGCGAGGGGCATGCGCGGCAGCTGACCCGGCTGCGCCTGGACGATCGGGCGGAAGCACTGGTTGCTGCCCAGGGGCTGGGCCTCGACGACGTCCCCGCGAGCGGTCGTCACATTAACCTCGCCCGCGCCGCCAACCTCTCGACCGGTGGCACCAGCATCGATCGAACGGACGAGGTCCATCCGGACGTTGCCGGCATGGCCCGACTGGCCGCTGGTGTCGTCGGGCTGGATGTCGCCGGGATCGACATCGTGACGACCGACATCGGGCGCAGCCTCGAGGAAGCGGCCGGTGCGATCATCGAGGTCAACGCGGGGCCAGGCTTCCGGATGCACACCCGGCCGACGGAGGGTCGCGGCCGCAACGTCGGCGGCGCCGTGCTCGACCACCTGTTCGGTCCGGGCTCCGAGGCGCGGATCCCGGTCGCCGCGGTGACCGGGTCGAACGGCAAGACGACGACGGTTCGGCTGCTTGCCCACATCCTCACGACGTCCGGGCTGGCGACCGGCATGACGACCACCGAGAACATCGTCGCCGACGGCCTGCAGCTCAAGGTCGGGGACATGGCCGGCCCGGCGTCGGCGCGACTCCTCCTCGCCACCCCGACGATCGAGGCAGCCGTTCTGGAGGTCGCCCGGGGCGGGATTCTGCGGGACGGCCTCGGATACGACTACAACGACGTGGCGATCGTCACGAACGTCACCGGGGACCACCTCGGCCTTGATGGCATCACCACGCTCGCGCAGCTTGCGAACGTGAAGGCAGTGATCGTGGACGCCGTTCCACGCACGGGGACCGCGGTGCTGAACGCGGACGACCCGCTGGTGCTTGGCATGGCCGATCGATCCAACGGCGCGGTCGCACTGACCACCACGGCCCAGCCAGGTTCGGGCGGGGCGCTAGCCGTGGAACAGCACCTGGCTACTGGAGGCCTCGCCGGTCGGGTTGAGGCCGATGTGGACGGCGAGGCCCTCGTCGTTCGAAGAGCCGGCCAGCTGCTCGTTTGCGTGCCCCTCGCCGA
Organism: Candidatus Limnocylindrales bacterium; assembly: GCA_046707905.1. Classification (GTDB taxonomy): domain Bacteria; phylum Chloroflexota; class Limnocylindria; order Limnocylindrales; family CSP1-4; genus UBA5189. The sequence continues at coordinate 32,015 of JBKKDM010000092.1, forward strand.
GATTCCGATCACGTGGCAGGGGGCTGCCCGGATGCACGTCGCCAATTCGGTGGCGGCAGCGACGGCAGCCGTCGCGCTCGGCATCAGCGCGGAGGCAATCGGGGAGGGGTTGCGCTCGTTCACGTCGTCGCCGGGGCGGGTGGAGCGCCACCTCATCCAGGGCCGCGAGATCATCCTCGATTACGGCCACAACATCGCTGCGCTCAGGGCCCTCGCTGAGCTGATCGACCGGATCGCCGATGGACGCCGCGTGATCGGGGTGGTGAGCATGCCGGGCGACCGCCGGGACGAGGACCGCGTTGAATTCGGCACGCTCGCTGGCTCGGTCTTTGACCGGCTGTTCGTGGCGGAGCCCGCGGTACGCGGCCGGCCAATCGGCGAGGCGGCGGGGCTGCTGATCGAGGCTGCCTCCCGGAATGGCCACGGCTCGACGTCTCGGGCAGGTCAACCGACCTTCGTGCCCGACGAGGCAGACGCGACGCGCGCAGCCCTCGAGGCATCGAGCCCCGGCGATCTCGTGGTTCTGTGCGTTGCTGGCGGAGCTCGGGTGCTTGCCGGCATCCGTGGCCGGACGCGATAGCGCCCCCCGGCGGTCGAAGCTGATCCGCTCACGGCGCTAGTCGAGGTGGAATACCTCTTCCAGCCGCTAGTGAAATCCCGTACTGGGGTCCACTCGGGGATCGATGAGCGCGGTGTGGAACGATCGTGATGCTGGACTCGAGCTCGTTCGTCGTGCGCAGGCCGCTGGATTCGCGGCCCTCGTGCTCACAGTCGACATTCCTGTGGCCGCGCGCGCCTCCGGGACGTCCACAACGGGTTTCACGGTCCCGCCGACGCTGTCCGCGCGGACGATCCTCGATATGGCCCGGCACCCCCGTTTTTTTGTGGCTCGACCTGCTCCCGACCGAGCCGATTCATTCGCGGCATTCATGGAGACCCAGTGGACCGGCGCCGCCCTGATCAACCGCGTCTTCAATCCCACCTCACCGTGGCGGACGTCGGCTGGTTGCGGGACGCCTGGACCGGCCCGATTGTCGACAAGGGGATCCAGTCGGTCGTCGACGCACGGGTGGTCGTGGAGGCCGGCGCGATGCCATCCTCGTCTCGAACCACGTCAAATGCCTCGACGTTGTACGAGTTTGTGAACGCCAGATTGAAGTAAAGCCGAAACAACCCCAAGGCCGGGCCCTGGATCTCGCCAGTCCAGATACGAAAACACCTGTCGATGCATCAGGCTCTGCAGCCACGCCTTCGTCGTGAGCTCTCCCCTGGAACGCAGTTCGAGGAAAGCGCGCGCATCACCCAGGGGGCTCCAGAGGTGGAGGCCAGCTGCATACTCCCCGAGGGGAACGTTCGGATGTCCCGTAATCCGGTCATATACCCACCGACCTAGGTCGTACCCGCTCGCTGCGAGCAGAGGTATCCCCGCGGTGAAACGAGCGTTGCATTCAATGAGCTTCATGCGACCGTCCCGGACATCGAGCTTGAACTCCGCGTTTGCCAACCCCCGAAGGCCAACCGAGCGGAAGAGCGCGAGAGCGAGTTCGGGTATCTCGGGAACATGGCTTGTCACGTGATAGGTGGCGCCACCGCTGAGCGTTGGGTATCGCCTGATGATGCGCTTCGTGAAGTGAAAGAGTGGGCCGGAATTCTCATCCAGGTACGTGTAGTAACTGCAGAGCCGGCTGTCCGGCCCAGGGATCATCTCCATCAGAAGCACATCAACGCCGGCATTCTCAGCCGCGTCAACCCCCGCAGACACCTCCTCGAACGACGTGGCCACCAAGAGCTTTCGCCCAAACTTCGCTGCGAAGGCATGGGATCGATGAGGCTTGACGATGACGGGATACACGAGCTCTGACCGGACGGCGTCGAGATCGCCGATTGATCGTACCGGCCAGAAACGCGCAGCCGGTACGCCCGCGGCGGCGGCGGCCTCGTATGTACATAGCTTGTCAAGCATGCACAGTTGTGCGGTGGGATTGGATTCATCGAGCAGGAACCGCTTTTCCAGCACAACTCGGTTCCTTGCGATCAACTCGACCGCGGGATCACTGCATGCAAGGAGGACGGAGCCGGCAAGGGGGCTCGACCGCGGCCCCAGCAAGTACTCCAGCCAGTCCTCGGGTGGTGCATCACGTGGCATAGGTATCCACCGGCTGAATCGCGAGCGGCGAATCAGTGATGAGTCATGGTTGATGGCAAAGACCTCTACTCCGTCGTGACCCAGGCTGCGAGCGACTGAAAGCGCGTTGACATCCCCTTCCAGCAGGATCACCGATGGCCTGTCAGCTGTTGAGCGTCGCAACTTGATCACGACGTCACTGAACACCCAGACGATTGAAGCTCACAGTGTCGCGGCAGCAACGCGACCCCTGGCCGCATGCTCACGACCCATGAGACGATGCTTCGCTGTTCCGCTCCTCGGCCACCATTCGGTCCGCCAGGCTTTGGATCGTTACACCAACCATCGGACGCTCGAACAGGGCTCGCACGGCGGTCGCCATGACCGGATCCTTGGCCACTGCGGACGCGGTCAGCTCGAGCTCCGCCATCTCGGTCGCCCGGCGTGCGACGTGCTGTGGATATGTCGGCAACAGGCGCTCGAACGTTTCCATGACACCGCTGTATGACGTTCGGATGGCAAGCCAGAATTCGTCGAGCGCGTCGTATTCGAGAGCGACATCGCTCAATTCGAGGAGCAGCGCCACGAGTCCCTTGTTCACACCACCGATGAGCATCTTCATCAGCGATGCTCGCCCAATCTCCGGGCCGAGGATGACAACGTGCGGGAGGGCGCCGAAGAGAGCCGCAACCTCGGGAGCCGCCCGCCCACTGAGATAGATCGTTCCATCACCAGGGAGACGCGAGGCCAGGCCATGGATCGATGCGTCGACGACGTCGACGTTGGGGGAGTCCAGGATCGACTCCACTTTTCGCATGGTTACTGGGGAGACGGAGTTGATATCTACGTACAGCGTGCGAGCCGATCGCCTCTCGATCGTCGAAGCGACGCGTTCGGCCAGCTCTGTTGCCGCGGCCGGCGTAACAACGGAGATCAGAACGTCCGCACTCGCTACCACCTCATCCAGCGAGTCGAGGACGTCCAGCCCCGCTGCCTGGGCGAGCTCGGCAGACCGTCTGCTTCGGCCGTCGAGCGTCGTCACCACGCGAACGCCGGGGCCGGAAACGAGATGACCCAGGGTCGAGCCCATCTCGCCGGGTGACACGATGCCAACCGTGAGGTGCGGAACGCTTCCGGGTGCAACGGGCCTCACCGCGATCAGCCCCGCGTTCGTTCTGAACGACGCCGCAAGCGCAGCTGCGGTGGACTAGGCGTCGACGCCAGCATCCGCGAGGATGGCATCGACCCAGTCATTGGAAAACTCGCCACGCGCGACCGCGGCCTCGTACTCGGCCTCGACGGTGGTCCGGGAGGTCAGACGCTCGAGCAGGTCAGTGACCGAGTCACGCGGCACGACAACAACGCCGTTTTCATCGCCGACAATGATGTCGCCCGGGTGTACGACAATCCCGCCGACCGAAACCGGGTAGTTGATCTCACCCGGCCCGCGGTGAAGCGGACCAATGGGCGTCAACCCGCGCGCGAACACCGGAAAGTCGCCAAGGCTTACGATCGACGACAAGTCACGGATCAGGCCGTCGACAACGAAACCCGCGATTCCACGATGTCTCGCTTTTGTGGAGACCAAGCCGCCCAGCACGGCGGTCAACGTCGAGCCGCTTGAATCAACCACGATCACGTCACCGGGCTTGGCAATATCGAGACTCTTGTGGACCATGAGGTTGTCGCCTGGGTACACCTTGACGGTGCATGCGGGGCCCAGGATCTTCAGGTCCCGATGTGTCATCGGCTTGATATCGGGCGACATCGTAAAGAGCCTGTTCATGAGATCGGATATCCGCGCCGTATCGAATTCGGCGAACGCAGCTAACGTCGCCGAGTCGGTCGAGCTGGACTCTCGCCGCACGCGGAATCCCGGTCCCGGATTCATCTCGGCTGTCGTTGGCTTGGCGGCTGTGGGGAACGCGGGCTCTTCGCGACCAGCAGGTTGGGTTGACACGCGGGCACCTTGTCTTCGCGCGGGTTCGGGGAGCGAACGCTACTTCGGGGAGTCCCTAGCGTCAATACGAAGGACTAGAGGCGTCCGCCCGGCACGAAACGCCTTGAGCGATAGGCCGGAAGAAGCGCCCCGGGGTCGATGGAGGGTTGCCCGACGAGCCATTTGGCGGCCAGGGCGTCGTGGACGGCGTCCCAGGTGTCGTCCTCCGTCACGTCACTCGCCGCGGGCGAATGTCATCCGAAGCGTGTTGCCGTTCCGCTCGGCCCGTAGATGTCGGGCCTCGCCGTCGTGCGATCACCGACATCAGGACCTCATTCGATCGGTCGACGTCCTCGACCGTTGTCCCCATCTGGTTGAGCCATTCCTGCTCGGGCCCAGAGATGGTCAGCAGGCACGGAAGTCGTCGCCGCTGAGACCGATCGGCTGGCCGGTTGAGCGATCTCGTGTTATCACTGGTACGGCGGGAACGCCTATGGGGATCGAGGAAGCTCCACAGCGCAACCGACAATCTGAAACTCGGCCCAGTGAAGGCACCCCTCTTCGACTCCGGGCCGCTGATCAGTGGCCGATACGGCTACGTCTTCCAGGCCGCGGGGACGTACACCTTCGCCTCGACCGTCAAGGGCGATCCCGGCAGCTTCGGCGGATCGATCGCAGTCCCGGTCCGTGTCAGTCCGACGACCGGCGGAACCACCTCCTCATTCACGGTGGCGTGGTCGTCCGTGACCCTGCCGGGCTACGTCTTTGACGTTCAGTACCGGTTCATGAAGGCCGGGACCAAGAGCTGGTTGGGCTACAAGTCGTGGCAGGCCGGCGTGTCGACGACCACCGGCACTTTTGTGCCGCCCTCGGGCAAGGGCAGCTACGCCTTCAGCGCCCGCGTCCGCAACGCGACGACAGGCATGGTCTCGCTCTGGTCGCCGGAAGTCTCGATCGTTGTCCGCTGAACAGCACGTTCGACAAACGGAATGGCGAAATACCGGCGAGCGAGAGGGTTTCGGCCGACGATTGGGGGCGATACGTCGCAGGTGGTCGGTCGTCACCCTGAGCCGACTTCGGCTCGAAACGTTATAACGATCGACTGCGCGACCGGACGACTCGCTCGCGGTATCATCCCGCCGCGACGCGACGGAACTCGCGTCGCATTCGGGCGGCTAGCTCAGCTGGTTAGAGCACTTGCGCGACATGCCTCCCGCCCCTGAGCGGTGTAGCCCGGGACGAGCCGAGGTCGCATGCCGCGAGCGACAATCCCCGAGTTATCGTGGTATTCGGGAACGGGGCGGCGAGGTCGGCAAGGTGACCGGTCTCGTCGAGCGACAAATTGATCGGGACAATGGACGACGCGCCTCGCTCGTACGAACGGCTGCCGGCAAGGCGTCGACCGAGCAGGTCGATCGCTTCCGTCGCTCGGTGTATCGAGCCGCGATGACCGACTGGCAGACCGAGACCGAACCGACTTCGCGGGGCTTATCACACGTTTCGTCGCCGATCTCGCCCGAGCTACCGGGTAGGTTCATTGAGCCCCGCGGCTGGTTGGTAGCGCTCTGGCGCTATCCGGCCATTGAGAGCACTGAGTCCGGGTTAAGAAGGGACTCAGGTGCGGATATGATCCGCCAAGTTGTGGCTACTCCGTGGGAGCGCGATGCGAGCTCGGCGGCCTGACTTGGACGGGTACGTGCAGCGCGACGGGGTCCGCCTGTTCTACGAGGTCTACGGTCGCGGGCCCACCACGATTTTCATACTGCCGACCTGGTCGGTCCTCGACTCGGCGCACGGTCGCTTCCAGCTGGCCGATCTGCCGCGGCACTACCGGGTGGTGACCTTCGACGGACGTGGCAACGGACGGTCCGACCGGCCGAAGGGGCGCGACGCCTACGCCGGCGAGGAGTT